>DATLPO010000117.1:0-152704 GCA_035535675.1 Candidatus Limnocylindria bacterium
CCTTACCGGCGAGGTGCAGGCGGAGCGAGATGGGCGCCTCCTACGGGAGTCGAAGCTTGGCGGGCCGCAAGGGCGATTCGTGCTCGCATACCTGGTCAGCGAAAGAAAGAGGGCGGTGACGCAGTCGGAGCTGGCAGAGGCGCTCTGGCCAGAGAATCTGCCGGCTTCCTGGACGGTCGCACTCAGCGCGATCATCAGCCGGCTTCGCTCCAGCCTGGCGACGCTGGGGTTGGTCCGCTCGCACATCATCGGCAACGCGTTCGGCTGCTACCAGTTCTCGGCTCCGGCCGACACTTGGGTGGACGTCGAGGCTGCCCTCGCGGGAGTCGATTCCGCCGAGGGTGCTGTCGCCGTCGGCAACCCGCAAGGGGCTTACGGACCGTCTCTGATCGCGACGACGATCCTTCGGCGGCCGTTTCTGCCTGGCGACGACAGCGCTTGGGTCGAAGGTCGCCGTGCAGCTCTGTCCGCTGCGCTGGTCAGAGCACTCGACAGCAGGGTCGAAGCGCTTGCAGCGAACAGCGAGGTCGAGCTCGCATTGACCCACGCGAAAGAGGTGGTTCGGATGGAGCCGTACCGGGAGTCGGGCTACCGGAGGCTCATGCGCATGCAGGTCAAGAACGGCGACCGCGGAGAGGCGATCCGCGCGTACCTGGAGTGCAAGCGGCTCCTCGATACCGAGCTGGGTGTCGGTCCGTCGGAGGAGACGGAGTCCCTCTACAGAGAGATAGCGGGCTAGCGAGTCGCGGGCATCAGCAGAAGGCGGGCGGCTGACGCAAGCCATGCGCCGGTCAAGCCCAGCATGAGGCCGACCAGGCACGTGAGGATCACCGGAATTGCCGCCTGACCCGTGAACCCCATGATCGCGGCGAGGCTGCTCGCCGCGGGCCCGATTCCGTAGCGCGCCTGATCGGCTGCCAGCGGCAGCATCCAGCCAAGAAGGCCGGCCAGTGCCCCGGTTGGGACGGCAAGACGTGCCGGCGCAATCGCAACCCCGATGAGCAGCCCGGCCGGAAATGTCAGCCACCACATCCCGAGCAGGAGGCCGACGAGTGAGATCGCGACGCCCGCGAGCAGGACGATGACCAACCAGACCGGGTTCCTCATGGTTGCATCGACCAGGTGGCCGCGCCGGGAGCGAAGCCTGCTTGTTCGGCCGACAGCATCGGCGCATAGAGGCCGTTCCACCAGGTGTCGACCCTGTTCTCGTACCAGCTCGACGCTGGGTTCTCGCTCTGGCCTCCCGGATAGATCCCGCTGAAGGTGTGCGTGCCCCAGTCCACTACCATCCTCCAGCTTGGACCGTGGGTGGATGGATCGCCGCCCGCCGCAAGCGGAGTGTTTGCGTCCCCGCGGTCGGCGCGGGGACCGTAGCTCAAGCCGTCAACCTGGGCGAGATTCTCCAGCTCGCGGCTGTGGATCCTGCCCCACGTCCACGATGCGGGATCAGTGCCTAGGTTGTCCTTCAGCTGGCTGAAGGCGGTGTGGAAGGCGACTCGCATGACATCACCGGCGGTTCGCGAGGCCCCTCCCTTGCTGAAGGTTGGATTGCTTTGATCGTGAAGCGTCCACGCTTCAAGGTCTTGCCCGAGCGCTTCGTTGACCTCCGAGCGGTCGACACTCACGTTCCGTGATTTCCAGTACGTATCGAATGTTTCGGCGAGATAGGCCTGCCAGAAAGTCCACCAGATCGAGGCCGCCGCCGAGGCGGTCTCCATCCGAAAATCCCAGCCTGCAAGCAGGTCTCGAGCCTGCTGCTCCGGTGAGCTGATCTGATCGTTGGTCAACGCCTCCACCAGCAGGGGGGTGATCTCGGACGCGAGAAAGTCGCGCGTGTCGGTCTGCAGAGCCATCATGTCGGCGGCGCTGAGCTTGCGATCCTGGCTGAGCACGCTGCGGATCTCGTTGGCCCGGTATCCCGGATCGAAGAAGTTCGACGCTGTGCCTATGTAGTAGGGGTAGGCGGGACCCACCTGGCGTTGGTTGGCGCTCCAGACGATGTTGCTTGGCGGGTTGAAGACCTGCGGGATATCGTCGTAGGGAACAGTGCCCACCACGTCGTACTCACCGGTCCCGGGCATTGGCAACCAGGGCTGACCCCCAACCACGAGCGGAAAGTAGCCAGCCGCAATAAGGCCGATGTTGCCGCCGTCGTCCGCATAGACGAAGTTGTGAGTCGGCGAACGCCAGTCGCGCAGCGCTTCGCGAAAACCCGTGTAGTCGGACGCTTGGCCGATCCGCATCAAGACGCTGAAGTCCTGCGAAGGGATATTGCCGGCCCACCACACTGACGTGGTCAGGCCCCGCTCGCCGATCACCGGGCCGTGGACGCTCAGCTTCACACTGAGATGCTCGGTCGGGCCACCCAGGACCGGGATGTCGTAATTGACTGTGCTGTAGTCAGTCCAAGCCCCCTTCCAGAAGTACTGGCCAGGGTGAGCTGAGTCCTCCTTCTCCTCGTAGAAGAAGGTCTGCTGGTTTTGCGCGTCGGTGAGACTCCAGGAGATGTGCTGGTTGTGGCCGATGAGGACGACCGGCGTTCCGGGGATGCTGACGCCGCTGGTGTGGTAGTCGGGGGAGTCCTCCGTCAGCTGGAACCAGATCGAAGGCAGGGTCAGGTGCAAGTGCGGGTCACCCGCCATCAGAGCTCCGCCGCTGACACTCTTGGCGCCCGCGACCGCCCAGTTATTGCTCGCACCGCCAGTCGCGAGGAGCCCGGGGGGCAGCGCGGCAAGGCGGTCGTGCAGTGCCGCAGCAGTCGCCGCTTCGGAACCGGTGACCGCTCGCATCGCGGCGATGGGAGCGACGGCGGGTTGGGACGGGTACGGCCCTGGGTCGTAAGGGGATTGAGCATTCGGCGGCAGGACGGGGAACCACGAGGATGTGAGATCCGGCCCAAGCGACTGATTCAGCAGCGCCATCACCAACGGCGTGTCAGTGAAGTTAAGCGTCTGGGTCATGTCGCCTTTGATGATCAGGGTGTCGATAGGTGTCCACGGTTGCGGCTCGTAGCCGAGCAGGGTGAACATCACTGGGAGCTGATGTAGGCGCTTCGCCTCCTCGATCCGGTCGTTCACGCCACTCGCGTACGCGTTCAGCGCGATCTTTGCCACGTCGTCGGCTTGAGACCATTCTTTCTGGGCGGTTCGAAGCAGGCCGAGCTGGAGCTCGAACCGGTCGCTGTCAAGGGCTGCCTTTCCCACGACTTCTGAGAGCCTGCCTTCACCTTGACGCCGCATCAGGTCCATCTGGAACAGTCGGAAGCGGGCGTGCACGTAACCGACTGCTACGAAAAGGTCGCGATCGGTCTGGGCCACGACGTGGGCAGTGCCGTCTTGCTCGAATGTGACGCGAACCGGTTGCTCGAGCCCAGTGATCGTCAGCGTCTGATTTACGGGGTTGGTCGCATCAGCCGCCATCGTCCAGGCGCCGGTCGTGGGGTTGAAAGTCGGTCCTAATGCAGGTAGGGCAGACCCAGCGCCAAAGAAGGAGACGTAGAGCACTGCGGCGGAGACGAGCAAGGCGGCGAGGGCATTGATGGCGGGCAGCCTGCGTCTGGGGCGCTTCGAGGTGCCGGTCGCCACCACCGGACGGTCGGAAGCCTTGACTTCATCCTTGGGCGCTTTGGCTTCAATCGCGGGGTCGAGCGTCACTTGGGCAAGTTTGGGCTAACCGTTATGGAGCCGCGTCTACCCCTCTTCTTTGGAGGCTTCTTCTTTGCCCCGCCGGGCTATCTCAGCGACCACTGTCGGGTCGGCCAGTGTCGTGGTGTCGCCAAGTGGTCGGTTCTCGGAGACATCGCGCAGGAGCCTGCGCATGATCTTTCCCGAGCGCGTCTTCGGCAGCTCAGGAGTGAACACGATGTTGGCTGGGGCGGCGAACTTTCCGATCACGGTCCCGACGTGGTTGCGCAGTTCCTTCATCATCGCGGGCGATCCCTCCTGGCCGCCCTTTAGGGTGACGAACGCGACGATGGCCTGTCCTGTCTGAGCGTCGTTGCGGCCGGCGACTGCGGCTTCAGCCACAGCCTTGTGGCTGACGAGTGCGCTCTCGATCTCAATCGTCGAGATTCGATGGCCCGAGACATTCATCACATCGTCGACACGCCCGAGCAACCAGAAGTCGCCGTCCTCGTCGATTCGAGCCCCGTCGCCGACGAAGTAGGTGTCCTTCCACCTGCTCCAGTAAGTCTCTTCGAATCGCTTCGGGTCGCCGTAGATCCCGCGCAACATCGCGGGCCACGGCTTGCGGATCACGAGATAGCCACCTCCGCCAGGCGGTACCTCCTTGCCCGCATTGTCGAAAACCGCCGCGTCGATGGTGGGGAATGGCTTGGTGGCCGATCCCGGCTTGAGTGTGGTGATGCCTGGCAGCGGGGTGATCAGAATCATCCCCGTCTCGGTCTGCCACCAGGTGTCCACGATCGGGGTTCGGTTGCCGCCGATGTGCTCGCGGTACCAAACCCAGGCCTCGGGGTTGATGGGCTCGCCAACGGAGCCCAGCAATCGCAGCGAGCTCAGGTCGTGCTTGGCCGCGTATTCCGGGCCCCACTTCATATGCGTGCGGATCGTGGTGGGCGCCGTATAGAGAATGTCCGGCTTGTAGCGCTCAACGATCTTCCACCATCGGTCCTTTTCGGGGAAGTCGGGCGTGCCCTCGTAGATGATGCCGGTGGTCGCATTCGCGAGCGGTCCGAAAACGATGTAGCTGTGACCGGTGACCCAACCGATATCCGCCGCGCACCAATAGACCGAGTCCGGCTTGATGTCGAAGATGTAGTGATGGGTGGTCGAGACGCCGACCAGGTAGCCGCCGGTGGTGTGGATGATTCCCTTCGGCTTGGCCGTCGTCCCGCTCGTATATAGAAGGTAGAGGAGATCCTCCGAGTCCATGGGCTCGCAAGGGCACGAGGCAGGGTCGTCTGGAAGGCCATTCATGACATCCTCCGCCCAGACGTCGCGCCCTTCCTTCATCGTGATGTCTCCGCCGGTCCTCTTGACAACCACGCACGTTTTGACGGTGGGCGATGAGTCCATGCCGGCATCCGCGTTGGCTTTGAGAGGCACGCGGTTGCCTCGGCGCCATCCCTCGTCCTGGGTGAGCATCACCTCGCATTGCATGTCGTTCATGCGGTCTGACAGCGCCTCGCCGCTGAAGCCGCCGAACACGACGGTGAACGGCGCCCCCAGGCGGGCGCATGCGAGCATGGCCACCGGCAGCTCGGGGATCATGCCCATGTAGATCGCGATGTGGGTGCCTTTTTTCACGCCGACCTTCCTCAGCCCGTTCGCAAACCGCACGACATCTTTCTGAAGGTCGCCAAAGGTGATCGTGCGCCGGTCGTTCTCGGGCTCACCCTCCCAGTAGAAGGCGACCTTGTCCTGCCGGCCCGCCTCGACGTGGCGGTCGACGCAGTTTTGGCAGAGGTTCAGCTTGCCGCCTAGGTACCACTTGGCATAAGGGGGCTTCCACTCGTACAGGCTCGTCCATGGCTGCAGCCACGAGATCCTCTTTGATTCTTCGGTCCAGAAGTCGTCGAAGGCCCGCTGATAGATATCCGGCTGGGCATTCGCTTGCCTGGCGAACTCGGGTGACGGCGGATAGCGCCGCTCCTCGACCTGCATCGTCTCGATGGCATGGTCCTTGTCGGCGGTCATGCCGCTAAACATCCCACCGCCAAGTAGGCGGTGTCAAACAGATCCGGCGGGTAGCCTCCCCCGGGGCGGGGGCGTCCACGCTTGCGTGGCCGGGGTGGAGCTCTGCAAAAGGACCGAAAGGCCGAGCTGACACGTTGGACGTAGCAGAAGTTCCCCTGGGGGGCTACCCTGTCCTGCCGCGCCCCGTCAACTTGGAGTCGAGCGCTCGGCTCAGGAGACACATATGCAACCCGGCGTCGTCGCATTGAGATCGGCCGTCACCGCTGCCTGGGAAGACGACCTGCGTGCCGTCCGTCAGGACAGCTATGACATGGGTGCAGGAAAAGAGGCGCTGGCCTTCATCCAGCGCTTCTACGGGCTGATCTCACAGCTTCGGGCGCCGATCCAGCGCGCCTGGGGCCCAGGCGGCCTGGTCCATGTTGCCGACAACCCTGACGTCACAGGGCCGGGCCAGCGGGTTTCGCAGACGCGGGTGAAGCTTCGGAACCATGGCGAGCTGGTGGCGGTCGAGGCATTCAGCTACTCAGACGGTACGGCGAAAGCCAACCCTTCCCTTGGGCTCGACCGTGAGATCAAAGTCGCGGGTGTTGGTGGATTCACCTTCGTCCAGGAGCTGTACCGAACGATGGTCGCCTTCCTGGAAGCCGCCCTTGACGTTGACCTGCAACTGGGGGGCACGGCCTGGCTTTACGAGCAGGCCGTCGCGAGCTACCTCACCATCAACGGGAAGTGGCCGGCCGTCGGCGAGCTTTATCAGCGCACCTCTCGGGACCTTGCCGTGGACGACAGCTTCGAAAAGGTCATCGCCATGTTCGCGCCGGACAGCACTTCCAACGGCGAAACCGAGGTCGCGCTCAGCCTGGAGCAGCTTCACCGCTGTCGTGACACGCAGGCGGACCTCGATATCTTCATGCAAGCCGTCCAGCTCTCCGTCGATGCCGACCAGGCTTTGGAGCGGCTGACAAGCGAAGGCGCCGCGCGAGATCTCAAGCTCGACTCACAAGGGACCGCCAAGCTCGGCAGGCTGCTCAATATCGCGCCCGACATCTGTCGAGAAGGCGAGGCGGACGACGATTTCTCGACCTGGAGCTTCGTGCCCTCGTACAACGTCCACTTCTTTCGCCGCGCAAAGACCATCGACGATTATCTCGGCGTCGTTGCGAATCTGAATCCTCGAGACGGCGGCGGGGACGTCGCCCTCCATGCGCCGTCCGCTGTCAATGGCGACTCGAACGCTTTGCTGCCGGACGGAATCGTCACCTTCCTCATGACCGACGTGGTCGAGTCGACACCGATCTGGCTTCAGAAGCGGGCCCAGATGTACGTCGCGATGAAGCGCCACGATCAGCTACTGACCGCCGCGATTGAAGGCAACGGAGGCATCGTCCTGAAGGAGCGCGGGGAAGGGGACAGCTTTTTCGCAGTCTTTCTTCGGGCTACCGACGCAGTGGCTGCCGCCGTGGCCGCCCAAAAGGCCCTGATGTCTGAACCGTGGAATGAACAGATTCCAATCAGCGTCCGGATGGCGATCCTGACCGGTGAAGCGGATGCGCAGGACCGCGACTACCGGGCGCCGGCAGTGAACCGCTGCGCCAAGCTGCGCCGTCGGGCGGTCGGCAACCAGATCCTGGTCTCGGAAACCACCTATTCGATAGTGGCCGACATCCTCAGGGATGACATCCGCCTGGTGAGCGTAGGCAAGCGCCGGCTGGAAGGTCACGATCGCCACGAAGAGGTCTACGTGGTGCAGCACCCTGACGTCGCTCTCGAGGCGGCCGTCGCTGAGGACGAAGGCTAAAGACTCCGCCGGGCCCGAAGCCCAAACTGTTGGCATGTTCGCCAGCTCCAACTACCCGCCCGACCAGGAAGCCGCTGACCGTTTCGTCGCCGAGATGCGTCATGGCACGCTGATCGCCTGCGCACCCGATGAATACCCCCAGGTGAGCATTCTTCCTTTTGTCAAGACCGACGACATGATCGAGCTGCATTGCGTGCAGGCCGATCCCACGCTTGGCGCAGTTCGCGCCAACCCCCATGTGACATTCCTCGTCTCGGACTTTCTCGCCTGGTCGCCACACGACTGGGTGGACGAGCGGGACGCAGGCCGTGCAACCCTTCACTTTCGAGCTGTCGCGTTCGAATGCAGCGCGGAGCATGTTTCGACCGACCCCAACGACGTCGCCGGCGCTCTGCAAAGACTGCTGACTGCTTATGAGCCAGAAGGCGCCTACGAGCCCGTCAAGATGGGCGAGTTTTACGGACCTCGCCTGCAGCGGCTCGCAACGATGCGTCTGAAAATCGTCCGCCGGCACGTCAAGTTCAAGGACGGACCTGCCGGTTCCGCGGTGACCAAGCAGAAGGTCGCCGACCGGCTTCGCGAACGAGGTCGACCTGGCGATGCCCGCGCTGCAGAAGTCATCGAGGCGGCCCTGCAGAGCCGCCGGCGGGAGTGACCGTGGAAGCAATCGGCTCCTGCCGGCGTTTGAAATGTGGCCAGTGAATCGACTCATCGACAGGTACGCGGTCGTATTCGTCGCTATTGCGGCCACCCTGTGGGCGTCGGACGCCTACTTCCGCAACCAGCTCGTCCAGCACTTGAGCGCTACTCAGATCGTGGTCGCCGAAGACGCGCTGGTCACCCTCTTCCTGCTTCCGGTGCTCATCCGCAGCCGTCACGAGCTGCGAGCTTTGGGCGCACGAGGATGGACTGCGGTCGTCATCATCGCCGCCGGGGCGCAGGCGCTGGCGACCATCCTGTTCACCGCTTCCTTCTCGATCGCTGCCCAGCACCAGCTGTTCGCGGAGACATTCGTGCTCCAGCAGACCCAACCGTTGATTGCGATTGTGCTTGCCTGGATCATTCTCGGCGAGCGTCGCCGGCCTTGGTTCTGGCCGGCGGCCGTAGTGGCGATCGCGGCCGTATACATGGTGCTGTTCGCCAGCGATCCACTGTCGCCGGTATCGGCGTTGCAGAACGGACGTCTCGAGGTCGGGCTGCTCGCTCTTGGCGCGGCGGCGCTCTGGGCAAGCGGCACAGTGCTCGGCCGTTTCGCGCTCGGCTCGATCTCGTTCTGGAGCATGACGTCTCTGCGCTTCACGCTGGCTTTGCCGGTGCTGGTGATTGTGGTGCTGGTCCAGAACGGTCTCGGCGGCTTCGGCCACTACAGCTTCAGCGATTTCGTGCCCAACCTTCTCGCCATAGCAATCGTGCCCGGCCTGCTCGCGCTGCTCCTGTACTACCGGGCGCTTTCGAAGACCCCTGCATCGCTCGCCACGATCGCCGAGATGGCCTACCCCGTGGCTGCGACGCTCATCGCCTCAGCGCCGCCGCCGTGGGGATTCAACCAGCCGATCTACCCGGTCCAGCTGCTGGGCACAGCGCTGCTGCTTGGCGTGATCGTCTTCCTCAACTGGACGAGGGAAAAGGCATCACCCGTTGTCGTTAGGCCCCTCTCGGTAGCCGAGGGCTAGGCCGCTCCGACAAGACTAGAATCGCCTCGATGGCCGAGTACGGAACATCAGTTGTGAGCACCGCTCCCGCCGACAGGGTTTGGGCGGTGTGGTCGGATACCTCCAAGTGGGGCGAGTGGAACCCCAATGTCGACACGATGGAGCTTCACGGGCTGTTTGCCACGGGCAGCACCGCGATCATGCACACCAAGGCGGGCCAGCACCACAAGATGCGGCTCTTGGACGTTCAACCAGGCCGAGGCTTCGTTCTCGAAACCAACGTGATCCCTGGAACCACCTTCCGATTCAACTGTCGAGTTGAGCCAGTTGGAGCCGAGACCAAAATCAGCCAGACCGTCGAGGTCAAGGGACCATTGGGCTTCCTGGGCGGCATGCTCGGTCCTGGGGTCGCAAAGGACTTCGGCGCCTTGCTGTCTAACCTCGCTAAGAGGGCGGAGACGCGCTAGGACAGTCGCGATAGCGCTACCGGGTCCGTGTGCGGTAAGCGGCGCCGGCCTTACGCCACGACACCGCTATCCCGACCACCATTGCGATCAAAAAGACCGCTAAGGCAAACGCAAACAGCGTCGGCCCGGGCTTGCCAGATCCGACAGCCGCCCCCAGCGGGGCCCAGTCAACGGTTGCGGCAGCGTTCAGCCATGCGATGAGCCCGGTTCCGAAAGCGGCGGCGGCAAGTATCCAAACCCTCTCGGAGCGCGACATCTGAGCGATGTCAAATCGGCGCTCCCGCGAGGACACAGGAATGCTCCGCAGCCGGCTCAGCAGGACGAGCCACACCACCAGCATCACGAGCCCGATGGAGAGGGCAATCCACGGATAAGGCGTTTTGTCGATGGGCGAGAGGTCAGCAGAGCCTGCCCAAGCGGCCATGGGCAGCGCCCAGATCAGGCTGCTGAGCGCTGCAAAGCCGGTGCGGCCGAACCTCTCGACCAGCTGGTTCATCGGATCGGAGCGTACCTCCTCTCCAGGTGCTGCTCAAATGTCGTAGTGCCGTCGCGGTGGTCGGGGCAGAGAAGGCGGCCCGCGCTGCACTGGCGGCTGAATTTGAACGGCAATGGCAGATTGACAAGCCGTCGGTTGGAATTGCGTGCCTTCAGCCAAGACGCGGCGAGGCTTTTGAAGTCCCTCACTTCAGGACCTCCGAAGTCGGGCAACATCCCGCTCGGCTCGCCTGTGGCGACCACCGCAAGGCGCTTGGCAACGTCGCGCGGGTCGACCGGTTGGAACTGCCACTTGAACGGCACGGTCGCGACACCTGGCAGCACGGTGAACGCGGAGAGAAAGGCTTCCATCAACGTATGGAACTGGGTAGCGCGCAGGATCGACCAGGGAACGATGTTCTCGCGCACGACGGCCTCGGCGGCGACCTTGTACCTGTAGTAAGGGTAGGCCACGCCGTCGATGCCGACGATCGAGATGTAGACCACGTGCCTGACGCCTGCCTCGCGCGCCAGAGCGAGCAAGCGGCGCGTGCCGACCACATCGGTTGCGCGCAACCGCAGCGGCTGGGCCGTTGCCGAGGCCGCGTGGACGATGGCATCTATGCCGATCACAGCCCTGTCGAGGCCGGCAACACCGGTGAGGTCACCCTGCACCCAGTCGTCCCCCGCGCCCGGTTTCCGGCTCAAAATTCGTACCCCATGGCCAGACTCGCGGAGCGTCATCACAACCTCGCGTCCCAGCGTGCCGGTGCCGCCCGTGACGAGGATCTTCATGTGATTTTGATCATCGCGGAAACGGGGTTTCCAGCAAACCGGTAGACTGAGTTCCTCGGCCGGCTCTCGCCGGCCCGCATGCTCGGGTCCTCTCTCGCCGTCGCAGTAACGGTGTCCTGATCGTCGCGGCAAATACGACCTTGGAGAGGATCAGGAGAACACGTTGTCATCTTTCGCTGACGCGGGCGTCGGCCCGCATACCCTCGCGGCTTTGGCCGCCCTCGGAATCGACGAGCCAGTTCAAGTCCAGGCCGAAGCGATTCCAGCCCTCATGCAGGGGCGCGATGTCGTCATCGAAGCGCCCACTGGATCTGGAAAGACCCTTGCCTTTCTAATCCCGATGATCGAGCGCTTGCCACGGCGCGGCGCCGGCCCCAAGGCCCTGATCGTCACGCCGACTCGCGAGCTCGCGCTGCAGGTGGAGAAAGTGCTCCGCTCGATGCGATGCGACCTTCGCTCCTGCGTCCTTTATGGCGGTGTTGGATATGCCACGCAGCGTCTCGCCCTCAAGACTGGAGTCGACGTGGTGGTCGGGACGCCGGGCCGGATCCTCGACCTGGTCAGCCAGGGCAAGGTGTCGCTGTCCCGTGTCGAGTACCTCGTCCTCGATGAGGCCGACGAGATGCTTGACGCCGGGTTCGCGCCATCAGTCGAAAAACTGCTTGGGCTCACTTATGAGCCGCAGACGGTCCTCGCCTCCGCGACGATGCCGAGCTGGGTCAGCAACATGGCCGAGAAGCACACGCATGACGCGGTGCAGGTCAGGTTGAAGACCGAGGGCGGCCCGACGCTCGAGCACGCCATGCTGCGTGTGGCGCGCGAGCACAAGCTGCAGACGCTCAGCCGGCTGCTCCACCGTCATGCCGGGACCGCGATTATCTTCGGCCGCACCAAGCATGGTGTGAAAAAGCTCAACCACAACCTGCGCCAGCTCGGGCACAACACCGTCGAGCTGCAGGGGGACCTTTCCCAGCTGACTCGCGATCGGGCGATGGCGTCGTTTCGCGAGGGCCGCAGCCAGATCCTCGTCGCCACGAATGTAGCGGCACGGGGCATCGATGTGGATCACGTCGGGCTCGTCGTCAACTTCGAGCTGCCCGATTCGGCCCATTGGCTGACTCACCGGGTTGGCCGCACCGCACGCATGGGCGAGGCGGGACGCGCGCTTACTTTCGTTACACCGGAGGACGAGGTCGCCTGGGTCAAGCTCAGCCGTCAGGGAGCGCCCGACATCCGCGAGCTGGACACCAACCGGCTGCTGGAGGAAGGCAGCTGGCAGTACAGGGAGCGCAACAGGCCGATGCAGCCGGCGCACCGCACAGCTCAGCCGGCCGCGGTCAACCACAGCCGCCGGAGGCGCTGGCCCGCGCGTACTCGGTAACCTCCCTCCGTCGCGTAATGCAAGTGAATTGCATAACCTGCTAGGCTACCGGCGATGGCACGGCCAAGCCATGTGCGCGACTCGGTTCGAGCGTTGCTCGAAAGCAGCGACCGGCATGACTGGTCGATAGAGGACCTGCAGGCAGGCGTCCTCGAGACTGGCCTTTCCGCCGACTACTCGTCGGTGTTCAGGGCGGTCAACTGGCTCGAGCGGCGAGGTGTCATCGACGAGGTGGCGCTTGGCGACAGCCGGGTTCGGTATGAGCTCGCGGGACGTCATCACGACCACGTCCGTTGCGACGAGTGCGGAACGGTGTCCTCGTTGCCCGATTGCCTGCTGGAGCGCGCCGAAGAGCGAGTGGAGAAGGGAACGGGCTTCGCCGTCACCGGGCACCGCCTCTTGTTCTCCGGGCTGTGCCCGGCGTGCAGGTAGGAGTCGCGTTGAGCACTTGGCTGGCGATCGGGTTCGCTGGAATCGCATTCTTCTCGACAGTCGCCGGAGGCTTTGCTGCGCTCCGATGGCCCGGCCGCGTGCAGGCGCTGGCCGCTCTGGCGGGCGGGATCGTCCTCGGGGCGGCGTTCTTCGACCTTTTGCCCGAAGCGATTGCGCGCGCCGCCGAGATCAACCTTTCGGCGCAGATTCCGGTCGGCGCGTGTCTGGTGGGCTTTCTCGCCTTCTACACACTTGAGCGATTCCTGCATCACCACCACGAGGAAAGTGAGGCGCCGGACCGTGCGGGCCTGATTGGCGCCAGTGGCTTCGTGGTCCACAGCGTGTTTGACGGCCTGGCCATCGGGCTGGGGTTCCGCGTGGATTCAGCGCTTGGCCTCCTCGTTGCGGCGGCCGTCATCGGCCACGACTTCTCCGACGGCTTGAACACCGTCTCCTACATGATCACCCACCGTCAAACTGCCGGCCGCTCGCGCGCCTTGCTGGTGGCCGATGCGCTCGCTCCAATCCTTGGCGCGCTCTTTGCGTCGTTTGTTCCGGTGCCTGACCAGGTGTTCCCAATAGCGATCGGCTTCTTCTCGGGCCTGTTTATTTATGCCGCGTCGAGCACGCTGTTGCCGCGAGCCAAGGAGCTCGCGCCTGCAACCGGGTTGCTCTTGACGATCGGGGGAGCGGCGGCGATGTTCTTCATCACGCGCCTGGCTTAACTCGCGAGGTGCTCCTCGAAGAACGTCAACACGCGGGTCCACGAATCTGCAGCTGATTCCTTGTGATGTGCGCGGCTGCGGTCGTTGAAGAAGGAGTGGCCGGCACCAGGGTAGATCTTGATGTCATGGGCGATGCCATGTCGATCGAGCGCTTCGTCAAGGGTGCGGCCGGCGCTGGCGGTGAAGTCCTTTTCGGGATAGGAGCCGACGACAGGGCAAGCCCGCTCGAGCACATCCAGCGGCCTGGGATTGGCGCCGTAGAAGGGGGCGATCGCCTTCAGACGCCGATCGGTGCAGGCCCACGCAATGGCGAACGCGCCCCCCATGCAGAAGCCGATGGCGCCGATCCGCGCAGAGTCGACACCTGGCAGTGCAGCAAGGTGGGTGAGAGCTTGCTTCAAGTCGGCGATTCCGTGGCGGTTGACCGAGCCGCCCAGCATCCCGGCCATGTAGCGGGCCATGCAAATTGTCTTGTTGCGACCGCTGAAGAGGTCGACAGCGAGGGCCGCGTAGCCCTGGTCGGCAAATCGCCCTGTGATGTCCCTGATGTTTTCGTTGAGCCCGTAAGCCTCGTGGATGACGACGACGCCGGGATGCGGTCCAGGCTCGTCGGGGACGGCCAGGTGGCCGCCGCCCTTCAAAACGCTTGGATCAATTTCGGTTGTCTTCATCCGGTCCTGTTGCATGGTAGCGACGCAAGAGGTTGGCTCGAAGGCGGGCGGTATCATCTTGTCTTCCCTGTCGTGGGCCCGTGGCGCAGTTGGGAGCGCGTCTGAATGGCATTCAGAAGGTCAGGGGTTCGAATCCCCTCGGGTCCACCAGATTTTCAGCGGACTTCAGAAGCCGCGATCACGATCCGGGGGTGTAAGGACAAGCCCACGAACAGAACGCCAACAAGGGTTGCGGCCGCCGCACCGGCGAGGATGTAGAAGTCACGCAAGTCGCCCGCCGCAGCTGGATATGGCACCCGCCCGTAGTCTCACAGGGCTTGTTCGGATGTATCCAGCAGATTTTCCAATACAAAACCGCCACTTTCGGGTTCGGCGGCGTTCTCTCTACAGGCAATGAAAAGATTAGCCATCGGTGCAGCCCTGGGCGGCCTTGCCGCCTACCTTTACGACCCGGAGCTCGGCGTTGAGCGACGTGCGCAACTTTCCTCGCTATTGAGGGAGAGTAGGGACAGTGCGATGCAGGCCGGCCGGGCCGCTTCCCCGATTGTTGAGTCCGCACGGCCCTTGGCTCAACGAATGACGACGGCCCTTGGCCACATTGACTTGACGCAGCCCATCAGACGGATCCAACCCGCTGCCAGCTTGCGCAGAATGTTGGGTGCCGCCGCCGTCGGCGGCGTGATCGTCTACTTCATGGACCCGGTCAAGGGCTCCGCGCGCCGGCAGTCAGCGCTTGACGCGGGTCGCCGGGCCCTCCGGCAGCTGACCATCGCCATCCAGCCTGTGCCTGGCCGTGTCAGTGATCTCGTCGCCGAGTCGTTCGAGAGCTTCAAGGCCAAAGCAAGCTGATCACCACCCCCTGGAGGTAAACAAGTGATCCACCTGCTGATCGTCGCTGCAGTCATCCTTTTCGTTCTCTGGCTCCTGTTCCACGCTGCCGGCGCGCTGGTCAACCTGATCTGGATCGCCATCGTCATCCTCGCCGTCATCTGGCTCGTCGGCTTGTTCCGAGGCCGCAGAACCCAGTAGCGCGGGCGTTTCCGGCGACCGGAGCGGGAACCTGCGCCCGCCGGTCGGTGTATGGAGCGCGTGAAGTTTGTTGGGCGCTGGAAGCTCATCGCAGCTGCAGGATCTGTCCTCCTCATCGGTGGTGCCGGCGCTTACGGGTGGGTCCTCCACGACCGGCCGCAGCCACTGGGGCTGATCAGTCCCGTCAGTCAAACTCCGGCGCCACCGCCCTCGAGTGGCGATCCACTGAGCCAGGTCTGCAGGCCACCTGCCATGCCTGTCGGAGGAACCAAGAACAACGTCGCGGGCCTGTGGGTCGTCCAGCCTGCATCGCTGGTCGGGTACCGCGCGCACGAGAAGTTCGCCGGTTTGCCTTCGCCTCATGAGGCTGTCGCGCGCACTGACCGCGTGAGAGGTTGGCTGCTTGTGATGGGCGACGCAAGCAATGCACAGCTTGTGACTGGCTGCGTTGCTGTCCAGCTGGACAGCTTCAGAAGTGTCGACCACCTGCCAGGCTTCAATGTCGCCGACCGCGATGAGATAACGCGCGATTTGCTCAACGTGGCGGCACACCCTTATGGGGTTTTTCAACCCTTTCCCGCGGCCCTCAACCCCGAGATCGCGCTTGGATCCACGGTTCGGATGAAGGTCTCAGGCGCACTCGAGCTGAACGGTAGCGGCCTTCCAGCGACGTTTCCTTTTGACCTCCGTTTTGCCAGCGGGCAAGTGGCCGCAGCAGGGAGGACAACCGTGGATGCGCGAGCCTACGGCATCGATGTCCCTCAGGCATCCGACTTCGTGGTTGTTGATCCTCAGATCACCCTTGAGATTTCACTGGTTCTCTTGAAACAGTGACCTCCGAGTGAAGTTGAAAGCAAAGTGGCTATGAGCCGATCCCCGGCCTGGTCACCCACTTGAAGTCGCTGGAGTGAGTCACCCGCTTCGAGGCCTGTGTGACAGCCGCCTGGCTTCATCCAAGCCATGACCGAGGCGGCCGACGGACAGCGCCAGGGTCGCGCAAACCGCAGCGGCCACCACCGGGAAGGCAAGTGGTGTGAGGCCGAAAAGTGAGGCGCCGGCGGGCGGTCCAATCATGAAGCCCGCCTGCCAGGCGAACCCCATTACTGCCAGGTAGCGCCCTCGCATGTTTTCAGGGGCCATCGCTGCAGCTGTGGGTGTCACAACGCCGGTGTAGATGCATTCTCCTATCGCGTACACAGCCATCGCCAGCGCGAGCACTCCGGCCGCGAGCCAACCCTGGAAGAGCCACCCGGTGGCGGCGATCAGCGACCATGCAGCTGCCCACGCTATGGCACCGATGGCCAACGATGTTGTTGGCGGCAGGCCCGCCACCTTCTTGGTTATCCGCAGCTGCGTGACCAAGATGACCAGGGTGTTGACTGCGTAGATCAGCCCGATTGCGGCTGCGGGCACGTTTGACGTCCCTCTGGCGAAGGCGGGCAAGAGCAGCAGGATGGGCGCGATCCCTGCGCTGACCATCACAAGATTGACCACAGCAAGAAAGCGCAGGTTGCGGTCGCGGATCGCGAGGCGATATTCACCAGAGCCGCGGCTGCCTGCAGCCGGCCCGCTCGGAAGGAAGCGCACGAGCGCGGCGAAACCGACGAAGGTGGCGCTGTCAAGCAGCAGGATCAGCGAGTAGCTGTCTGGAGATCCGCTCGCGACGATCAGCCCGCCTGCAAGGCCGCCGAGGCTCAGCCCGATGATTGCGCTCATACGTTGTTGCGACAAAGCCGCCGCGCGTTGATCTGGGCGGACGACGCCCGAGAGCAGCGCCTGAACGCTTGGACCGTAAGCGCCGGTTCCGACGCCCACCGCCAGGCCGACGGCAAACGCTTGCCAGCTCGTGTCGACCAGCGTGTAGGCGGCATACGCCATTGCGTTGGCAGTCATTGCCAGCGAGACACAGGTTCTCGCGCCGAAACGGTCAATCAAAGGTCCCACGACCAGGCCCGAAACCGTGGCGAGGATTCCGCCCGAACCGATTGCCAAGGCAGCCAGGGGGAGCGGGAGGCCGCGAACAAGGTGGAGATAGATGACCAGGTAGGGAGCCACGAGCCCGTTGCCGAAGAAGTTCAGCGTCACGCCTGCCTGGAGCAGCCACACCTGTCTCGGCAAGTCCGGTGTGAACAACAACCGCCCCGGGTTGATAGCGCCGAAGCGATGTAACTTAGGTTGCATCGGTAACCTAGGTTACACTGCCGGGATCTCCACCGAATTCCGTTGGCTCGTGTTGGTTTGGCGCTTGCCTTCAGGCGTGAGCACGCCGCGCGTCGCTGCGTGGAGACGCCTGAGACGGCTGGGCGCGGTGCCTCTGACGCCCGGCTCGGCCGTGGTTGCCTACTCGGATCACCTGCATGAGCAGATGGACTGGATCGCTGAAGAGATCACGGACGCGGGCGGCGATGCTTGGGTCCTTCCTGTGGGTCAACTGCCTGAAGGCGATGAAGTGCGAATCAAGCGCGCAATGCGCGGCGCGTCGATCGCGCCAAAATCGGCCACCCGTATCGGCGTCAGCGCCAGAAAGGGATGACTCAGTTGCGTTTTGTCACCCGCGCCAAAGTCCATGTCGACAGGATGGCGACCGCCTGGGCCATCCGGCGCTTTATCGATCCGGAAGCCTCCTTCGAATTCATCGACCACAACCGGGATCCCATGCCTCTCGAGGCGATTCCGTTCGACATACGAGGCGCTGAACTTGGGCACCATGGAGGCAAGTGCACGTTCGAAGTGTTGATCGAGAAGTACGAGCTACGGGACCCTGCCCTCCGCCGTATGGGAGAGATGATTCGCGCGATCGACGTGCCGTTGGACGACGAGACCCCACCCGCAATTGCCGAAGTTGCAGCAGCCTTCGACCGGATCCGGGACGCGGCGATCACCGACGACGAGCGGCTGGTACAAGGCGGGCGGATATGCGACGAGCTCTATGTGTGGTGCTCGGAGCCTCCCTCGCCCCGCTGACGTTGGCAACCCCGGAGTTCTCGGTCCGCGAAGCGACTACGGACGACCTGGCTACCGTCAGCAGGATCAAAGTCCGCAGCTGGGCGGCAACATACGGCCCGCTCATCGACCCTCCCGCCTTGCGTCCTTTCCTCGATCAACCTGCGCAGCTGGCGACGCTGCGAAAGCAGCTACCCCAACCGAGCATCTTGCTACTCGTGGCTGAGGACCAGGCGGGAACGGTGATTGGATTTGCGCTCACCCATCTAGAGAGTGATCCGGAGCCATTGCTCGAGTCTTTGCATGTCTTGCCCGAGCTTCAGAGCCGCGGAGCAGGCACGGTCCTGATGCGGGCGACTGCTTCAGAGCTCAGGACTCGCGGCCACGACACCATGAGGCTGGGCGTGATAGTCGGGAACACAGCCGCTGCGCGCTTCTACGAACGACTGGGAGGCACCTTCGTCGGAGTCGAGCCAGTATCGTGGGCCGCGGGAGTGTCGCACATGGTTTACCGCTGGTCAGACCTGGCTTTGCTTACTTAGGGGAAGCCGATGATCTTAGTGACAGGCGCCACAGGACTGAACGGCAGCCACCTGATTCGCCTTCTCTCGTCAAGGGGTATTCCCGTCCGAGGTCTGGTCCGCAATCCGACTCGAGGCGCAACCCTTGCCGGGTTGCCGAACGTCGAGCTGGTGGAAGGGGACATGGCCCATCCCGAAACGCTAACCGAGCCGCTCAAGGGAGTGGACCGGGCGATGCTCATCTCATCGTCGGACGCAGGGATGCTCGAAATTCAATCGAACTTCATCGACGCAGCCCGGAGCGCCGGCGTTCAGCACATAGTCAAACTCTCCGGCATCATGCCGGACACCGACTCGCCGTTTCGATTCGCGCGCATGCACGGCGAAATTGAGCAGAAGCTTGAGCGGTCGGGGATCGCGTACACGCACCTGCGCGCCGGTGAGTTCATGCACGCCTACTTCCGCCAGGTGCCGGCGATCGTCGCTCAAGGGACAGTCCTTTTGCCGATGGAGGATGCCAGGATCGCGTCGATCGACATCAACGACATCGCGGAGGTCGCCGCCAAAGCCCTCACCGAACCAGGGCACGAGGGAAAGATCTACCCGCTCACGGGCCCCGAGGCACTCACCATGGCCGAGGTTGCTGAGAAGCTCTCAGCTGCCACGGGAAGACCCATCCGTTACGTCAACGTACCTCCCGAGGAAGCAAGGAGAGCCCAACTTGCCAGGGGTGTACCTGAGTACACCGCAGACGCTCTGGCTGAGCTCTTTGCGGAGCGACGCAAAGGTAAGGAGTCCCAGGTTTGGCCGACTACCGAAGAGATCCTTGGTCGTCGCGCGACGAGCTTCGACGAGTTCGCTAAGCGGCACGCCGCAATCTTCCGAGGCGAGCAACCGGCACCGAGGGTCTGAACATCAGTTTGCTTTGGCAGCGTTTGGCGCTGACCTGTCACCTGAAGCAGTTCGAGTGATACTGAGTCCCAAAGCGCTTTATAAGTAGGACTAATTCGGGAGGTGACAGTCATGTGTCTGAACTGTGGTTGTGGTGAATATGACGAGCGGCACAAGCCGTCCGACATAACGATGGAAGATCTCGCAAAGGCGGCAGAGGGTCAGGGTATGCAGATGAAGGAGACGATTGCCAACATGAAGGACTCGATGGAGGCAATCGCAAAGACGGACCAGAAGTCGGCTTAAAGCGTCCTGTCAGGCGAAAGTAGTGAGTTCGAGGAACTCTTTCGTCTGATCCTGCATTTAGGGCGCCAATAGCAGCTTGCCCATCGTCTGTCGCGAACTCAACATTTCGAGCGCCTGGGCCGCCTCCGCAAGCGCGAACGTCCTCCCGATGGGCGGCGCGGCGCGCCCCGACTGCAACATGTCGACGCCCGCCCTCCCCACCTCTATTGCGCGCTCTGCATCGGCCGCACGGAGCATCCCGAGCGAGAAGGGCAGGATTCCAACATTGCGCCGTCTCAGGGCATCAAAGGACGGAATCTCAGGGACCTGGCCAGAGGAAGCCCCGAAAAGCACCATCCGACCCAATGGCCGCACAGCGGACAGGGCGCGCTCGAATACAGCTCCGCCCACCCCGTCCATGACAACGTCGACCGGCGGAATCGGATCCTCGTAGCCGATTGCCTCATCGGCGCCCTGCCTCAAGGCGAAATCTCGCTTCTCGGGGGTCGAGGCAACGGCGACGACGCGACCGGCACCCAGCGCCTTGGCGACCTGCACGCACGTCGATCCGAGTCCGCCGGCAGCCGCCGTGACAAGCACCGTCTCGCCGGCGCGCAGCCTCGCCATCTCGCTTAACCCGCAATAGGCAGTGATCGTGACCAGCGGCCAGCCGCCCGCAAGCTCCAGGTCCAGCCGTGAAGCGTCGAAAACGAAGCGTTTGTCGGCCACCACCATCTCGGCGAAGCCGCCACTTTTGACGAGGGCGACGACCGGCCGGCTGCTGCCCACTTCGATCCCAGACACCTCCAGTCCGGGCGTGAACGGCGGGGGAGGCGCCGCGGCGTAACGGCCGCTAAGCGAGAGCACGTCAGCGAAGTTGATCCCTGCCCGAACGATCCTGATTACGACCTCGCCGGAGGCCGGCCGGGGATCGTCGACTTCCGTTAACTCCAGGACTTCGGGCCCGCCGAGACGGTCCGCGACCATTGCTTTCATATTCGGCGAGACCATCTTCCTAGATCCTCAAGGTCGAAAAGGTGATAAACATGGAGGAACGGGGCAGCGGGTTCACACGGGGGGGTTGAACAATGTCTGACTTGGTAGGCGGCCAAGAAGTTCAACGCGGTCCGGCGATGCCACCGGAGGAGCATCGCAAACAGATGGTGCGAGCTGTAGTAGCCAGCACCGTTGGTACCGCGATCGAGTGGTACGACTACTTCCTCTACGGGACGATGGCGGCCCTCGTCTTTCCGAAGCTCTTCTTTCCGAAGGCGGATCCATTAACCGGAACTCTTGATTCGTTCGGCATCTTCTTCATCGGCTTCGCCGCGCGCCCGGTCGGCGCCTGGATCTTCGGCACTTACGGCGATCGCATTGGCCGCAAGGCTGTCCTGATCGTGACGTTGCTGCTCATGGGAATTGCGACGTTCCTCATCGGCCTCATGCCGACCACATCGCAGATCGGCATCTCGGCGGCGGTGATACTCGTGGTCCTGCGTACGGCCCAAGGACTCGGCGTCGGTGGGGAGTGGGGCGGCTCGGTCCTGATGTCGATGGAGTGGGGCAGCGCCAAGCGAAAGGGCTTTTTCGCCAGCTGGCCTCAATTTGGAGTCCCGGCCGGCTTGCTGACGTCGACGCTCGTGGTGTCACTGACCAGCGCGGCGACTGGGGCCGACTTTTTGGTCTGGGGCTGGAGGATCCCGTTCCTGCTCAGCATCATCCTGGTCGGGGTCGGCCTCTATATCCGGCTGGGCATCATGGAAACTCCGATCTTTCGCACGATCGTGGAGCAGAAGCGCGTCGAGGCGCGCCCGATGACCGAGGTGGTCAAGCGCAACTGGCGGGAGATCATCCTCAGCGCCTTGCTGCGTCTGCCGGAGCAGGCACCGTTCTACCTGTTCACGGTATTCGTCTACACATACGGTACGACCGCGCTTAAATTCCAGCGTGGCTTCCTGGTCAACGCGGTCAGCGTTGCCGCTCTCATCTCGTTCGTCACGATTCCACTGGCTGGACATCTTTCCGACCGCATCGGACGCCAGACGATGTACATGATCGGCATCGGCGTGATGGCGGTGTGGGGCTTTGTTTACTTCGGCCTGTACAGCACGGCGATACCGCTGTTGGTCTTCATTACGATCATGTTGTCGCTGATTCCGCACGACCTTCAGTACGGCCCTCAGGCCGCACTGATCGCCGAAAGCTTCACTGGCCGGCTGCGGTACAGCGGTGCTTCGCTTGGCTACCAGCTCGCATCGGTCATCGCGGGTGGCCCTGCGCCGCTGATCGCCACGTATCTGTTCGCGCAAACGAAGAATCCGTATGTCATCAGCGCCTACATCCTTGTCTGCTGTGTGCTCGGCTTCGTGGCAGTGGTGCTGCTGAAGGACCGTTCCGGTTTTGACCACGCGCGCGAGTACGAGGAACAGGAGATTCCGCAGCAGGCGGTCACCCGACCCGCGCTGGGGTGAGTTGCGAGGGGACCAGTACGGAGGCGCCGCTCAACGGCGCCTCCTTCTTAGCTGATTAGCTCCTCGGCGATGAGGTCCATCAGCAAGCCGTCATGCCACGAGCCGTCAGAGCCTCGTTCGTACTGCCGCATGATTCCTACCGGACGAAAGCCGACCTTGGTGTAGCAACCGATGGCCGCGGCGTTGTCGGCCGCGGGGTCGATCACCAACCGGTGGAAGCCCTCATCGTCGATCAGGTGTCGGGCGAGAGTGCGCACGGCATCGGTGCCCAGCCCGCGGCGATGCACTGCCGGATCGACGTAGATATCGATGCTTGCGTGCCGGTAATCGGGCTCGGTTTCGGCGCTCCACTGGATCGCGCCGACCACCTGGCCTTCGCTTTCGATGACGAAAGTGTGAATAGATGGATCGGCGAGGTCCGCAGCCACCTCGGAGCGCATGTCACCTTCGCCTCGCCACCACCGGTAGACCTCGGGCTTCGCCCGTATGACCGCCAGCGCGGGAACTTCATCGGCGGTGGCCGGCCTCAGCGACACCAAAGCACCCTGCAGGGTCGTCGCCACTACGCAGGGTCCTCGTCAGATTCTTGACGCAGCCGGTCGAGCACCTGAGTGAAGGATTCGTAAGGGTGCGCGCCAACCACCAGGTAGCGGCGGCCGAAGATGTGGGCAGGTATCGCGTTGATCCCGACCGACTCTGCCTGCCGCCGGTTGTCGTCGATGACCGGCTCGTAACGGCCCTCTTCGATCGCGAGCCTGAGATCGACTGGATCAAGCCCGACCTCATCGCCTATGCGAACGAGGTCGTCGACATTCTCGAGCCGGCCTGTCAGCTCCCAATGGGCTTTGAACAGTGCGTGATGCATCTCCTCGAACTTGCCCTGTTCGCGTGCAAACTCGGCGGCGCCAAGCGCGCGACGCGAGTTGATGATCACGTCGCGCTGTCGCATCACAAGTCCTACCTCGGCTGCGACTGCCTCAAGCCGGCCACGAATCTGTTCTGAGCGCGCTTTCCCGAAATAGGTGTCGAATGGGATTCCCTCGACCGGCGCCTCAGGATGGAGCTCAAAAGGCAGCCAGGTGAGTTGAACAAGCCCTTCCTTTGCCAGGCGTTCGACTCGAACCGAGTCGATGTAGCACCAGGGTCAAACGTAGTCAGAGAAGACGACAAGATCCGCGCTCTGGGCAAGGCTCATCCCATTCAGCCTACCGGGGTGGGGGAAGGGAGACGACGACAGCGGCGGCGGCGAGCACCAGCATCAGAGCAGCCAGCTCCCAGCGATGCCGGCCTAGCCGCGCGAGGTAAAGCGCCACAGCCACCAGCGGCACCTTGATCAGCAAGGTGATGCCGTATGGCGTGCCCATCAGCTCGCGCAACTGTCCGAAATGGAGGAGCGCAAGGGCTGCGCCGCTGAGGATGAGAAGGACCGCGGTCCATGCGGCAATCCGTCCGAACCCGCCAGCGGGTGCGACCGCAAACGCGGCCAGGCCCCCCACCCAGATGCCCATCGCGAATATGTGAACAGCGTTCAGCGCCAATCCCAGAGGTTGCGGCAGGGCGGGGGTGGTGTGCGCGGCGGTGGCGTCGACAAGAGCCAGTGCAACCCCCAGCGAAGGAATTGCCCAGCGCACCCAGGATGCCTGGCGGAGCGCACCGAGCACTGCCCAAAGCACGAGCGCAGCCGCAACGCGCAGCCCGAAGACCCGTCCGAAGGGTGACGCGAGGGCGCTCGTCAGGGAGTCTCCGTCGACAACCTGCGAGGGGTCGAGGCTCGCGGTCTGTGCGAGGAGCGCCAACGGTTCCGCGACCAGAAGCAATACTACGCCGGCGCCTGCGAGCCGCATCGGGCGCGGGTCCTTGGCGACGAAAAGGCCGTACGTCGCTGCTCCGACGCCGAGAGCGAAGCCCGCGAAATGCAGCCAGCGGCCGAGCGCCTGCAGGACGAGACCGACGGGGGAGACCAGCCCGACGTCTGCTCCGCCAAGACCTGGCGCATTGACTGCGCTCGTGTGGCCGACGCTGAAGATGAACGCGCCGCGCGAAGGGTGGGTGTCGGCGGCGATCACAGTCCAGATGACCTCGTAGGAGCCATCGGTACCGCCGCTCAGCTGCACTGAGAGGCGGCTGCCGTCAGCCATCGCAGACCCATTCGAAGCCAGCCGCCCGTCCGGCGCGTAGACGCTGATCCCGCGTCCGGCGCGAGTGATCGGTTCAGAGAAGAAGAGGTCAATGGTGGCGGGAAGCTTGTCGAGAATGGCGCCGGCCGTCGGGTTTGAACCGATCAGCTGCGCATGGGCTGACACTGCGACCGGCAGCAGCGCCAGGACGATCCCGGCGCTCCCGGCGAGGACGGTGCGCCTCAGTAAGAGGGCGCGGGCAGCGGCGCCGCCTCCACCTCCTTGTGCGGCTCGCGGCCGATCCGGATGACGAGCCCGGCGGCGAGCAGGCAAAGCAGGCCCGAGGTCATGAAGGCGAGCTGGTAGTCCCCGAAATATGCCCGCACAGCGCCCGCCGCGAAGGCGGCCGAAGCCGCGCCGAGCTGATGGGAAGCGAAGATCCAGCCGTAGACGACGCCCAGGTTCCGCTTTCCGAATGTGTCCGCGGTGAGCGCGACCGTCGGCGGCACGGTCGCCACCCAGTCGAGGCCGTAGAAGACGATGAAGAGGATCAAGCCGAAGTACTGCAGCCCGAAGGCATATGGCAGGAAGAGCAGCGACAGACCGCGCAGACCGTAGTACCAGAAGAGCAGCCAGCGCGAATCCATGCGGTCGGTCAGCCATCCCGAGATCATGGTCCCCGCGACGTCGAAGATCCCGATCACCGCGAGAAGGCTGGCCGCTGTTACCTCAGGCAACCCATGGTCCATTGACGCAGGGATCATGTGGGTCCCGATCAGGCCGTTGGTGCTGGCTCCGCAGATGAAGAAGCTGACGGCCAGCAGCCAGAAGGTGCGATTGCGTACTCCCATCGCAAGGCCGCTGAGGGTGGCTCGCACAGGGTTCTGCAGCGGCGGTGCCGGCTCGTCGGCCTGGGTAGCGCCGTACGCGCGCAGGCCGACATCCGCGGGCCGTTCGCGCATGAAGAGCGCCACGAGCGGCACGCCGAGCAGGGAGGCCCCCGCGACCACCAGAGCTGAGGCCCGCCAGCCGACGTTCACCGCGAGCCAGGCCAGCGCAGGCAGAAAGATGAGCTGGCCGGTGGCGCCGGCAGCCGTCATCGCACCCAGGACCAGGCCGCGCCGCTGCACGAACCAGCGGTTGGCGACGATGGCGGCCAGGACGCTGGCCATCGAGCCCGTTCCGACTCCCACCACCAGGCCCCAAAGCACGTCGAGCTGCCAGGGCTCGTGCATAAACACTGTGAGACCGGATCCCGCAGACACTGTCAGCAGCGCACCCAGCACTACGCGGCGCACTCCGAAACGCTCCATCAGCCCCCCGGCGAAAGGGGCGAAGAGGCCAAAGAGCAGGAGGTTGATCGAGACCGCCAGGGAGATGGTCGCCCGCGACCAGCCGAATTCGTGCTCGAGAGGGACGATCAGGGTGCCGGGCGTTGACCTGAATCCGGCGGCGGCCAGCAGCGTCAACCATGTGACCGCAGCCACCACCCACGCGTAATGGATGCGTCTCACGAAAACCTCGAACACAAGCCCTGGCAGGCCCTATTCCAGCGATTCAGCGTTGCGCTTCTTCTAGGAGACCTCGTCAGTCTGTTCGCCTACCAGGTCTTTCTCGCCTCCGATGAGCTCGTCCTCGTCGCTGGCCGAATAGCGATCGCGGACCTCGGCTCCACTCGCTTCAGAGTCGCCTAGGCCTTCATCCGAGTCAACCTCGACCAGCTCTCCCGCTTGCCGATCCTCCCCGAGCAGCTGGGCGTAGGCTCGCTCCGCCTCGTCCCACGTCGGGTAATCCCAGAACTCCGTTCCAGGGGGCACCTCGGCCCCTTCGGTTTCGTCAAGGCCGTGTTGAAAGACATAGGACCGCCCGTTATCGGGATCCTGGATGAGCGATATGAATCGTTCGCCGGTGAGCTCGGCCCGCTGCGCCGACTGGCCACTGTTCTCCAGGTCGAACAGGCGGCTGATCACCTGCTCTTCGCTTCTTTCTTCCACGCCCTCTCATTCTGGATTAACAGGCACGTTTGGCGTCGACCAGATCAGGGGCAGTTTCCGAGTTAACGGCGGGCGGGTTTCTGTGGGTAGATGGTCTCGCCGCGCGCGAGCATGGAGACAAATCGTTCGATCCGTCGGGCGCGTGTTTCCGCCAGCTTGGCGGTCGCGAGCCGATGCAGGATCGCGTAGCGATTCTGGCTGTTGAGGGTAGCGAACATCGCCTGTGCTTTAGGTTCAGCGGCCAGCGCGGCTCGAAGCTCGGGCGGGACCTCGATGGTGGCTGGCCCGGCATACGCGGCCGCCCAGCGCCCATCCGCCTTTGCGCGCTCCATCTCGGCGAGTCCCGCCGCGTGCATCCTCCCCTCGGCCACGAGGCGCTCGGCAATGCCGGTATTTCGTTTCGACCAGACGCTGCGTCGCCGGCGTGGAGTGAACTTTTGGAAAGTGGTTTCCTGGTCCCGCCGTCGGGCCTGGCCGTCGATCCAACCGTGGCAAAGCGCTTCTTCGAGCGCCAGCTCGTGGGTGAGGGTGGTCGGCTTCGTGGTGCCTTTCTTGGCGAGGACCAACCACACGCCGACCTGGTCCGAGTGATTCTTACGCAGCCACGCCCGCCACGCGGCGGCATTGCTCACGGTAAGTTCAGGGATTTCCCGAGCCATCAGCAGATGAAGTCCATGCTGGGAAATTCTGGCGATTATCCTGCGGCAGTGAAGTCGCGCTCATGGGCGCTGCGAGCCTGCGCCGTGCTGCTCCTGATTTACAGCGCCGCATGGGGGTACATCGCGGTAAGCGCGTTCATCGCCATCCAACGCGCGCCCACCATCTCCCCGAACCCGGGTGCCATCGGGATCTTCTATGCGGCGATCGTGATCGGGGCCACGATGTGCCCCTGGCTGCTTACAGCCGCTGTGCTTGTCTGGCGCGCTTCACCGGTGGGCGTGGTCTTCGCGGTCCTAACCAGCTTGTGTGTCGCCTTGCCTCTGGTCCTGATGCTCGGGACCGAGCTTCTCTATATCTACACCCATCCTGGTCTGTTCGATTGGAAGCTCACCCTCGGAGATGTCGCGCTTCTGATCTTGGGCCCCGGCCTCGTAATCGGGCTCCTCTTTGTTCCCGATTCCTACAGGGCGTGGGCCCGCCGGCCGACCTAGAGCGAATCGTCTGCGGACGGCGTCATGGTGGGGGCTGCGCCATGGCGACGGCTACGACCCCTGGCCAACGACGCTTGCAAAAGCTCCCAGGGTGGAGTTGAATCTTGTAGGTCGGCGTGTCGGTTGTTGGGGGGAGACGATGGGAATACTGCTTACTTTTCATCAGTCCTACGAGCCGGTGCTCGGCAACGTGCTGTTATCGGCGTTGGTCGCCGGCCTACCTCTCTATGTCCTGTTCATCATGCTCGCGGTCCTTCGCCTGCCGGCCTGGATCTGCGCGATTTCCGCGATGCTCACGGCCTTTGTCCTCGGTTGGCTGGTGTGGGGCATGCCGCTTGACGTCACTGTCGGGACGGCCACAGAGGGCATGGCATTCGGTCTTTGGCCCATCAGCTGGATCGTCCTCAACGCAGTCTTCTTCCACAACCTGACTGTCGCCAGCGGCGATTTCGACGTGATCAAGCGCGCCCTGACCCGGCTGACGGAGGACCGCCGGCTGCAGGCCCTGTTGATCGCCTTCAGCTTCGGCGCGCTGCTGGAGGGGATTGCAGGATTCGGCGCCCCGGTGGCGATAACGGCTTCGATTCTGGCCAGTCTTGGCTTCGAGCCGGTGACAGCCGCCGTCCTCGCACTGTTGGCGAACACCGCTCCTGTGGCATTTGGCTCAATCGGCATTCCGGTCGTCACACTGGGTGCCCTCGTCGCTCCGATCCTCCACAAGGACGTGACGTCGACAACACTGGCGCTCTCGGCAATGGTCGGCCGCCAGCTGCCGCTGTTCTCGATCCTCATCCCGGGATATCTCATAGTTGTTCTCGCCGGCTGGCGGAAGATGCGCGAGATTCTGCCGGCTGTCCTGGTCACGGGCATCTCGTTCGCCGTGATGCAATTTCTCGTTTCGAACTTCGTCGGCCCAGAGCTGACCGACATCATCGCGGCGCTTGTCTCAATGGGCTGCCTGGCCCTGTTGCTTCGATTCTGGCGACCCGCCAACGTGTACCGTTTCGCGACCGAAGGTAGTCCTGCCGCTCCGCGGCGCGTGATGGGTGGTTCCGGGCCGCCCGCTACCGCCGACGTTCGAGCCGATTCACCCGGACGAGTCCTGCGGGCCTTTTCGATGTACATCCTCTTGACCGTCGTCATCCTCGTCGGCCAGATGGGAAACCTGCCCTTCTTCTCAGGGCACCCGGTCGGAGATCCCAAAACGGCGTTGGCCACGCCCGCCAACGTCACGGCCGACCTGAAGTGCGGAACCCCAGGCTTCAAGCTCTGTCCGCAGCCCTGGTTCGGGCCCGACCCGGCCAAGGACCGCCAGGCCTTCAAGTTCCCCGACTGGAACTTCTACTGGCCCCTTACTTATGAGATCAAGGGCGGCAAGCCTGTCTCATTGATTTTCCGCGAACCTCCGATCGCCTCGCCTGCCGCCGAATACCCGCTGACCTTCGATTGGAATTTCTTGGCAGCGGCCGGCTCTCTCGTCCTCTACGCGGGGCTGCTCGCATTTGCTTGGATGAGAATCAGAGGCGCTCCGGTCAACTTCTTCACCGTCTATGGACGAACCGTTCGCCAGCTCGCGTTGCCGATCGTGACTATCGCTTTCATCTTGGCGATCGCCCAGCTCATGAACTACTCGGGGATGACCTCGAGCATGGCTATCACGCTCTCCAAGACGGGATTCATCTTTCCGTTCGTGGCAGCTTTCCTTGGCTGGCTTGGGGTCTTCCTCACCGGCAGCGACACCTCCTCTAACACGCTGTTTGGGCCGCTTCAGGCACAGACCGCTCAGCAGCTTGGCAACGTGAGTCCGATCCTCACCGCAGGCACCAACTCGTCAGGTGGCGTGATGGGCAAGATGATCAGCCCGCAGAACCTGTCGGTGGGAGCCGCCGGCGTCAACAAGGTAGGCGCCGAGGGCGCGATCTTTCGGCGGGTGATCGGTTACAGCCTGATCCTTACAAGCCTCGTTGGCATCGTGGCGATGATCCAGGCATATGTGATTCCAGGCATCGTCCCGACGCCGTAGCCATCTGGCGGGACGGCTCCGCACCGAGATACCAGGAAGGGATGCTCACGGTGTAGGCAAACGGCGGGCAGCCGGCGGGACGGGATGCCTGATATTCCGGCGTCCTGGCCTGCTTGTAGTTCCCCCAGATCCGGGTCACACAAACCGGGACAAACGCCTAGGCGCATGGCCATTACAACCCATTGCTTACGGCGCCCACCCACTGGTCCAATTACGGCGCCGCATAGCGCCCGGTCCTGCCACGCCGGAATCGCACACATATAAGAAGGAAGAGGGAAAGGCCTTGG
Source organism: Candidatus Limnocylindria bacterium (assembly GCA_035535675.1). Classification (GTDB taxonomy): domain Bacteria; phylum Chloroflexota; class Dormibacteria; order Dormibacterales; family Dormibacteraceae; genus Palsa-872. The sequence goes on from DATLPO010000117.1 coordinate 29,765, forward strand.
GCGCTGGATGACGATCGACCGACTGAAGAAGGCTGCGCTCCGGGGAGCGATCACGCTGGGTGCGGCCTTTGGTCTTGCCATTTCAGTCTTGGCGACGGGTTCCGATGGGACCCCGGCAGTCGCGTCGGGTGGCGCCTGTCAGGCCAGCGGACCTACGACCGGCGCTTACACCGCGACCGTCTGCATAACCGATCCGGCCGACGGCTCGGCCATCATTGGCAACGCAACGATTGCGGCCACCGTCTCTTTCACAGGTACCGGCCCTGGCGTACGGCGCGTCGTCTTCTACATAGACGGCGCCTACCTGTTGACCGACTACACAACGCCATACACGTTCGTCCTGCCCACCGCCAAGCTGGTTGACGGAGTTCACCTGATCGAGGCCGAGTCGCTTCTCCGGGACAACTTCACGACCGACCGAGCTGCTGTCAGCCTCACGTTCAACAACGGAGTCACACAGCCGCCCGTCAACACCAACACGTTCACGCCCTCCGTCGGTACGACCCCGGCTCCCGGCAAGGCGTTCGTGGTAGGGGCGGTCGGCGACGGGGCAGGAGGCGATCCGTCCGCGGACAACGTCACCAACCTTGTCAGCTCCTGGAACCCGAACCTTTTCCTTTATCTGGGCGACGTGTACGAGAAAGGCTCGATGGCCGAGTTCTACAACTGGTACGGAACCACCAACGACTTCAGCCGCTTCAGGGCGATCACTGATCCGACGATCGGCAACCACGAGTACACCGCCGGTCTCGCGCCGGGGTACTTCGACAACTGGGACAACGTCCCGCATTACTACAGCTACAACGCAGGCGGGTGGCACTTCATCAGCCTGGACTCGAACAACAACCCCGGCTTCAACGGTCAGGACCCGACCAGCGCGCAGTACAAGTGGCTGCAGAGCGACCTGCAAGCCAACCATCTGCAGTGCACGATCGCCTACTTTCATCATCCGCTGTACAACATCGGCAACGAGCCCCCCTCCGTAGGCATGGCGGCGATATGGTCGCTCCTCGAGCAGAAGGGTGTCGACGCCGTCGTCAACGGCCACGACCACACGTACCAGCGCTGGACGCCGATGGACGCATCCGGGAACCCGGACCCACACGGGATGCCAGAGTTCATCGACGGTACAGGCGGCCACGCACTTGGCACGCTGCCAGGCACTGACAGCCGCATGCTTGCGGGATTCACTCAGTTCGGGGCCTTCCGCCTCGAGCTCAACCAGTCGGGCGCCGCCTACCAGTACGTCACCACCAACGGCGATGTTCTCGATTACGGCTCGTTCCCGTGCCGCGGAACCGCCGCGGACGTCACAGCCCCGACGGTTCCGACAGGCTTGACCACCAGCACCCCATGGCGCGGCGAGATCGACCTTAACTGGACCGAGTCGACCGACAACGTCGGCGTAACCGGATACGACATCTACCGAAACGGAGTCCTGTTGACCACCGCCGGTCCGCAGACGACCTACCAGGACCTGGCAGTTTCACCCTCGACCACCTACACGTATCAGGTCCGTGCGAGGGACAACGCGGGCAACACCTCCGCCCTTAGCACATCCGCCAGCGCAACCACGCCGGAGCTCGCGGTCCTCTTCAGCGACGGCTTCGAGAACGGTCTCGGCCAGTGGATCAACAATGGGCTCACGCTCCAGCAGCAGGATGTGCTCACCGGATCCTGGGCAGCCGAGATGACAAGCACGGGTGTGGGGGCGGCCTATGCCGACCACGTCCTCTCGAGCCCGGTTACGGACCTTTATTACGAGACGCGATTCAAGATCCTGAGCCAGGGGCCCAACTCGGTCACCTTGCTTCGACTCCGTTCCACGACTACATCGATCCTGACTGTCTTTGTCTCTACCACGGACAAGCTGGGCTATCGCAACGACGCCGTCACCCCCGGGGTCGCCACGACCAGCGCCACTGCCAGCGTCAGCCTGAACACGTGGCACACGGCGCAGGTGCACGTAACCGTCAATGACACCTCCAGCCTGGTCGAGGTTTGGCTCGACGGAATCCCGGTCGCCGACCTAAGCCGCGCGGATTCGCTCGGCACCGTTCCCATCGCGCGCATCGGCCTGGGTGATAACTCGGCCAGCAGCAAGACCTACGACATCGCGCTTGACGACGTGGAGATGGACCCTGCCTTCATCCCGGACACGGCCGCGCCGACAACCCCACTCTCGCTGCACGCAAGTGCCCCTTCGGGCATCGAAGTCGACCTGTCCTGGACGGCCTCAACCGACGATGTCGGAGTCACCGGCTATGACGTTTTCCGCGACGGTGCGCTGCTCGCCGCCATCGGCGCCGCGCCCGCCTTCGCAGATACGACCGTCTCGCCCCACACCTCGTACTACTACCAGGTGCGCGCCAGGGACGCTGCAGGCAATGCCTCAGCGGAGTCCAGCCTTGTCACCCTGGTGACGCCGGCGGTCTTCACAGACGACTTCGAGAGTGGCGACCTGTCGCGTTGGCCCGGCGTCTCCGGCTTGACTGTGCAACAGGAGGTGGTGGCAAACGGCACGTCAGCAGCTCGAGCGATCAGCAGCGGCACGGGTGCTTCTGCCTATCGACAGCTTGTAAGCGGCCAGTCCGACCTCTACTACCGCCTTCGCTTCGATGTTGTGAGCCAGGGGGCGAACTCGGTGAACCTGGCCCGTGTTCGAACCAGCACCGGCGGCGCCGTCACGACGATGCTGGTGACGTCGACGGGCAAGCTCGGGTATCGCAACGACGTGACCGGGCTGAGCTACACGAGCACTGTCGGAGTCTCCTCAGGCTGGCATGAGCTGCAGTTCCATGTCTTCGTCAACGACACAGCAAGCGAGGTCGAAGTTTGGCTGGATGGTGTCCCTGTGAGCGGGCTCACCCGCCAGGATTCGCTTGGAACCTCGCCGATCGGCAGAGTGGAGCTCGGCGACACATCAACTGGCCGCACTTTCGACGTGGCGTTTGACGACGTGCTGGTCGACACAGACTTCATTGGCGACTCCATCCCCCCGAGCATCCCCACTGACCTGGCAGTGAGCTCAGTCACGGCGACCAGAGTCAGCCTCACCTGGACGGCCTCCACCGACACTCAGGGCGTTGCAGGTTACGAGATTCGGCGCAACGGCGCCCTGGTTGGCGACGTTGGACCGGTCACTTCGTACGACGACCTATCGGTGAGTCTTGGCGCCACGTACACGTACACGGTCCGGGCGTTCGACAACGGAGGAAATATCTCGCAGGCGAGCGCGCCCGTGAACGTAACCGTCATCGACACAGTTCCGCCGACACCCGCGACATTGGGGGGCACCGCCTCCTCCGACACGGAGATCGACCTTACCTGGAGTGGCGCGACAGACGACGTCAAAGTCACTGGCTACCAGCTGCTGCGCGACGGCTCATTGATCGCCACGCTTGGGGTGGTCACTTCCTATCAGGACACGGGGCTGGTCCAGTCAAGCACCCACACCTACGCCGTCTACGCACTGGATGCGGCAGGCAACATCTCGGAATCCAGCAACCTCTTGACGATCACCTGCAAGGATGTGACCCCGCCGACTGCCCCGACCGCTCCTGCCGCCACCGCGGTCAGCGCGACCGAGATCGACGTCAGCTGGACGGCGTCCACCGACAACTCTGGCGTGGCCGGCTACACAGTCTTCCGCGGTGGAGTGCAGATCGGCACGGTTGCCGCTCCCGCCACTGCGTACATCGACCTGACCGTCCTCCCGCTGACCTCCTACACCTACACGATCCAGGCCACCGACGCTGCGGGCAACATCTCGCCCGCGAGTGCCGGCGCTTTGGCGACCACGCCTTCCGACACCACGCCACCCACGGCTCCCACCGTGATCGCGACGCCCATCTCAGGCACGCAGGTCGGATTAACCTGGTCCGGCGCGACCGACAACGTCGGGATCACCCGCTACACGGTGTTCCGAGATGGAAAGAAGGTGATCTTCCTGGGTGGCGGCATCGCGAGCTACACGGACTTTGGCCTGGTTTCAGCGACCACGTACGTGTATACCATCAGAGCTTCCGATGCTGCCGGCAATCAATCGGTGGCGAGCGTGCCGGTCTCAGCCACGACACTCGACTCTGTCCCGCCGAGCGCGCCGACCGGTCTGACGGCCGCTCTAGTTGTAGGACCGGGAGCCAGCCTCGCCTGGACGGCCTCCAACGACAATGTGGGCGTAACCGGCTACGTGGTCTTCCGCAACGCTGTCCAGATCGCGTCGGTTGGTCCGTCGCCCACCACCTACACCGACAGCCCGCTTCCTGGCGCCGGCACGTTCACGTACACCGTCAAGGCGACCGATGCGGCGGGCAACATGTCGGCGGCCAGCAACCCGCGGTCAGTCAGCATCACCGATATGACGCCGCCGACCGCGCCCAGCGGCCTCGCGGCCACCCCGTCCGCGGCGACTGAGATCGACCTCACCTGGAGCGCATCGACAGACGATGTCGGGGTTGCACGGTATCTGGTGTACCGCGGCGCAAGCCAGATCGGAACGGTGACTGCTCCCACAACGAGATACAACGACACCTCCGCAGTGCCGACTACCACTTACACCTACACGGTCAAGGCAGCCGATGCCGCCGGCAACGTTTCGCCTCCCAGCCCAGACGCCTCGGCGACCACACCTGCTGACACCACGGCCCCGACGGTTCCGGCCGGAGTAACCGCGACGATCAAGAATTCGTCGTCTGTGCTCGTGTCGTGGAGTTCGTCAACCGACGATGTCGGAGTCACCGCTTACACAGTCAAACGCGATGGAAACGTGATCGCCACGACCGGTGTGGTGACCAGCTATACGGACAACACCGCCACAGGCGGCACCGCCTACAGCTACACGCTGGCAGCGAGCGATGCGGCAGCGAACACGTCAGCGGCCAGCGCAGCCGCCAACGTGACGACCCCGCTGTTCGCTGACAACTTTGAGACCGGCAACCTGTCGCTGTGGGCGGCGCAGCAGCAGATGAACGTCCAGGGCCAGCAGATTCACGCCGGCACTTACGCGGCACGGGGAACCAGCACAGGGTCGCCGGCCTACGCAGTGGCGCAGCTTTCGAGCAGCCAGACCTCGATCTACTGGAGCAGCTACATCAGGATCCTCAGCAACAAGACGGCTGCAGGGTTACTTGAGGTGCAGACCGCGGGTGGCGTTCCGGTCGTGACCTTCTACGTCACCGACAAGGGCAAGCTTAGCTTCACCAATGACGTGCTCAGCACCACGTTCTCGAGTCCAGCCAACTTCGGCAATGGATGGCACCAGTTGAAGGTCCACGTAAGTGTGAACGGAGCTTCGAGCCAGGTCCAGGTCTGGCTGGATGGCGGCCTCGTGAACCAGCTCAATGTCACCACCAACCTGGGGAGTGCAGCGATAGGCAAGGTGTTGATCGGTGACACCGCCGCGGGTCGCACCTACGACATCGCATTCGATGACGTCATCGCCGACACCAGGCCATGATGTGCGCGCGGAGTAGTTCACGATGCCGGCTCAATGTGCTGCAGTGCTTGTGCGGTGCGCGGTACATAGGCTATCCTCGGCGCGCACGACGCGTTGAAAACAGTTGTCGCGGCAGCGTGCTGTGCAGTCGGCCGTGACTTCTCAATGACGCCGGTCCCTTAAAAAAGGCACATCCGACAAGACCAGAAGCAACTCGGAGAGGAAGAGAAGCGATATGAGCGATCGCGCCGAGGCCGGCGTGTGACGCAGCTCAAAGGGTTTCGCTTATCACTCCTGTTGGGAGTGGGCAGCGCACTCCTTGTTTTGACGCTGGGATTCGATTCACCGCTTCACGTTGCGGCAGACTCGGATCCCGTGATCGCCACCGCCGGCGACATAGCTTGCGATCCCACCAATTCGAATTTCAACAACCTCAACGGTTCGTCCGGCTCGTGCCGGATGAAGTACACGGCGAACCTCCTTGCAGCCGGTGGCTACGCAGCCGTGCTGCCACTTGGTGACAACCAGTACTACTGCGGGGGTTTCCTGGGGTTCCAACAGTCGTATGACCCCACCTGGGGACAGGTCAAATCGATCACGCATCCAGCAGTCGGCAACCACGAATACCTGACCTCGGGAGGCACCGATTGCGATGCCGCCGGCAAAGCGGCCGGCTACTACAGCTACTTCGGCGCTGCAGCCGGAAATCCGGCGCAGGGTTACTACAGCTACGACATAGGCACCTGGCACCTTATCGCGTTGAACACCAATTGCGGCTCAGCGGGTGGATGCGGCACGACGAGCCCGCAAGGAAAGTGGCTGCAAGCCGACCTGGCGGCTCACACCAATTTCTGCACTCTTGCCTACTTCCACATCCCCCTTTACAGCTCTGGAGGCCGCGCCAACAGCAACTCCAAGTCGATGTGGCAGACCCTGTACAACGCCAACGCGGACCTCATTCTCACCGCGCATGACCACACATACGAGCGCTTTGCGCCGCAGGATGCAAATGGCAACCTCGACGTCGCTCGTGGAATGCGCGAGTTTGTGGTCGGCACCGGTGGCGCCAACCACACATCCTTCACGACCATCGCAACGAACAGCGAGATTCGCAACTCGGACACCTTCGGGATTCTTCAGCTCACGCTGCACCCCACCAGCTACGACTGGGTCTTCGTGCACGAGGCTGGAAAGACATTCACCGATTCCGGCACCACCGGATGTCATGGCCCAGTGGTCGATACGACGCCACCGACTGCACCCAGCTCCCTCACTGCCACTGCAGTCAGCCCTGCGAAGGTCAACCTCAGCTGGGCCGCCAGCACCGATAACGTCGGCGTCGCGAGCTACCGCGTCCTTCGCGACGGCATCCAGATCGGAAGCTCAGCGACGACCATTTACTCGGATCCAACCGCAGTTGGCGGGACAACGTACACATACACCGTCACCGCCGTGGACGCGGCCGGCAACGTTTCAGCCCCTTCCAATTCGGCATCAGTGACGACGCCGGTGGATCGCACTCCTCCGACCGCTCCGACCAACCTGATGGCAACGCCAACCGGTAACGCCGCGGTGAGCCTTAGCTGGAGTGCGAGCACCGACGACAGCGGCGTTGCGCCAACCTACCGCGTGTTCCGCGATGGCGCGCAGGTTGGAGTGACGTCGAGCGCGTCGTACATGGACCAGGGTCTGGTGGCCGGTTCCACGTACAGCTACTACGTGAGCGCAGTCGATTCAAGCGGCAATGTTTCTGCGCCATCGGGAACGGTTTCAGTGACGTTGTCGCCGACCATAGTCATCACTCCTTCCGGCGACGCCCAGATTCAACAGGCCAATCCGAACACCAACTATGGCAACAGCTCCCAGATCGGAGCCGACTTCAGTCCCGTCACCGACTCCCTCATCAAGTTCACGGTCTCGGGTGTCGGCACCAAGCACGTGATCAGCGCCAAAATCCGCCTCTACTGCGTGAACGGCTCGAAGACAGGTGCTGTATTCCACGCCGTGGCCGACAACAGCTGGACCGAATCAACTGTCACGTGGAGCACCGCGCCCGTCGCTGACTCCGCGACCCTCGCAACCCTAGGAACCGTGGTCGCGGGAACCACGTATGAGGTTGATTTGACGCCCTACATCACTGGAGACGGCACGTACAGCTTGAGAATCAATTCCACCAATAGCGACGGCGCCTTTTATTCATCCAAGGAAGCCACGACAGGGACCCCTCCCCAGCTCGTGGTCACCTTGGGTTAGAAAGTGATTTTGCTTCTCGCAATCGACGCGCGACACATGTTGTCGGAAGCTCGATGAGGACGCCGCCCGTTTACGCGATGCGACAACGTGCTGTTGTCTATCGGCCCCGAAAACGGGTGAGCTTTGCCGGCGTTGTCGCTGACCGGATCCTCAGCGTCATCGAAGATGGGCTGGCGCTGGCGCAGCGCGCGTTTGCGAAACAGCCGAAGCAATCCGCAAGCAGATTCAAGGCCGCGTTCGCAATTGTTGCCCTTGTGCTCATGGTTGCAGGGAGCATCGCCGGCCAACCTGCGATCCCGGCATCTGCGGCCGCTATGCCCACCTTCGACCACATTTTCCTGATCGTGATGGAGAACCACGCCTACTCACAGATCATCGGCAGCACTGCTGCGCCTTACACCAACGGCCTGGCCAAAGAGTACGGACTGGCCACGAATTACACCGCCATCACCCATCCGAGCCTGCCCAACTATCTGGCCATGGCCGCGGGGTCGACCCTGGGCATCACTGGCGACTGTGACCCGACCGGATCCGGTTGTAGCGTCCCGGTTCCGATAAACGCGCCCCACATAGGCGACGCCATTGACGCTGTCGGTAAGAGCTGGAAGGCATACCAGGAGTCGATGGTGGTGCCTTCGACGGGATGCCCGGGGCTGAGTGGGAACTCCGGTTATGCCCCCCGCCACAATCCGTTTGTCTACTTCACCGATGTCCAGACCAACATTGCGCGCTGTCGCAGCCACATCGTCCCCTACACCCAGCTGTCGACCGACCTCGCTGCCGGAGCGGCGCCGAATTTCGCCTTCATCACGCCGAATTTGTGCAACGACACGCATGACTGTTCGATCGGAACTGGGGACAGCTGGCTGAAGGCGGAGGTGCCAAAGCTCTTCGGCAGCACTGCGTTCACCCGCCAGAAGTCGCTGCTTGTCCTTACGTGGGACGAGGACGACTTCACGTCGGTGAACAAGGTGGCGACTGTATTCGTGTCCCCATACGCCAGGCCGTCGTTCTCGTCCGCGGCGGCATACAACCATTACTCGCTGCTCAAGTCGATCGAGCAGGGGCTCGGGACTGGAACCGTGGGCGCGTCCACCAACGATGCCGCGGCTACTCCGATGGGCGATTTCTTCGGGCCGCCGATTTCGCACGCCGCGCTTCAATTCCCGATCCGCAGTGCTTTCTACTACCCGTGGTTCCCGGAAACCTTCGGCGGGGTCAGTCCCTCATCGCTTTACACGCCGACGCTCGGCTACTACAGCTCCGACGATCCTGTCGCACTCTCTAACCACATTCGCGCCATGCAGTACGGAGGCATCGGACTGGGCATTTCGTCCTGGTGGGGACCCAATGGGCAGAACTCGAGCAAGACCGACTACCGGCTGCCATTGCTGTTGCAAATGGCCCAGATGCGCGACATCCAATGGTCGATCTATTACGAGAATGAAAGCCTTGCAACTCCGCCGACGACCGCTAAGATCACCGCCGACCTTCAGTATCTCCAGGCCAACTACGCGACAGACCCGGCCTGGCTGAAGTTCGGTGGGCGCTTTGTCGTTTTCGTGTACAACACCGAAGCTGATCCTTGCGCCGTCTCCCAGAAGTGGCACGACGCAAATGTCGCGGCCGGAAACATCGCGTATGTCGTCCTGAAGGCGGCAACCGGCTCCGCCGGCTGCGCTTTCCAGCCTGACGACTGGCATCAGTACAACCCTGAGGTGCACGACAGCCAGGTCGGGAACTCCAGCTTCAGCGTGAGTGCCGGATTCTGGAAAGCAGGTGAGAGCGCACCAAGGCTGACCCGGGACACGACAAGGTACGCCGCCGACGTGTCGGCGATGGTCGCGTCCACCGAGACTCGTTGGCACCTGGTGACCACGTTCAACGAGTGGGGTGAGGGCACCTCGGTCGAAAGCGCGACGGTACCTACCGTCGCCTGCCTTGCGGTCGTTCCTGCCCAGCAGTGCTCGTGGAGCAGCGCGTCCGGCTACGGCCAGTACCTCGACATATTGCACACGAATCCGGAGGGAGCACCTCCGCCACCATCTCCGAGCCCATCGCCGACGCCCGGCCCATCCCCTTCGCCGTCGCCCAGCCCGTCGCCGTCGCCCAGCCCGTCGCCGTCGCCCAGCCCGTCGCCGTCGCCTAGCCCTTCGCCATCGCCGGACCCATCGCCGTCTCCTGACCCGTCGCCGTCCCCCGATCCATCTCCTTCGCCGTCCCCCAATCCATCTCCTTCGCCGTCTCCTGACCCGTCGCCTTCGCCGTCTCCTGACCCGTCGCCTTCTCCCGACTCATCCCCTTCGCCGTCTCCTGACCCATCGCCGTCTCCGGATCCATCGCCATCGCCCAGCCCTTCGCCGTCTCCTGACCCATCGCCGTCTCCTGACCCATCGCCGTCGCCGAGCCCGTCACCATCTCCGATTCCATCTCCCTCTCCGGACCCGTCGCCTTCGCCCAGCCCTTCGCCGTCTCCGGACCCGACACCGTCTCCGGACCCGACGCCGTCTCCCAGCCCATCGCCGTCTCCTGATCCATCGCCATCCCCGAGCCCGTCGCCGTCGCCCGGCCCATCACCGTCGCCTGACCCATCGCCATCCCCGAGCCCGTCGCCGTCGCCCGGCCCATCACCGTCGCCAAGCCCATCGCCTTCAACATCCCCCAGCCCATCGCCGTCTCCAAGCCCGTCATCGAACAATGGCCATCACAATCCGCACCCGACGCCTCATGGCAATCCTCACGCCCCTGTGGCGTCGCCCAGCCCGTCGCCGTCGCCTAGCCCTTTGCCATCGCCCAGCCCGTCGCCGTCGCCGGTGCCGGCCGTGTCTTCAAGCGATGGAAACCAACCAGGGGGTCAGTCCCAGTCTTTCGGAGGGCCCCTCGTGACGCTCACTGTCGGGATTGTCCTGGCGGTCATCGCTTCCCTGTGGATGGTCTCTCGCAGGCCCTCGAGTCCATTGAGGCGCCGTATCTGACTCCTTAAGAGGAGTTATGGAGAGCGTCGAGGTAGGCGCCGAAACCCGAACCTGACTGCCATGCGACTGAGTCTTCGACCGCGGTTCCTTCGCCCCATTCGTTGAATGTCGTTATGAGCTGCCATGACGCCTTGGAGGCCACCATGTCAGCTATCGACTTCGACCAGCGGGGGAGATCGCGTGCCAAACGGGGGGCCGGCTCCGATGCTTTCCAGAAAGCTGGGCTGATCGTGAAGCTGAAACCCGCTTGGGCGTCCTCTGCGCTGGCTGGAGCGTACTGGTGCCAGCTGTCGGGTTGGTTCGCGCATGCTCGGTAACCAGGGAAGACCTTCAGCACCACGTAGAAGTCAAGCGTGTCGGCCTGCTTCCAACGGTCGGCCATCCCGCAGCGATCATCGCCGGCTGCATATGCAAACAAGACAGGCCGGCCACCCACACGCAGGTAGCCTGTTTGCCGCGAGTACCGCTCCTTGATGTATTTGAGGTCAGCTGCGATTTGTGACGGGGGAGGGTCGGCCGCTTGTCCCTCCGGCTCGTAGTAGAGGGCCCACTCGAAGCCTGTAAGAGCAGCCGCATCGAGAAGGATTGGAATGCGTTCATCAGTTGATGAGCCCTGACCCCACCAAGACGCAATTCCGGCACGGATGTTGCCGTACTTCATTGCCTGGATATGCTGACTCACCGTCGCTGTGTCGACCGAGTAATAACCGAGTGAGGGCTTGTAGCGGCTGAAAGGGTCCATGCCTTGCTGACGCCAGGCCTCTGGAAACCACGGGTAGTAGAAGGCGGCCCGGATCGGAAGAGTCAAGCTGGGCAGACTGTGGGACGGCGACGGTTGCGCGCCTTGGCGCAAGCCCAGCGGTGCCCATAGGAGCCCTACCAGTAGGCCGGCGGCCGCCCCCAATGCCACCACCAGTGCGGTCACCCGCAGCCGGCCAGGTCGCATCCAACCATGTTTGGCGGATGCCGGTCTGTCGTCATTTGGTCTCACGACCCGTGAATTATCGTCGCCGCCTCCTTGCAAAACGGAGGCAGTATGTCCTGTGTTGGCTAGACGAAGGTCCCATTGACCGGCGGGCCGGTCGTAGTGCTAAATCGGGTGGCTGGACCGATGTCAGGCGACCTGGCGATCTGATCGAGTGCGACCCACGTGACCGGAATGTCGGGATCGCGGAGCTCCCCGTATTCGAGAACTCGATTTTTGAACCGCGTCCGAATCTGACGCGTCGACTAGAGGGCTCGTGTTTGATTCACCCATCACCGCCCGCTGGAAACCCAACCCAAGGAAGAAGCGGCCTTACCGACTGAGCGCACTTTTCGATTAGCGCCTGGGTCGCTGGCGGCGGCGTCATAGATCGGCGGATGTCCCGGGTGGCTAGGCGAACTTCCCATTGATCAGGCCGGCTATCTGCAAGTTAAATCGGGGTTAAGTCGCGGGTTGGAGCGAGCGGGTGTTGGCCCGCGGGCGCTTGCCTCCGCCCGAATGCAACCAGGACAGCGCGGCTTGCCTCCGGTGCAGGCTTCGCGGCATTTCATCGCGCGGGCTGCTGCCCGCGCTCAGTGCTCATGGAACCGGGATTCAAAGGAAAGAGGGACGGCCAGTGCGAGCGGTTTTCGAGACGACACACACATCGCGCGTGAAGCTGAGTCAGACCGACCCCATCGTCCCGATTGTTGGAAGACGGGGTCGTGAGCTGTCGGTGGTGGTTCCCACCCGCAATGAGGCAGGCAATGTTGTCGCCCTGCACGACGCGCTCTGGAGCACGCTCGCCGACTACGACTACGAAGTGATCGTGGTGGACGACAGCGACGACGGCGAAACCCGCCGGCTGCTAAGAGCGGCGTGCGATGCAGACCGGCGCTGGACTGTCATCGAGCGAACAGTCGAGGAGCAGACGGGCCTGGGCACCGCGGTTGCAACCGGAATCACCGTGTCGCAGGGCGACGCGGTCTGCGTCATGGACGGAGATCTGCAGCATCCGCCTGAGATCATCCCGAGGCTTCTGGCCAAGATCCAGGCGGGCGCAGACCTCGCCGTCGCCTCGCGATATATGAAAGGAGGGAGCCGGGCCGGCCTCGCGGGTCCATCCCGGCTTTGGGTGAGCCGAGCTTGCACGTGGCTCGCTCATTTGATTTTCCCCGAGACCAACCGGACAAGCGATCCGCTGACAGGCTTCTTCTGCTGCAAGAGGCAGCACGTTAGCGGTCTCGAGCTACGACCGATGGGCTTCAAGATCCTGCTCGAGCTGCTGGTCTGCACCCCCGAGCTAAAGGTCGCCGACGTGCCGTTTGTCTTCGCGGCACGCCAGGCCGGCGAGAGCAAAGCCAGCACTCGCCAGGGGGTTCTCTTCCTGAGGCACCTCTTCTCACTTTTTGTCTATGTGCCCGGCAGCGCTCGTTGGGTCAAGCTCTCGATCGTCACCGGCGGCGGGCTGGCGGTTTTCTCGGCGCTCATGTACACATTGGTTCGCGGCGGTCTGCCCCCGGTGCCATCCTGGATCATCGCGGCGGCCGCCACCCTGGGTTGCGGGATCGCTTTTCAGCAGCTCGTCACCGTCCGTAATATGGCGACGAATCGAGACCCAGGCGGTAAGAAATTCCACTATCCGTTTGCGATAGTCGCCGCACTCGGCTCCTTTACTCTCCTCTCTCTGCTGACCCTGCAGGGCCGTCATGCACTTCTCGCGTTGGCAGTCCTGGCACAGAGCTTCGGTGTGCTGCTGACCGCGGCCCTCGACCACCCATGGGTCACCTCGCTGGTTCGCTCGCGCCTTCCCCTGCCGATGCTCGACCTCCCGCGCTTGGCCCAGCGACTCGATGCTCAGCGCGCGTTCTGGGTGCCGGTCGGGGAGACGCCAGACACAGAGCAGCTACGCGGCCTCGGCAAGCTCGTTACGGCGGACTTGATTGCGGCAGTCAGCCGGAGCGGTCAGCCACTGCTTGTAGTTGACAGGCCCTCGCCGCGCCCGCAGCCACGCGTCAACATCGAAAGCAACAGCGCCCTGATCGTCCCCCGGCTGGATGAGCGGGGCGAAATCGCGGCAGTTGCGGTGCTCGCTCGGCGCGGCCGTCATCCCTTCGGCCAACGTCAGCTCGACGAGGCGATGGCATGGATCGGATCCACCAACCGATGGTCAGACTCGGGGATCACGTCGGTGGCCGTCCAGTGATGACGGCTGAGCACACGCTTGCCGGCGCCACCGGTTTTATCGCTCGGGTTTGGGCGCGAGTGGCGCATTTCTCCCGCTTCACGATGGTTGGCGCCGCCGGCATTGTGGTCAACCAGGGCTTGCTCTGGCTGCTGGTTTCCGGAGCGGGTATGCATAACGTGCTTGGTGCTGCTGCCCTCGCGACGGTGGGATCCAGCACTTTCAATTTCGCAGGCACCGAGTCCTGGGTCTTCCGCGGCCGCAGCCGGCCTGGCGTTGGAGGGCTGGCTCGCCGCTTTGCCGCTTATGGCGCGGTCAACGGTGCAGCCCTGCTCGTGAGGCTGCCTCTGTTGTACGTGCTCACCTCGGGTCTTCACATCCACTATCTGTGGGCCAACCTGATCAGCATCGGGGCCCTGACAGTTGCGCGGTTCGTCCTTTCTGACCGTCTGATCTGGCCGGGTAGGCACAACATCCCAGCGGAGGCTCAATGATCCCAACCAGACTTCGCCATCACTACGACATCGACGGCATAGTGAAAATCGCCTCGGCGGTTGCGCTGCCAGAGCTGAAGTTCTTCAAGGTCGCGCAAGTCGAATCACCCGACCTCGTCATCGAAGTCGCGCCAGTGGGTGGGCTGCGGCCGCGTGTCAGGTCAGCGCTCGTGGCCAAGGGATCAGGGCTCGTCTACCGCGAGCATCTGGGGGGCCTGTTCGCGAACTTCGGAATCGAAATGGGAAATCCGATGAGCGTCAAAGCCGGTCCTCTGCTCGCGCTCTCACCGCACGTGCTGTACACGAACATTGTCGAGCCGCTGCTGAGATTCCTCCTGGTCAAGCGGGGATTCATGCTCCTACACGCCGCGTGCATTTCGATCGAAGGCCGGTCGATCATGTTGTCGGCACAGACCGACACGGGCAAGACCAGCACCATCCTTTCCCTCCTCAGGCGCCATGGGGGTACCTTCTATTCCGACGATATGGTTGTCGTCAGCGACCAGGGGACCGTGAGCCGCTACCCCAAGCCGCTCACGATCAGCGCCCACACCCTGCGCTCGGTGCCCTCACATCGGCTGGCCCCTGTACAGAGGTTGTCGCTTGCCTGGCAAAGCAGGCTCCACTCGCGTGGTGGTCGTGCAACAGGCAAGCGGATGAGCCAGTTCAATCTGCCGATGATGGCGATGAACGCGGGAGTTCAGATGCTGATTCCGCCGCCGAAGTACATGATCACCGACCTTGTCGATTGCGAGATCGGCGGACGGATTGATATCCGCCACGTATTTCTGATCGAGCGCGGCAGCCCGGCACTTGTCGCAGGGGTCCAACCGGCGGATGCTCTCACTGAGCTGCTCGCCAACACCGAGGATGCCTACGGCTTCCCGCCGTATGCGCAGCTCGCACCCAGGCTCGTGATCGAAGGTGAGGGTTATGACGATCTCCGCCTGAAAGAGAGGGCGATCTTGAGCTCTGCGCTGCGGTCTGCGGAGGTCACGCGGCTTCGCGTGGACGATTTCAGCTGGCCGGAGATGATCCGCGCCCGCTCCGACAAGATGGACGAGGTGGAGATAGTTCCGATCGGTGGTCAGCGGGTGCTGAATCCGGCGCGCGTCCCAATCGCCAGCGGGCCACGTTGAGCGCATCCTTGGCCGCATCCATTCGCCGCGCGGCAGGCGAACGAGACAAGCGCGGGCCTGCCATCACTCGACTGCTGGCACGCCGTGAGACCTTCCTTGCGGTCGCAGGGCTGATTCTCGTGCTCGCAACGGCCATTCGGCTGTTCAATCTTGAGCGATTCGGCTTCAACTCTGATGAGGCCGTGTATTCCGGCCAGGCAGCGGCGCTGGCCGGCCACCAGGACTACGCCCAATTGTTTGGAGTTTTTCGTGCCCACCCCCTGCTCGTGCATTTCATCGTTTCCCTTGTTTACAGGATCACGGGGGTGAATGATGTCGCTCCGCGCGTAGTGAGTGTTGTCTTCGGCCTGGGCCTGGTGGCGGTGGGCGGAGCTATCGGAACGGTGGTGCGCGGACGGCTCGTCGGACTCCTCACCATGCTCTTCATCGCCATCTCCGCCTACCCGGTGATGGTTTCGCGACAGATGTTGCTTGACGGGCCCATGGCGTTCTTCTTCGCCCTCACCCTCCTCTTCCTTGCCCTGTATGTGCGTCGCCCACGCGCGCTAACGCTCTACGCGGCCGCGTGCTCGGCGGGCCTCGCCTTCCTTTCGAAAGAGACAGCGATTCTGATGGTGCCCGCCGTGCTCGTGTTCTTCATGCTCGCGCGTGATGTGCCGCTCAAGATCCGTGAGTTAGGGATTGCCTCGCTCGTATACGTGCTGACAATTGCGCCGTTTCCGCTTGCGCTATACCTGACTGGCGGCAGCAAGCTCGCTCAGGAGTTCTTCATCTGGCAGGTGCTTCGCCGGCCCAACCACGACTTTAGCTTCTATCTGTCGGTGATACCAAGCGTTGGCATTCCGCTGATGGCGCTTGCGCTTGTGGGACTTGTGATTGCCCTGCGCCGTCGACGAGGCCTCGACCTCCTCATCATTTCGCTGACCGTTGTTGTGGTGGCCTTCTTCGAGGCCTGGCCGGTCAAGGGATTCCAGTACCTCGTTCCGCTCATCACCCCGGTGGCTCTGCTGGCGGCAGACGGCGTGGTATGGCTCAGCCTCCGGCTGGCCCGCGCCCTGGATCGGTTCAGCATCCCGTACGCGTCTGCATCAACCTGGTCACGGCTGGCTCTCGTCGCCACGTGTTCCATCGTGCTCGGGATCGGGTCAGTCGGCGCTGTCGCCATGCCGGCCACTGCGATCCTGGCCAGCGACAGCGAGGACACCCCGACAACAGGCAACCTTCCGCCCGCGGTTGGCTTCACCGCCGGGACGGGTGGGCTCGAGGCAAGTCGCCCGGTTGGCAACTGGGTCAGCAGGAACACGCTGCCTGACGCGCACTTCCTCACGATTGGGCCGTCCTTCGCGAACATCATTCAGTTCTACGGCCACAGGCGCGCGTTGGCGCTCAGCGTAAGCCCCAACCCTCTCCACCGGAACCCAACTTACATCCCAGTTGAAAATCCGGACCTTGCCATACGAATGAACGCCGTCCAGTACCTCGTGTATGACTCCTACTCGGCCTCTCGTACGCCCTTCTTCGCGCACAACCTGATGATGTTCGTGCACAAGTACAACGGCATCCTGGTTTACGCCGACTATCAGCCGGCTTCGCTGTCCGACGGCAGCTCCGGCCAGATTCCGATGGTCCTCATCTACGAGGTCCACCCCTGATGGGGGCGAAGCTTGCGATCGCGCTTTGCGCGAGCCTGATCATGGCTTTGGCGGGCTCCGTCTCTGCAACGGCGACCGTGTCCCAGGCTGCGCCTTCGGCCCCAGTGCTGTACACGGTGAAACCGGGAGATTCGCTTTCCAGCATCGCCAAGGCTTATTTCCACGACGTGGAGAAATGGCGTCAGCTGTATGCGCTGAACCGGTCGGTCGTCGGCAACGATCCCAACCGTCTGGTTGTTGGCGAGGTGCTGGTGTTGGTGCCGGGCGTCGCACGTCAGCGGCCGAAGTCCACGCTCGCGGGCCCTCGCATTTCGCGCGGCAGTCCAGTGGTGATCAACGCGCAGGCTGCCGAGAAGATCAAGCACGTGTTCGTGATCATGCAAGAGAACCACACCTTCGATAACTACTTCGGCACATTCCCAGGTGCTGACGGACTTTCGGCCGGCATGAGCGTTCCAGTCAACCCCCTGGTCAAAGCAGGAACGGTCGTGGCGCCGTACCACCTTTCCAACCTCAGGACCCAGGACCTCGACCACAGTGAGATCACAGCGCGCAATGCATTCAACAACGGTCGCATGGACGGATTTGTGGCCGCGCAGCAGGATCGCAACCTTCCAGGGTCGTTGGCGCTCGGCTACTACGACGGCGCCGACATTCCGTTCTACTGGGACCTGGCCAAGGAATACGTCCTGGCCGACCGCTTCTTCTCGTCGGCGATGGGTGGAAGCCTTTCCAACCACCAGTATTGGGTTGCGGGGATGGATTCCGGCAGGGGGGAGAGCATCCCAGCACAAGGAATCCAGCTGACGACAATATTCGATCGTCTGCAGGACGCCGGGTTCAGCTGGAAGTTCTACGTCAAGAACTACGACCCCACGCTCAACTTCCGGCACATCGATTCAACAAACCCGCACAACTCAGAGATCGCGTGGGTGCCGCTGCTGACCATCCCGTCGTTTGTCGACGATCCCTCCAAGATGGCGAGGATCCAGGATCTCGGCAGCCTGTATCACGATCTGGCCGACGGCACCGCGCCGTCAGTGAGCTACATCATCCAGGGCGGCACCTCCGAGCACCCGCCCGGCCACGTGGGCAACGGTCAAAACGCGACTGTTGGAATCATCACTGCGATCATGCGAAGCCAGGAATGGAAGGACTCGGCAATCGTGCTCACCTGGGACGACTGGGGCGGGTGGTACGACCATGTCGCCCCACCACAGGTTGACGCTGACGGGTATGGCTTTCGAGTTCCAACGCTGATCATCTCGCCGTACGCGAAGCAGGGTTACATCCTCAACGAGACAGCCGACTTCACCTCGATTCTCAAGTTCATCGAGACGCTGCACGGGCTGGCCCCGCTGACGAGCAGGGACGAGGCGGCGACCAACCTCATGTCGGCCTTTGATTTCGGGCAGGCGCCCAGGGTGCCGAGCCAGCCCCAGCCCCCGGCCGGTTCTGGCGGCTTTCCCCTGCTGGCTGCCCGCGGTCCGTCTCCGGTCACTCTCCTCGGGATGTACGGAGTCATCGGCGGGCTTGCCCTTCTCCTTCTCACGCTAGCCGCGCTGTCGGGGCGGAGGCGGAGGCAGGCGCGATGAGGCGTCTCGTTCTGGCTCTCGCGTTGGTTTGTGCCGGGGCGACACTAGCGGTGCCGGCGACGGCGCTAGCGCGGAATCCAGCAGCCGACCCCGCCCCTGCGCCCGGGCCCAGGCCGACATCGCTGCCCGACGGCATCACGCTCCGCGGCCCGTCTGTGGTCAAGGCGGGCCAGATGATCGAAGTGGATGCCATCCTCGCCAGTGGCGGATTGCTGCGGCCGGACGCCAGCCTCCACTTCATCATCGACGATGTCGAGCGTCGGGTCGAGCGAACAGACGCCGAGGGGGTAGCCCACTTCCGGCTGCGAGGCGTTCTCGCCTCGGGATCCCATCACCTCCTTGTGAGGTACGGCGGGACCACCCAAAGTTACTGGTCGGGACCTGCTGCCGCATCGGCCAGTTTTGTGGTTGCGCCACTCATCATCACAGTCCAGACGGTGCCCTCCATGCCTGGGATCACCCTCTCTCTCGACGGCCACGGTGGAGTCGTGTCAAATGCCGACGGCGAGGCAATCATCGCCGTGGCAAGAGCCGGTATTCACACCCTTGCTGTGAAGGTACCTCCCGCCGATTCAGGAAGTCTCGTCACCTTCACCCGGTGGTCCGACGACAGCTGGAAGCCATCCCGACTCATCAGGGTCGTTAAGGACCTTTCGATCTCAGTCGGATTGAGGGCGGCCTACCTGACGCAGATTCAGTTCGAGGGTCTCGACCACAATCGTCTCGATCCTGCTCAGGTGTCAGATGTCGTTATCTCAGGGCCCAACGCGGAGGTGATCCAGCTCCAATATCCGTACGAACCGGTCTGGCTTCAGACGCCGATGCCTGCCAAGCATTCCGGGGAGGGCGGACTGCACGTCACCCCAGCCCCGTACTCGTTGAGCTTTGCAAGGTACGCGAAACTCAATGTGGCAAGCACCGGCCAGTTCCGGTACACACCCGAGCGCGGGGGAACGTGGTCGATTCCCCTGCTTCTGTTTACTCTGCGCCTGGGCGCCAAGGATGCGATCTTCGGAACCACCCTCGGTGATCCGATAAAGCTGATCAATCCAACCGGTCGCGCCCAAACCCTCAAGCTCGACAACCAGGGCAGGACCACCCTCATCCTCGGCCGCGGGAACTACGCCGCTCAGGTTCAGGCGGCCGGCGTGACCCCCACCGCAACCATTGCTCTTTCACGCAGCCAGGAAGTGATAGTACCGGTCATCACACCCGCGGACCTTTTCGTAATTGCACTTGCCATGCTAGTGATCGGAGGCGGCGTGTTTGTTATCGGCAGAGGTCGGCTCTGGACATTCGGCCGCCTCACGGCTGTCCGCGTGCGATACGAGGATCCGATCATCCAGCGCTGGGCGAGGACCTCCCCACAGAGGCAGGCTGTCCAGTCGGCAACCGTAGGCCTTGTCGGATCGTTGACAAGGCGTGGTCAGCCCGTCCCCTCGCCCCAGCTCGAAACCGCCACTGGCCAGAATGGTGTCGAATGCGCGCCCGCCGTGTTGAGCCCGCCGATCCTCGCCGGCGGCGCCGACGGCGAACCAGCTGGCATGGATATTGCAGCCGAGGGCTGGGCGCTTCAGCCGCTGCGTGCCTCGATTGCCTCGCGCGCCGTCTCAACGTTCCCGCGCAGCTACCTGCTCGCGGACGATGCCTCGCTCGGCCAGGCGATTGAGGTCGGCCTGATCATTCGGGGCCTCATGAACGCAGGCAAGGCCGAGCGGTTCCTGCTGTTGGTCCACCAAGCGGTGATGGGGCAGTGGCAGCTGGAGCTGAAGGACAAGTTCGGTCTTCGTGTTCCAAGGTTTGAGCGCGGCACCTTTTATGACCACCGCGAACGAGAATTGGCCTGGTCGGGCAACCCGTGGAGCGCGTTTCCGATCGTGCTCGCAAGCTCGCATCTCGCCCGGCGGCGCGATCGCCGAAATGAGTTGCTGGCGGCTGCGCCTTGGGATGTCGTCTTTGTCGATGAGGCGCATGAAGCTCACAGGTCGGGTTCCAAGCCCACGGGGACCCCTAACAAACTGTTGGCGGTTCTTCAGGTTTTGAAATCGAGCGAATCCTGGAAGGCCCTTTACCTGGCCTCGGCCACCCGAAGGCAGATGCACCTCCACGAGGCATGGGATCTGATGGAGCTGCTTGAACTGACCAAAATGCCTGCCGACGTCGCAAACGACTTCGCTCGCTACTTCACTATTCCTTGGGCCGACCGGCCAGACGGCGATTGGGAATTCCTCCGACAGCTGTGCGCCGACTACTTCGAAGTCCCTGGCGCGAAAGAGTCGGATGCGCCGCTGCGCACCGGGGGCCGGAAGCCACGTGCGACCCGTAACCGGTCTGATCGCCGTCGTGCGTCCCAGGGCTTTGTGGCCGGCGTGACCATGGAACCTGCCCAGGAGGCGCCGGCGCCGCGGTGAGGTCACCCAGAACGCGAGGCGTATCGATAGTTTTGGGGATAGTCATAGCCGCACTGGTCACCGGGGCCGGGCTTGGCTTCGCGTACGCTCGCGCCAACGACGCGCAGCCGCCCGCCCTGCAGCGGGCAGCGTCAAGCAAGGTATTCCTTCGCGTGCCCTACCTGCTTCAGCCGCGGACCAACTCGATCATCGTCGCCTGGCTCACGCCTGAGGGCATGATGGATGGGAGCGTGGCCTACGGCCTCGGTGGAAAAGAGGACCTCACCGCGCAGGTCAGGAGGCACCCACAGGAGGACGGGGTACTTCAAAGCGCTGTCCTTACTGGCCTTCGGCCGGGCAGTTCCTACACATATTCGGTGCGCTCAGGTGGCGAGGTCGCCCACGGCCACTTCCGAAGCCTGCCCGACAGCGGACGCATCCGCTTCACCACCACAGGTGACTTTGGAGGCGGGACCGCAGCCGAGGTCGCCGTGGTGAACTTGATGGACCAGCAGGACCCTGACCTCTTCATAACGCTCGGGGACAACACCTACGAGAGAGGCACTCTCGCGGAGATGGACACGAACGTCTTTCCCCAGTACGCAGACTTCCTCGATTCGCACGGAGTCATCTGGGTTCTCGGCAACCACGATCACACCACCCAGCAGGGGAACCCCAGCATCGTCAACTTTTTCATGCCCGACCGGAACTACTCCTTCGATGCCGGCGAGGCCCATTTCATCGTGCTGGAGGGCGATGGCTCGCGAGGCTATGCACCCGGTGGAGACCATTACGAATTCCTGCAAAGTGATCTTGCCGCCCACGCGAACGCGCGCTGGAAGTTCGTCTTCTTCCATTACCCGGCCTACTCATGTGGTCAACACGGGTCGACGCAGTGGGTTGACCGGTACTGGGTTCCGCTGTTCGACAAATACCATGTGGATGCTGTATTCAACGGCCACGATCACGACTACGAGAGGATCCGGCCTTCAGGGGCAGGCGTCCATTACTTTGTGGCGGGGATCGGGGGCAAGAGCGCCGACGCAATCCGCCACAACTGTGACTTCCAACAGTTTGGAGCGGCAGGTGTGTTTGGCGATCTCATCGTCAGCGTTGACCACTCAACCATCCGCGTCGATGCGGTTCTGACCACGGGCCAGCTGCTGGATACTGTCACGTGGGGCAAGGACGGATGATCGCCGGCCGGCACCCGGCCGATTGATGTCGCGGGCCCGGCCGGTCGCCTCAGTGGTCTTGCTTCTCCTCCTCCTGCTGACAACATCGGGACACGGAGCATTGGCCGACGCACCCCCGTGCAGCACGACCACCACCGCGACGTACAGCCTTCAGGTGTGCCTGACCAAGCCCACGCCTGACTCGACCGTGAGCGGAGGGGTCGGCGTTTCGGCTACGGCCGCGATCCTCAGCGGCAGCCTGAGGGTAGTGCGGGTGGTCTTCACAGTTGACGCGGGCTACACCCTTACCGACTATCAAAGCCCGTACTCCTTCGTGCTGCCCACTGCGCACTGGGTCGACGGACTGCACACGCTGTCCGTTTCAGCCGTGATGAGCGACACGACCAATACAAGTGCGGTGAGCGAGTCCCTCGCCTTCTCCAACGGGCTGAATGTGGTGCCACCCAACACGAACCCGCCCACCGTCACGACCGGCACAGCACCCGCACCAGGAGCAAACCTTGTGGTCGCGGCGGTCGGAGATGGCGCCGGCGGTGACCTCGCAGCCACCTCGGTGGTGAACATGATCACCTCGTGGTCGCCCAACCTCTTCCTCTACTTGGGCGACGTCTACGAAAAGGGTTCCTATCCGGAGTTTGCAAACTGGTACGACGGCACTTTTGGGGTGCTCAGGCCCATCACGAACCCTGTCATCGGCAACCACGAGTACGGAACCCGCAGAGCGGCTGGCTACTACGACTACTGGAACAATGAACCCAACTACTACAGCTTCGACGCGGGCGGCTGGCACTTCATTGCGCTCAACTCGACGTCCCAATATCAGGCCATCAACTGGAGCGGAGAGCTCGCCTGGCTCCAGAGCGACCTAGCTGCACACGCGGGTGCATGCACGGTTGCCTTCTGGCACCATCCGCTCTACAACATCGGCCCCGAGCAGGCAACCGGCCGAGTACAGGACTTCTGGACCCCGCTGGCCAATGCCCGAGCCACCCTTGTGTTGAATGGTCATGACCACGATTACCAGCGCTGGCAATCGCTGGACGCCGACGGCAACCCGTCGACCGGCGGCCTCACTGAGATCGTAGCTGGCACGGGCGGGCATTCGGGGCAATACATAGCCGGCAGCGATCCGCGGGTCGTCGCCTCAAAGAGCGCCGTTTTCGGCGCGCTCCAACTTCAGCTCTCGCCGACCGTGGCCCAATTCAAGTTCTTTACTGTCTCAGGCAGCACCTCGACACTCTTCGACTCCGGCAGCATCCCGTGCCGCGGCTACGGCGCGCTGGCGGGTACTGTCAATGACGCCTTGACGGGCAATCCGGTCGCCGGCGCGACGATCTCGTATCAAGGCGCGAGCACCCTCACCAACAGCTCCGGCACCTACTCGCTGTTGAAGGCCCCACTTGGTAGTTACCAGTTGACAGTCGACGCACCGGGCTACAGCAGCCGAAGCCAGGCAGTGACTGTGAACCCCGCCGCAACAACCAACACGGTGTTCAACATGACACCCTTGCCCGGCACCCTGACCGGTGTTGTATCCGACGCCGGGACCGGCTTGCCCCTGGCTGAGGCCACGGTGTCGTACTCAGGCGGCCAGGCGGTGACCGACTCCGCAGGCGCCTACAGCCTCGGGGATATGGCTGAGGGTACCTACCTTGTCGGTGCCAGCGCCTCTGGATACGCGGCCACGACGCAGACGGTGACAATTGGTCCTGGCCAGGCAGCAGTTCAAAACTTCGTTCTCGCGCAGGCCGGCGTCGGAACCGTTGACGGGAAGGTGACGGATGCGGCAACCGGCTTGGCAGTCGCAGGCGTCAAGGTCAGCTATACGGGTGGCACCACGACCACTGACTCGGACGGGATGTACCACCTCACCTCGCTTCCGGACGGCAATACAACGCTTGCTGCCACCAGCGCTGGGTACACAGATCAGACCGCGGTCGTGGTCATCACCGCCGGAAGCACAACCCAGCAAGACTTCGCCCTGGCCCCGCTCCCAGGCAGTATTGGAGGCGTGGTTACGGACTCGGTGACCGGCCGGCCGATAGCAGGTGCGCAGGTGACGTATTCGGACGGAGGCACCAGAACCAACGCGGCTGGGGCCTACTCGCTCACCGGAGTCACTGAAGGGACCTACGCGGTGAGCGTAAGCGCGGCCGGTTATGTGCCTCAGGTCAAGCCGGTGTCGGTTGGAGCGGGGGCGGACGTCGTTCAGGGCTTCGCGCTGGTGCCTGTTCCCGGAGCAGTGGCTGGCACCGTTGTCGACGTCGCCACTGGGATACCACTGGCTGGGGCTACCGTCTCGTACTCTGGCGGTCAAACAAGCACCGACGGATCGGGTCGATACTCGTTCCCGACGGTAATTGAGGGCAGTTATGAGTTCACGGCCAGTGCGGCTGGATATAGTCCCCAGGCGCAGACCGTGAGCGTCGGCCCGGGTGCAACGGTGAGCCTCAACCTGAGCCTTGTCAAACGCGTCTTCGCCGATGGCTTCGAGTCGGGCTCGATGTCTGCATGGACTACCAACCAGGGTCTCGTCGTCCAGAGCACCGCTGTGCACAGTGGGTCCCACGCTGCAGAGGCCAACTCCGCAGGCGCTGCGACCTATGCTCGTGACACGTTAGGTAGCACCTATTCGGGCCTTTATCTCCGCACGTATTTCCTAGTCAAGGCGCCACCGTCCAGCACCGTCAACCTGGTCGGCTACAGGACCTCAACAGGCACCTCGCTCGCCAGGTTGTACGTCGACAGCCAGGGCCGCCTTGCCCTTCGCAACGACGTGGCGTCAACGAGCACGACAGGTCCTGCCCTGAGTGCAGGTTCGTGGCACAGCCTCGAATTTCACCTGATAGTCAACGGTGCCGCGAGTACGATCGAGGTCTGGCTGGACGGGAACCCTGTAAGCGCGCTCACGACTCAAACGGCCAGTCTGGGCGCAGCCTTGATCGGCCAGGTTCAGCTCGGCGAGAGCCAGATCGGACGCTCGTACGACATTGCCTTCGACGACCTGGTCGTTCAGACTGCTCGTGTCGGGCCCTGACCCGCTCGAGCGTCCCGCTACGGGCGGAATGGTGCTGATCAAGGCACTCGTGCCGGAGGTCCTATTAGAGGAGTACGCCGGGCCCTCGAGCTCGTAAAGGGCGCCCGTCGGCGAGCACGCTCAACCGCCTCGATTGCCTGTTCGAACTGCGGCGAGCCGGCAATCGAGGGACTTGGCGATCCAGACGTCGAGAGGGTCTGCGTGGCGTGCGCTGTCATGCTGCAGGTCCGCTGCACCGATGGGGACGAGGCAGCCTGCGCACGCCTCGAAGCGCTTAACGCTGCTGCCAGGCGATCTCAACCCGACCGAGCGTGCTGAATCAACGGACATTAACCGGCGCTTTGTTGAGCCTGCGCGGCCAGTGTTGCGCTCGCCGGCATCACGAGCGGGACAAGCGGGATATTTATCCCATGTGGCGGGACTTCAACATGGCACCTCAAGGACGTTGTCTTGCACTCATCGTGCCGATCAGCGTTTCACCTAAGGACGGGCTCACTGTCAGACACGAGTCCAGGTCTGGCCTGAGATGTGGACGGCGGTCGCCGCGGGCTCAGCCTAGTCTGCACCGCGGGTGGAACGCGCCGGGAATGCGGGACATTTGTCCCGGTTTGCGGGACTTTGCCGTTCCGACTTGGTGGGCGCACGCGGAATTCGCTTGCAGACTTGTGCGCAAGACTGCCGTACCCCTCCGAGAAACCAAGGTCAGCGCTAATACTTTTACAAGCTACTGCGAATTAAATAGATATAGAATTGCAATTGCCCCTCGGGAAATCCGGAGCCCCACGGGAAACCGCGACCTCGAGACTGGATTCATGGAGGTGGCGTGCGTCGGTTGTTGGCTGTGTCTCGTATTTAGTTATTAAGTAATAAGAGGGGAGCAAGAGGGTTGGGCGAACAAGCCGGGTTAACGCGCGCCATTGAACACGTCCGGCCCGACACCGCCGTGATTCTCAAGCTCGATAGGGGCGACCTTAAGGATCCCCGTGGGGATGTCCGGGACGACATGGCACGGGAGCTACACGACCAGGTCTTACAGACGTTGTACGCGATGAAGGTAGAGCTCGAAAACTTCCGTTCCAGCCAATATGGCCGGGAGACGGTCCTCAGGGAGGTCGACCTGCTCGAAAAGCTGACGCTGGAGGTACTGAGCAACTTGCGGCAACTCGTGCGCGACCTCCGTGACGATCCCGCTTTGCAAGACGGGCTCATTTCAGGAATCCGAAATCACCTGATACCGCGCTTCCAACGGCTGAGCGGTCAGGCGGTCGACCTTCGAGTCTCCAGGTCATGGCCCGCCCGCATGAACGAGCAAGCTGACGTCAACGTTTACAGGATCATCCAGGAAGCGCTGAACAACACATGGCGCCACGCGCGAGGACGTTCAGTAACTATCAATTTGGAGCTCACTGGGCCCAGGGCGGTCGTCTGGGTGGGCGACCTCGGGGACCCGTTGGCCGACTCGACGACGTCACGGGTACACGGCAACGGGGTACTTGGAATGCGAGAGCGAGCGGCCCTGCTGGGCGGCCGCCTGACGATGAACGCCGGCCAGGCCGGAACCATGGTGCGTGCAAGCTTCCCACTGGCGAACCTGTTGCCTTGACGGAAAACAACGTGGCATCCGTCCTGATCGCAGACGACCAGAACCTTTTCAGGTCAGGCTTGGCCGCCCTCTTGGACAAGGATCCCCGGGTGACTGTGGTTGGTCAGGCCGCCAACGGCGAGGAAGCTGTCCGCATGGTCGATGAACTGAAACCCAACCTCGTCTTGATGGACCTCAAGATGCCGGTGATGGAGGGAGTCGAGGCCACCCGGCTGATCCGTGAACAGCATCCCGAGATCGCGGTCCTCATTCTCAGCAGCTTCGGCGGCGACAGTCATCTTGTCGAGGCGCTGGAAGCGGGAGCGAGTGGCTACGTGCTGAAAGACACGAATGTGGCAACCATCGTCAACAGCATGCTTGCCATAAGTGGCGGCGCTACTGTCATCTCGGGCGCAATTGCGGACCGGCTGCTCGGGATGCTTTCCACTAAACCGAAGGAATCGTTCGACGGCCTCACTCCTCGCGAGGTCGAGATCCTCAAGCTTGTGGCGATTGGCCTGGCCAACAAGCAAATCGCCTATCGACTGAAGGTCAGCGAGAAGACGGTACGCAACCACATCAGCAACGTGTACGAGAAGCTCGGCATCCAGGGCCGCTCGCACGCGGTGATCTACGCCGCGCGAAAGGGACTTATCGAGCTTTAGCTGGGTCCCGGCCCGGGGATGACTTTCGCCGGGTGGTTTCTAGCTGCCTCGAGTGCGATCGGGCGCCGGGGCTCCTCCTGACGGGGATCGCGACCAGATCGTCCCTCCGATCCTGACGTTCCGAAACACTTCTTCGCTGACCAGGAAGCCGCCAAAGATCAGCAGCACTCCGAGCAGCTCGCCGAGGAAGAAGGACCATGTCACGCCAAAGCGGTTGAGGCCGCTCGTCACTCCAGGAATGAACGCGCCCACCGCGATCAACAGGGTCGCGGGCACGCGCGAGTTGAGCTTGCCGTTCAACAGCGCTTTCGTGGCGGCGGGCAACGACACAACAAAGTTCACTGCCACCGCGGCGGCGCCGTAAAGCTGAGCGAGAACTGGAACATTCACCTTGGCTCGCAGCAACTTTCGCTTGGGCATGTAGACATATGCGGAGAAGATCGCGCCGAAGACCAGGCAGAGGGCGCCAGCGACGTTGAACGCGGGCGTCAGCACTCGTACGTACCCGGGGAACGCCGAGCCGACGGGGACATGAGTATTTGGGTCGACGACCCAGCCCGGAGCATCGAGTCCAGCGGTGAGGATCAGGTAGGCACCGATAACCGAGCCGGCGATCAGCACGCCCATCGCGATGTGTGCGGCCAGTCGGCGGTGCACCGCCGTCGCGGTTATCACGGCGATGGCTCCAAGCACCGCGACTGAGCCGGTCGCGATACCCGCGGTTGTGGACCCGGGGTACTTGGCTGTCGCGGCCAGTGACAGCGCCCCGCCGATCAGGAAAGTCACTCCGACGAAATAGCCGAACCGCGTCTTCGAAAGCAGGTAGACGGTGCCCGCGCCGAGGTATGCGGCAACGAAGAGAGCTCCAATCAGGTACCACGTGCGGTAGAGCGGCTCGCTCCAACCGAATGCGCTGCCCACGAACTCGCAGCCGGCGCCGATGCCGTACCAGATCAGGCCGATCGCCCACACCAGCTGGAAGGCGTGGCGGCGCTGCCACCACTGGTCGAACACCATCGCGGCGAAGGCAAGGCTCAGCACAGTCGAGCCCAGTGGCAGCGCGATATTGAGCGCGCTCATTTCACCGCCCCTGTGTACGACTCCACCATCGCCACGCGAACCTCGTTTAGGAACCACGCGACGTGGCGCTCGAAATCCGCCATCCCGCCGGCCTGCACCGCCGACAGCTGCTTCATGCTCGAATGGACGAGGCCTTCGAAGAGATGGAAGGCGCGCATCGCGTCACCCAGCGATAGGTTGACGTCGTGCGCGAGCCTCGCGTACCGCTCGCCCAAAGCTCCGACCTCGCTTTTCCACTCCCTGTCGGTGTCGCCCAGATATGCGACAAGCAGGCGCATCAAGTCGTGCCCCAGCTCTCGCTGCCGCTCTTTGGCGGCTTCATCGAATCGCGAGTACCAGGACTCCGTTGCGAGTTGGCCGGCAGTGGTGGCGAGACGGGCCTGGCCGACGAGCGCGCTCATGAAGAGCGCCAGCTCGGGCGCCGCATCAGCCGCTAGCGCGTCGACATCCTCCACGCTGAAGCGCCGATGTCCGCCTGGCGTGCGAAAGGTCCGAATCCTTCCTCGATCCGCCCACTCCCTCAGGGTCGTGGGGTGGACCTTGAGCCGCTTGGACGCCTCGGTGAGGCTTAGCCAGCTCGCGGTCAAGGGAGCAGGACTGGACACCGCAGTAGCTTAGGGAATCTATGGCGTCGCTCGCAAGTTCCTCCGGTTTCTATAGGTTTGCTCGCCGGTCCGCAGCTTCTCGAGCTGCAGCGCCCGGATCTCGTCGCTGTTAGTTGGCGACTGCCCGGTCGCCGATCCCAAGCGCTCCATCGAGGATCTCGAAGCCCTCGTCAAGCTCCGCCTCGGTGATGCAAAGAGGCGGGTTGGTCATGATCGTGTTCCAACGAATAAAGGTGTGCATGCCTGCATCCAGCAGCGCCTGACCAATCGCCTTCATCTCCTGCGACGTCCCATTGAAGGGCGCCATCGGCTCAAGTGTCTTTCGATCTCTCACCAGCTCCAATGCCCCGAACAGACCGATCGAACGCACAGCGCCCACGCAGGGGTGGCGCTCCTGGAGGCGGCGGTGATGCTTGGCAAGGACTTCGCCCATGCGCTGCGAGTTCCCGACCATGTCGTCCTCCTCGTAAGCCTGGATCGCGCCCAGCGCCGCGGCGCACCCGAGCGGGTGGCTGTTGTAGGTCAGCCCTCCGTAGAACACGTGATCGTCGTAATAAGCAGCCACCTTCGGGCGCATGCCAACGGCGCCCAGCGGTACGTAGCTGCTGGTGAGTCCCTTTGCCAGGGTGATCAGGTCGGGCACCACATTCCAGTGGTCGACGCCGAACCACTTGCCGGTCCGTCCGAAGCCCGTCATGACCTCGTCGCAGATGAGAAGGATGCCGTGACGGTCGCAGATGTCGCGGACTCCCTGGAGGTAGCCGTCGGGTGGAATCAGAATCCCGTTGGTGCCGGTGATCGGCTCGATGATGAAAGCAGCGATGGTTCCCGGACCTTCGAGCTGAATCGTTTCCTCGAGCATCGCGAGCGCCACCTCGGCGCTGTCGGTGCCGCGCTGGACGCCGTGGTACGGATCGAGAACGTGAACGACGCCCGTCGCGTGCTCGTTAGGCCAACGCCGCGGGTCTCCGGTGGCCTGGACAGCAGTGCCGGTCGCGCCGTGGTACGACCGGTAGCGGGCGAGGATCTTCGAGCGGCCGGTGACGGTCCTGGCGATCTTGATCGCGTTCTCGTTCGCGTCGTTGCCCCCGAGAGTGAACAGCACCTTGTCGATATCACCCGGCAGGAGCTCCGCAAGCTTGCGTCCGAGCCGTGCCCGGACCTCGGTCGCCATGAACGGGCTGATGTAGGGGAGCAGCTCCGCCTGGCGCTTGATTGCGTCGATGATCCGCCGGTCGCCGTGGCCTGCGTTGACGCACATGAGCTGGCTGTTGAAGTCGATGAAGCGGCGGCCGTCGACTGTCTGGAAGTGGACTCCCTTGGCGCTTGCGACGGCAAGCGGCTTCAGTCCCGCCTGTGTGGACCAGTCATAAAGCGTGTGGCGGAGACAGAGCTCTGAGATCTCTTCCGCGCTGAGGGCCTTGACGGCCTCCACAACCATGCGGAAATCGTACGCGTGCCGTGTGTGGTGGGCTCCCTACACCCGTGTTTGAATTCACGAGGCGGCGCAATTGGATCGCGGACCCTCTGGTTCGCGGCCAAATGTGCCCCAAAGGCGCTAGCGCTGGCACCGGATACGACCATTCGTGCCCAAATGGCCCGATCGCCGGGTCAGTTACGGCGCGTGCGTTAGGCGCGCCGCGCGGCGCTGGGCCAAAATCGGGAGGCGAGCTCGCGCCTCACTGAGCCGCTCGTGCGAGATGTCCGCGATGGCGACTCCCTCACCCTCGCCCAGCCCCGCGATCTGCACTCCGAGCGGATCGACGATCGCGCTGCGCCCTGTGTAACCGGCGCCGGAATGTCCTCCGACTGCGACATACATCGTGTTGTCGAGCGCCCGCGCTCGGGTGACGATGCTCAAGTGTTCCTCCTTGAGCGGGCCCGCCACCCATGCGGCCGGCGCAAGTAGAAGGTCTGCGCCCTGATCCGCGGCGCGCTCGATGAAGCTGGCGAAACGCATGTCGTAGCAGATGACGACCGCCGCCCGATAGCCATCGACCTCAATCTGCAGGGGATCTTCATGGCCGGCTCGAAACCGCTCGGATTCGACCTCTCCGAACGCATCGAACAGGTGACGCTTGTGGAACGTGCCGATAAGGCCCTTGATCGGGTCCACGGCGATCGCAGCATTGTGGATGAGCCGCTCACCGGGGATCGACTCGAACATCCCCGCCACCACAGTCGTCCGGTGCCGCGCCGCGAGCTCTAACAACGTCGTGACAAACCGCCCGTCGAGCGGCTCCGCAACGCTGTAAAGGTCGTCTGTCTTCACACCGAAATCGCACATCGCGCCCTCTGGGAAAACGACAAGCCGCGCACCCGAGTCGCCAGCCTGCGCGGTGAGCCTGGCGATTCTCTCAAGGTTGGCGGGCTTGCTCATCCCGGCGCTGAACTGCGCCACCGCGACTCTCATTTCTAAACGCTCCTTTCGTAACGATTTCGTTCCCAGTCGGTCACCGTTTCCTGGAACGCTTTGAGCTCCCACCTGCGGGAGGTGGCGTAGTAGTCGCTGAAGTTGTCCCCGAGGCCCTGGCGAAACACCGAGTCGGACTCGAAGGCCGCAAGTGCTGCCTCCAACGAACCTGGCAGCATCGCGAGGTCAGATCGCGAGTAGGCATCTCCCTTGACCGGCTCTGGTGGCTTCGCTCCTCGGCGCAGGCCGTCCGCTGCGGAGACCACCAAGGCGGCAAGCGCCAGGTAAGGATTGGCGTCCGCGCCGGGCCGCCTGCACTCGATCCTGCACAGCTCCGGGCGCTTTGACCTGATCGCCCTTACGGCTGCCGAGCGATTCTCGAGCCCCCAGCTGACGTTTGTAGGCGCGAAGAATCCCGGCACGAGCCGCTTGTAAGAGTTGATCGTCGGGTTCATTAGCAGTGACGCCGCGGGCAGGTGCTCGAGCACTCCGGCGATCGCGGACTCCATCGCAGGCGGCAGAGCCCTGGATCCGGAGCTCGCGAAAGTGTTGCCACCGTCTCGCCAGCAGGACATGTGGAGATGGCCGCTCGAACCCTCTTCGCCGGGCGCGGTCTTGGCCAGGAAGGTCGCCTGCATTCCCATCGAGGCGGCGACGCCTTTGACAGCAAACTTTGTGAAGGCAGCGTCGTCGGCGGCTTGAAGCGCGGGTCGAGCCGCCAGGTTGAGCTCGAGCAAACCTGGCGCACCCTCCGTGTGAGCTGCATTGAGCTCGACCCCAAGCCCGTCCAGTGCCGGTCGAAGCGCATTCAGGAAGCCGTCCAGGGCGCTGACTTCCAACAGGCTGTAGCTGACGCCGCTAAATGGGAACTGTCCGGCTGCGTCGCGGACGCGAAGCTCGTACTCCACGGCGGCGGTGACCTCGTAGCCGATCTCTGACATCCGCTCGAGCGCTCCCCGCAGCACCTCGCGCGACGCGAGCTCGCACCTCGTGTCGTCGGGCCAGTTCGGGGTACCGACGCATACGCGCCAGCCAGGCCGCCAGCTGACGTCGTGAAGTGTGCTCAGATCTGGATGCACAATCAGGTCCGCAGCACCGGAGCGGATCCCCAAGCGTTCGTAATCAGCGATGGGCATGTCGAGAGTGTCGAGGGCGAGGAGCAGGTCAGTCATTGCCGCCCCGTGCCGGACGGCTGCCTCGAACGCTTCGGGGCGCATCGCCTTACCGCGCAGGGTCCCATTCATGTCCGGAAATCCCAGCAGCACAAACTCGACATCGTCCAGGTTAGGCGGCACGGTCTGAGGAGCGGCTTTAGGCGCCGTGCGTGATGGACTCTCCACGCGGCTCATTGTCGGCTTGCGGCGGCGCCGGCTCCGCTCAGCATCTTCTCGATCTTGTGGGTCATGTGGGCCACCGTCTCGGAGAAGCGCTCGATCATCAAAGCCAGCTCCTCGTCTGTGCTGGTGAAAGCCGGAGCCAGCAGGATCTCGTCGCCGGCGTAGCCGTCGGCCGTCGAGTGGGTGGAGCTGACCAGGAGCCCGTGCTCGATTGCATGGTCCTCGACGCGCAGCCCGGCCTGAAGCTCATCCGGAAGGAATGATTTGCCGTCGCGCGGGTCGACCAGCTCGACCCCGAGCAGAAATCCGCGTCCACGAACGTCATGAACCATCGGGTTGCCTTTGAGCGCCGACTCCAGCTCATCGCGAAGTCTCGGCCCGCGTTCCATGACGCGCTCCACCAATCGGCGTGAAATGAGGCTGTCGACCACGGCGAGGCCGATCGCGCAGGACTGCGGAGCGCCGTCCCATGTGTGGCCGAGGTCGAAGGCGCGTGACCCGCTCGCGATCGCGTCATAGACGTGCTGTTTGCAGAGCACCGCGCTGATTGGGGCGTAGCCGGCGCCGAGTCCTTTGCCAACGGTGACGATGTCCGGCTCGACGGGCAGCTGCTGGTAAGCGAACCAGGAGCCGACCCGGCCCATCCCGGTGACGACCTCGTCGAAAACGATCAGAAAACCGTGCCTCTCGCGTCTCTCGGCCAGGCCATGCCAGAACCGATCGGGTGGTGAGTAGCCAGGCAGAGCGGCGGCGCTTATTGGCTCGCAGAAGAACGTGGCCAATGAATGCGCGCCCGCTTCTTCGATTCGCTTGTCGAGCGCTTCCAGCGCCGCCTGACCGGACGGGTCGAATCGCCAGGTGGAAGGCGGGATGTGAAGGTGGGGCGACAGGTAGGCCGAGTAGGGCTCATGGATCGTGTGCTTGCGGCCGGTCAGCGCAATCGTCGCCATGGTTGAGCCGTGATACGCCTGGGCTGGCGAGATCACCTGCCACCGTTCGGGCTCGCCTCGATCGACGTGGTACTGGCGGGCCAGGCGCAGCGCCGTCTCGTTGGCTTCAGAACCGCTGGAGGCAAATCTGACGCGCGCCATCTCCGGCGCCAAACCGATGAGGCGATCGGCCAGCTGCTCCATCGGCTCGTTGGTGAAGTGGTCCATGTAGAAGTAGGCAATCCGCTCGGCCTGCTTGGCGCCGGCGTCGACGATCTCGCTCGCGCCATTTCCCAGTGAGGACACCATCGCGCCGCCTGAGCACGCGTCGAGGATCTTCTCGCCGCCAGTCGTGTACAGCCACACTCCCTCGCCACGCTCGACGCTTGGGTAAGCGAGATCGAGGAATCGCGGAAACGTGCTGGTCTGGTCGGCGGCTACGCGCTCCGGGCTCACCGGGCACGTTCCTTGAGCGCGACCCGATTCCGAAACGCGTCCAGCAAGCGCCACGTCGTTTGCTTTGCCTGGGCCGCCCGCTGCCTGGTTTCCGCCAACAGGCCCTGGGGGTCCACCCCTTCGGCCTCCAGCTCGTGTGGGTACGCGCGCACCCACTCGTCCATGATCTCGGGCGTCACCTCCGGGTGAAACTGCAGCCCCAGGTTACGGCCCGAAACGAAAGCCTGTGGCGCGGCGTCGGTCTCGGCGATCAGCTTCGCGCCCGGTGGCGCCGAGAAGCTGTCGAAATGCCATTGGAACCACGGGCCTGTGCTGACGAGCTCGGGATCATGCGTTCTCACCGGCAGCCAGCCGATCTCCGCCTCCTCCGCTCGGAACAGCCGGCTGCCGAGCACGCGCGCGAGCATCTGTCCGCCGAAGCACAGGCCGAGGATCGGCACGTCCGCCTCAATGGCCTGCTGGTACAGCTTCACCTCGCGCTGCACGAAGGGGACGGCGTCGTCGAAGGCGGCGAACTCCGAGCCGAGCGACACGATGAGGTCGTAGTCACGGGGATCCACCTCGTCGTCCTTTTCGTCCTTTTTATCTATGCGAAACACCTCGACCTGTGCACCCTGCTCAGCCAGCCAATTCGTCATATGGCCGGGCGGGGTCGGTTCCTCGTGCTGGAGGATGAGCGTCCGCGGACGCCACAAGGAGCTCATTTGAGCTCCGCTTCGATTGATTTCGCAACGTTGCGCACGGTATTGGTGAACCGCTCCACCATCTGGGTGAGCTCGGTGTCGGTGGTGGTGAACGGCGGCGCGAAAAGCGTCTGGTCGCCGGCGTATCCGTCGCGCGTCGGCATCGTCGAGTACACGATGAGGCCAAGGTCCATCGCGGTGAGGTCCACGCGCCGCGCGGTTCCGAGCTCGGGCGGCAGGAAAGACTTCCCGTCGCGCGGGTCGACATACTCGACGCCCAACAGGAAACCGTGCCCTCGCACCTCGCGAACCATGGGGATGTCCGCGAGCGCCGCGGCCAGCTCGTCCCGCAGCTTCGGGCCCTTTGTCCGCATGCGTTCGATCAGCCCTTCCTCTCGCAGCACCTCGATCACGCGGAGGCCGACGGCGCACGTCACGGGCGCGCCATCCCACGTGTGCCCGTGGGTGAGCTTGCGCGAGCCGTTCGCGAACGCTTGGTAAACGTGGTCGCGGCAGATGACGCCTCCGATGGCTGCGTAGCCGGCACCAAGACCCTTGGCCGTGGCGATGATGTCGGGCACGAGGGGCAGCTTGTCGGCGGCGAACCAATGGCCGGTCCGGCCCATGCCGGTGACCACCTCGTCGTAAAGGACGAGGAATCCGTGCTTGTCCCGGCGCTCAGCGAGACCTTTCCAGAAGAGCTCAGGCGGAGAATACGCAGGCAGCGCCGCGGCGGTTACCGGCTCGCAGAAATACGCCGAGACGTTCTCGGGCCCAACTTCCTCCAGCACCCGGTCGAGAGCATCGAGCGCGGCCTGGCCGGTGGGGTCGAATCGCCAGGTGCTCGGCGGGATGTGATGGTGCATCGACAGGTAGGGACCAAACGGGCGCTGCAGGCCGGGCCTTCCGGTGAGCGCAAGGGTCGCCATCGTTGGCCCGTGATAGGCCTGCGCAGGGGAGATCATGTGCCAGCGCTTCGTGTCACCCCTCTCGACGTGGTAGCTGCGCGCCATCTGCAGAGCAGCCTCGTTGGACTCGGCTCCACCGGTGGTGAAGCGCACGCGGGTCATGCCGGCGGGCGCGACCTCAACCAGCTCCGCGGCGAGCCG
This sequence comes from Candidatus Limnocylindria bacterium, assembly GCA_035535675.1. Lineage (GTDB taxonomy): Bacteria > Chloroflexota > Dormibacteria > Dormibacterales > Dormibacteraceae > Palsa-872. The sequence goes on from DATLPO010000117.1 coordinate 65,941, forward strand.
TTCCCTCGCGGGGTTGGTGAGGCGCTCGTTGTGGACATAAGAAAGCTGTAGCGCCTGGTCTCTAGCGGCCGCAATGATGTCGCGCCGTCCATGCCCGAGCGTTGCGGCCATCGAGCCTCCGCTCATCGCGTCCAGGTATCGCTTGCCGGCCGAGTCCTCCACCCACACGCCGTCGCCGCGCACGACGACCGGGTACAGGCGATCCAGCTCCAGCGGGAAGACGCGCGTCCGGTCGCTGGCGATCGACGCCTCAGCCATCAGGCTCGCTCGAAAACAGGCTTGAGCGCGAAGTACACATCGCGGTATCGAGCGTAGGCCTCGTTGTAGATTTCTTGACGCTCGGGGTCGGGGCGGTGCTCGTCAGGGCGGTAGGAGACGAATGCCCCGGCTGCGCTTGCGACATCCTTATATAGTCCCGCGCCGACCGCGGCCAGAGTGGCCGCTCCGGTTGCGGTTGTCTCCACGCTTACTGGGACCCGTGCCGGAAGACCGGTCACGTCTGCTTTAATCTGCCGCCACAGCGCGCCCTTGGCGCCGCCGCCAACGAGTGTGAGACGCCGGACTTCAAGGCCTGCGTTGCGCATCGCGTCCAGGATGTCGCGGAGCGCAAAGGCGCTGCCTTCGAGCACCGCGCGGGTTAAATGCGCCTTGGTATGCGCCAGGCTCAGCCCGTAAAACACGCCACGCGCCGCGCCGTTCCATTCCGGTGCCATCGCCCCCTGCATGCAGGGCAGGAAGACCAGGCCTTCGGCGCCTGGTGCCACATCTGCGGCAGGCGCCGTCAAGGCGTCGTACGCATCCCCCTCGCCACGCGACTCGGCCGCCCGCTCCTCCAGGCAGAACTGGTCCCTCCACCATCTCAGGTTGCCGCCGGAGACAAACCCGGGGTTCTCGAGCAGCCAGGTGGCCGGATCGGCGTGCGGATGGCATTCGACGAGCATCGTCGGATCCTCTCGCGGTCCAGCCGACACTGCGCAAACCGGTTCGGCGGTGCCCGCCACGTCGCACACCTCGCCGGGCGCGAAAACGCCGGCGCCGAGCGTTGCAGCCATTTCGTCACCGCACCCGACCACCACCATCGTGTCGGGCGAAAGGCCGGTGGCGGCGGCGAACGACGCGGTCACACGCCCTACCGTCTGCGTCCCCGCGGCCAGCTCGGGCAGCATCCCTGAGTCGATCCCGGTGGCATCGAGCATCGGCTCCGACCACGACCGAGTGCGCGGATCGAGGAGCGCAAGCGACGAGGCGTTGGAGTAGTCGACGGCGACGACTCCTGAGGCTTCGTACAGCACGTACGACCCCGGTGACATGAGCTTGACCGCGCTGGCGAAAACCTTGGGCTCCTCGTCGCGGATCCACATCGCTTTGAAGACGGCGTGCGACGAATCAAGGTTCGCGCCGACATGGTGATAGAAGTCCTTGCGCGACACGCTTTCAGCGAGCGCAGCCGCCTGCGATTCGGCCCGGCGGTCCATCCAGATCATGGCGGCCCTCAGCGGCTGTCCTTTCGCGTCGCACGCGACCATCCCATCGAGCTGCGATCCGAACGAGAGACCTTTCACTCCAGACGGCCCCTCAGGCACTGAGGCGAGGACTCGCGCAATGGTGGCGTGAAGTGCGCGCGTCCATTCCCGCGGATCCTGTTCCGCCCAACCTGGCTGCGGAAAGGAGACGTCGTAGCCCTCGTAGGCGGAAGCGACGAGCTGACCATCGACCGAGTAAAGCGCGGTATTGGTTCCCTGGCTGCCGACGTCGCAGCCGATCACGTACGGTCCCGTCAAGGAACGACGACCATCTTCAAGCCGGTGCCTGATCTGATCGTCTCGAACGCCTCGCCGATCTTCTCCAGCGGGAACCGGTGCGTCACAACGGCTGCCAGCTCATCGCGCCGCCGCTCGAGGTAGTCCATGGTGAGCCGGTACTGCCTGTGCGTGGCTCCATACGCGCCCAGGATCGCGAGCTCTTTGTAGTGCAGCTGGTTCATGTCGAGCGGGCTGACCGGGTCGTGCTTCGGCAGCCCTGCGAAATAAACGATGCGCGCCCGCTTCGCCGCCATCTCCAGGGCGGCCTGTTGCGCTTGCTTCGAGGGGGCCGCAACGAGTATCCGCTCAGGTCCTTTGCCACCGGTGTGCTCGAGGGCTTGCGCCACGCCGTTGTCGTCGCCGGCGACCCATGCGTCGTCCACAAAGCTTCCAACCGCCGACAGCGCAATGTCGAGCCGCCCGCGGTTCACGTCGGACAGGAAAACCTTGCCGGCTCCGCAGTCGCGCGCCATCACGGCCTGCCAGCAGCCGATCGGACCCGAGCCAAGGATCAGCACGGTGTCCCCGATCCGGATGTCGAGCACCTCCACTCCGTTCAGCGCACACGCGAACGGGTCGGCGACAGTCGCCAGGTCTGACGGAAGGTCCGGAGGAAGCGGAATCAGGTTCTTCATGGCGATGGGTGGCACCGCCGCGTACTCGGCGTAAGCGCCCGGGTATGGGTCGTACCCGTAAAGCAGATGCTGATCGCAGAGGTTCTGGTACCCGTCCATGCACCAGTTGCACCGACCACAGGTGAGGATCGATCCGAGGAAGACCCGATCGCCCTTCTTCATTCCAGGCGGAAGCTCGGCCTGTGGCCCCACCTCCTCGAGAACTCCGACCGGCTCGTGGCCGAGGATCCAGGGCGATGGGGCTTTCGGATCTCCGTTGAAAAACGTGCGAGCGTCGGTGCCGCAGATGCCGCAGGCTTCGACCTTCAACAGCGCCCCGCGCGGGTCGACCTCGGGAACTGACGTCTTGCGGACCTCGACCGCGTCGACCGCGGTCATGAACGCAGCTCTCATCTCGCGGTGCCTGCGCCGAGCGCCTTGTGCAGCTCCTCCAGCGCCTTGTCCGCCTTCCAGCGGTCCCTGATCACTCGAGACAGCGCTCGGGTGATCGCCTCGGGCGACCTGTGCATGAAGATGTTGCGGCCCACTGAGCAGCCGATTGCGCCCGCGGCCATTGCGTACTCCATGCGCTGCAGAAGCTCATCGTCCTCGAGGCGGGACCCGCCGGCCAGCACCACGGGAAGGCCGTTCGCGGCTTGCACCAATTTGCCGAAGGACTCCTCGTCGCCCGGCCAGTTCGTCTTGATGATGTCCGCGCCGAGCTCCCCGCACAGCCTCACGTTGCGGCGCAGGTATTCGAAGCCGTACTGGTCGCGCAGGTCCTTCACCGATGCGTAAGTCGTCGGGAACTCGGCCTCGGCGATAAAAGGAATACCGTGCACGGCGCACTCCCTGCCGACGCCCGCCAGGGTGCGGATCATGCCCGCCTCGGTCTCGCCGGCCAGCGCAGTGAAGAGCACCACCGCGTCAGCCCCTAGCCGCGCGGCTTCCTCGACCTCGGCGATCTGGATCACCTGGGGTTGGCCTTGCTCCGGGTTGGCGGAAGCCGACAGCAGAAGCGCGAGCGACGTGGTTGGAGAAAAGGCGGGCTCGGCAATCCGGATCATCCCCTTCGACATCATGATCACGTTCGCGCCACCGGCCACCGCCTCTGCTGTCCGCGTGGCGATGTCCGCGAGCGGCTCGAGAAAAGTGGGCGACGTCATTCCATGATCCAGAGCGCAGATCACCGACACTCCCGCCTGATCGATCACCCGCTTCATCCGCATCGACTTGCCAACCTGTGAGCTCACTGCACTCTCCTTCCAGGTCCCCGCCTATGCACCGTGAAATCGAATGCGTCGGCGAGGTGATATTCATGCGAGGACACGATCGCAACGCCCTCCTCGTCGTAGTCCACCTGCCAGATGGCCAGGAGGAGCTCACCGCGAGGTATGTCCAGCTGACGAGCGACGGTGACGTCGGCCCGGACTGGTCGAAAGGTGGCGACCCCGTGGTGGATGGCAATGCCCAGATCCCGCTCCAGCACGTCATACATGGATCGCTGCAGCATCAGATCCGCCAGCTCGGCTCGGTCAGCGAGGAAGCGGGCGGGGAGGATGTCGCGAGACAGCACGACTGGTTTGCGGTCGGCGGTGCGGACCCGCTCGACCACGAGCACGTCCTGGCCTGGTTCCAGGTTGAGCTGGCCGGCCTCGGCTGCTGAGGCGGGCTCGAACCAGTAGCGCCCCTGCTCCGTTCCCGCCTCCATTCCGGCTGCCCGGATTGCGTCGGTCACCCCGAAGTTCATGTCGAGGCTGTTGGCCACCCGATGGCCTTGTGCGACGTAGGTGCCGGAGCCCCACATCCGGCGCACCAGGCCTTCACCCTCCAGGGTCCGAAGCGCCTCGCGGAGTGTGGCGCGGGACACCCCGAGCTCGGTGGCAAGGGCAGGTTCGGAAGGTAGCCGCGTGCCTGCGGTCAACAGCCCCCTGTCGATCCTATCGGTGAGCTCGTCTCGCACCGACACGCTGCGGGGCCGGGCACGGGTCTTCGTCAATCGGCCGTGGCCAGTCATTGCGTTAGTAGTATTTGTCAGACAACTTTCCTCGTCAAGCCGATTTTTTGAGTCTCGCGCCGGTATTGGTATACCGCTCGGCAGAAACGCGATTTCACGGGCGATTTGCCCACCTTGACTTGCCCCGAACGCTCGCTTAGCATACCGGCAAGCGACCGGCGGTCAGACAACTTTCGGACCACTGGGGACGCCATCGGCAACTCGGAAAGGGGGAAATTGCCTTGGCTCAGGATCGACGTAAGGTCGGGTCGGTTGCTTACCAGGAAGCTGGGGTTGGATATTTCGCCAAGCGAAGCCTGAAGCGGCACGCCGCCTTCTGGTCGCTCTGGTCGCTGGGCGTCGCCGCCGTCATCTCAGGCGACTTCTACGGCTGGAACCTCGGCCTGAGCGTCGGCGGCTTCGGCGGGCTCTTGATAGCGAACGTCGTCATCGTGATCATGTATTACGGCCTGTGCTTCAGCATCGCCGAGATGTCTCCGGCGCTGCCGCACACGGGCGGCGCATATTCATTCGCTCGGTCAGCCATGGGCCCGTGGGGCGGGTTCGTCACAGGCCTGGCCGAGAACATGGAGTACGTCATCACCCCTGCGGTGGTGGTTGGCGCCATGGGCCTGTTGATGCAGGCAGTCGTGAAGGAGCTTTTCAACGTGGCGGGCGACCCGTTTTGGAACAGTCCTGTCACCTGGTTCATCGTCTTCTACATCATCTTCGTGGCCATCAACGTGCGCGGCATCGTGGCCACGATGCGTTTCACGGTCGTCATCAACATCCTCGCGCTCGGCATTCTTGCCTTCTTCTTCATCTCCGTCCTGGTGTCTGGGAAGTTCAACCCCAGCCTGCTGGTCAACATCGAGCCGACCAGCGGCAATACAAGCTTCCTGCCGTTCGGCATCGCGGGCATCTTCCCCGCGATCCCATTTGCCATCTGGTTCTACCTCGCGATCGAGGAGCTGCCGCTGGCGGCCGAGGAGTCACACGACCCCAAACGTGACATTCCTCGGGCGACACTGTGGGGCCTCACAACTTTGGTTATCACTGGAATCGGCACGTTCCTGCTCAACGGTGGAGTCGATGGTGGGGCGAAGGTCATCGGGCTTTCGGCAACGCCGCTCTTCGACGGCTTCAAGGCGGTCTTCGGCGACAACACAGGAGCCGCCATCCTCGCTCTGATCGGCCTGATCGGGCTGATCGCCAGCTTCTTCACCATCATCTACGCGTACGGCCGCAACACCTACTCGCTTTCTCGCGCGGGCTACTTCCCGCACTTCCTCTCTCTGACCCACCCCACCCTCAAGACCCCACACATCGCGCTGATCGCGGGCGGCGTCGTCGGTCTCGCGCTCGCGATCCTGGTCTACGAGCTGGGCCTGGCGGGCGGCCTGGTGGCAGGGCAGATCGTCGGCGCCCTCCTATACATGGCGGTGTTCGGGGCCGTTATCTCGTACGCGATGCAGTGCCTTTCCTTCATCCTCCTGCGCCGCAGGCTACCGAACATCACGCGGCCATATCGGAGCCCGGTCGGCCAGTTGGGCGCGGGCATCGCCGGCGTCATCGCCGTGGTCGCTCTGATATCGCTCTACTTCAACGAGGCATACCGCCCAGGAGTGGTCGGCACGCTGGTCTACTTCGCAGTCGGCATCGTGTACTTCGCCGTTGTTGGCCGCCACCGACTGGTTCTGTCACCCGAAGAGGAGTTCGCGCTCACCCTTGGCGAGCACGGCCATCCGGAGACGGAGGGCTACGGCACCACGAGCGTGGCCGAGATCAAAGCCTGACGAGGCGAGCAACTGCTGGTTCGGTCCATCATGGTCAAGAAGCCGTGATGGACCGGAGCCGGCCGAGGATTGGCGTAACGACAAGCCCCAAGCGGGAGAAGGATTACTACCTGACGTACGGCCGCGCTGTGGAGGCGGCCGGCGCCGAGCCGGTCTATCTCCCGCCAGGGACCTCGTCCATGGCCGACCTCGACGGGCTGCTCCTTCCCGGTGGTTGGGATGTCGACCCGGCTCTTTACGGCGAAAAGCCCGACTCGAAGGTTGGAGACATCGACCCAGAGCTCGATGAGACCGAGATCAGGCTCTTCAAGGATGCACGCAAGAAGCAGCTCCCGGTCCTGGGTATCTGCCGCGGCCAGCAGGTGATCAACGTGGCGATGGGCGGCACCCTTCTGCAGCACCTCGAAGGCCATGAGGTTCGCGCCTTCGGCAGAGGCCACCTTGCACACAAGGCGTCGGTCGACCCTTCCTCCGAGCTGGGCCGCGCTGTCCAGGGGCGTGAGATCCAGGTCAACAGCCTTCACCACCAGGCGGTGCGAACTCTCGCGCCGGGTCTCAAGCAGACCGCGACCGGTGAGGACGGCACCGTCGAAGGCCTCGAAACCGACGACGGCTTGATCGTCGCGGTGCAGTGTCACCCCGAGGAGCTCACAGTCGATCTTCCATGGGCATCGAAGCTGTTCGAGCGCTTCGTCGCCCGGGCTCGCGGCCGCAATCGCAACACCGGGGGGTGAGGATTTGCTGACCAAAGAGCAGCTGGGCGCCGCGACCAAGAAAGGGGAGATCGACACGGTCGTCGTCGCCTTCACAGACATGCAGGGCAGGCTCATGGGCAAGCGCGTCGACGCCGAGTACTTCATGGAGTCGGCAGCGCACGGCGAGGCTGTCGAAGGCTGCAACTACCTGCTGGCAGTCGACATGGACATGGACCCGGTCCCCGGCTACGCGATGGCGAACTGGGAGAGCGGCTACGGCGACTTCGACATGATTCCCGACTTCGACACGCTGCGGCGGATCCCGTGGCTGGAGGGCACAGCGCTCGTCCTCAGCGACGTCGCATGGCACGACCGCAAGCCGGTGAAGCCTTCGCCGCGACAGGTGTTGAGAGCTCAGATCGAGCGCGCCAAGGCGATGGGCTTCGAGCCGATGTTCGGCACCGAGCTCGAGTTCTATCTGATGAAGGAGACGTTCGCGGAAGCGCACACGAAGAACTACTCCAACCTCACCCCATCGGTCCCGTACATCCTCGATTACCACGTGCTCGCGACGACCTACGACGAGCCGTTCATCCGCGCCGTCCGCAAGGGCATGAAGGAAGCGGGCATCAAGGTCGAGAGCTCCAAGGGCGAGGCATGGCCTGGCCAGCAGGAGATCAATTTCCATTTCGCGGACGCGCTGACGATGGCCGACAACCACGTCATCTACAAGAACGGGATCAAGGAGATGGCTCAGCAGCACGGCTGCTCGGTGACTTTCATGGCGAAGCCCGACCACCGCTGGATCGGCAGCTCATGCCACGTCCACTCGAGCCTTTGGAAAGACGGCAAAAACACATTCGACGGCGAGTCGGACACTTTCAAGCGCTACCTGGCGGGACACATCGCTTGCGCTGACGAGATCGCGATCTTCCTGGCTCCCAACATCAACTCATACAAGCGCTACGCCGCGGCATCGTGGGCGCCCACCACGTTGGCTTGGGGCCACGACAACAGGACCTGCGGCTTCCGCATCGTCGGCCACGGCCAGCACCTGCGTACGGAATCGCGCATACCCGGCGCGGACGTGAACCCATACCTGGCCATTGCCGCGCTGATCGCTGCGGGCCTGCATGGCATCGAGCAGAAGCTCGAGCTCGGGCCAGCGTTCAAGGGCAACGCCTACGAATCGGACGTCAAGCGATTCCCACACGCGCTCCGCGATGCGATCGCCGCGCTTGAGAAGGGCACGATGGTGCGCAAGGCTCTCGGCGACGACGTCGTCGACCACTACCTCAATTACGCGCGCACGGAGCAGGAGCAGTTCGACAGGGTCGTGACCGGTTACGAGCGCGAGAGGCTTTACGAGCGCGGGTGACGCTCGAGGTCCTCAACCCCGCGACCGCGAAGCCCATCGCGCAGCTGGATAGGGCGGGAGTCGAAGAAACCGATCGCGCCGTGGCCGCTGCGCGTGCTGCTTACCCGGCCTGGCGTGCCGTCAAGCCTGCCGATCGTGCGCGCCTTCTGCGTCGCGTGGCGGCGCTGGTCGAAGAGCACATCGATGCCCTGGCTCGGCTGGAAACGTCAAACGTGGGCAAGCCGCTCGGCGATTCGCGATGGGAGATGGGGATGGTCGCCGACGTTTTCCACTTCTACGCAGGCGCGGTCGAGAAGCACTATGGCGAGACGATCCCCGTGGCCGGCGGCGTCGACTTCACGTTTCGTGAGCCGCTGGGCGTAGTCGGCTTGATCGTGCCCTGGAACTTCCCTTTGATGCTCGCCAGCTGGAAGCTCGGTCCGGCGCTCGCCTGCGGCAACACGGTAGTCCTCAAGCCGGCGGAGCTGACACCGCTCACCGCTCTTCGGTTCTCCGAGCTGGCGCTCGAGGCCGGAATTCCCGAAGGTGTGGTCAACGTGGTGGTGGGCCCGGGTTCGGTGGCGGGCGAGCGCCTGATTGCCCATCCTGACGTCGCCAAGATCGGGTTCACCGGCTCGACGGAGGTCGGCAGTCGAGTGATGGAAGGCGCCGCGAAGACCATCAAGAGGGTGACGCTCGAGCTGGGCGGCAAGTCGGCCAACGTGATCTTCGACGACGCTGACCTCGAGCGAGCCGCCGCGGCCGCGCCGGGTGCGGTGTTCGGAAATGCCGGGCAGGACTGCTGCGCGCGGTCGCGGATCCTGGTCCAGAAATCGGTCTACGACCGCTTCCTGAAACTCCTGGTCGACGCGACGTCGAAATTCAAGGTTGGCGATCCCGAGAAGGATGGCACCGATATGGGACCGCTGATCTCGGCCGACCACAGGCGGAAGGTCGCGGCGTTTGTCAACGGCACGCCACTCTTCAAAGGCAATGTTCCCGAGGGTGACGGTTTCTGGTTTCCCTGCACCCTCGTCGCGGCGACCAACCAGGACCCCGTCGCTCGCGAAGAGGTGTTTGGGCCGGTGGCCGCGGTCATCCCGTTCTCGGACGAGGAAGACGCGGTTCGCATTGCCAACGACACGCCTTACGGTCTGTCGGGCTCGATCTGGACTCGCGATGGGGGGCGTGCGCTGCGCGTTGCGCGTGCCCTCGAGACCGGCGTGCTCTCGATCAACTCGAACAGCTCGGTTCGCGTGACCACACCGTTCGGCGGGTTCAAACAGTCAGGCTTCGGTCGCGAGCTCGGCATGCACGCAATGGACGGTTATTCAGAGGTGAAGAACGTGTATTTCTCGACTGAAGCTTGAGCAGTGGAAGGCTTGACGGCAAGGTTGCCGTCATCACCGGCGCTGCGGGCGGGATTGGTCGCGAGGCGGCGATCCTGTTCTCGGGCGAGGGCGCGCGGGTTTGCGTCGCCGATGTTGGCGCCGACGCAGGCGAAAAGGCGGCAGCCGCATGCAGGGAAGCGTTCTTTTTCAAGGCAGACGTCAGCGACCCCAAGAGCGTTCAGGCGATGTATGCCGAGACCGCAAAGCGCTACGGGCGAATCGACATCCTCTACAACAATGCGGGCATCATGCCCGCGGACGACGACTCCATCCTCACCACGGAACCAGACGCGTGGGACAGGGTCCAGGCGGTCAATGCGAAAGGCGTTTACCTCTGCTGCAAGTACGGGATTCCTCATCTGCTGAAGGCCGGCGGCGGCTCTGTCATCAATGTGGCTTCATTTGTCGCCCTGATGGGAGCCGCGACGTCTCAGATCGCGTACACGGCCTCGAAGGGCGCGGTCCTGTCGATGAGCCGTGAGCTCGCCGTGCAGTTCGCGCGCCAGGGGGTCAGGGTCAATGCGCTTTGCCCTGGGCCTGTCGAGACGCCGCTCCTCATGCGCCTCTTTTCCGAGACTCCTGGCGCGTATGAGCGGCGCCGCGTGCACCTTCCGATGGGGCGCCTAGCACAGGCGAAAGAGATCGCCAACGCAGCGCTGTTCCTGGCAAGCGACGAATCGAGCTACGTCAACGGCACCACCTTCCTCGTCGATGGCGGCCTCAGCGCCGCGTATGTGACGCCCGAGTAGCTATTTCGTAACCCGCGGCGGTATCGGGATGCGTCCCCGGAACTTATTCAGGAGCATCCAAATGCAATCGAAATTCATAGCTACAGCGGCCACTGTTTTCATGGCCTTGATCGTCGCCTGTGGAGACACTACCCCCACGGCTGCAACCGCAAGCCCATCGCCGGCATCCAGCCCTGAGGCGTCAGCGGAGACGATCAAAGTTGCGACCGATGCGAAGCTGGGCACGATCCTGGTGGATGGCGAAGGGAAGACCGTCTACCTGTTCGTGAAAGACACCGGGACGGCTTCGACCTGCTACACGGACTGCGCCAAGTTCTGGCCGCCGGTCGTCACGAAAGGTGCCCCAATAGCGGGTGCCGGCGCGCAGGCGTCGCTGCTCGGGACGACTCAGCGAACGGACGGAACCACTGAGGTGACCTACGCAGGCCACCCTCTGTACTACTTCCTGAACGACAAAGCGGCAGGCGACACGAAAGGGCAGGGCGTCAACGGCTTCGGCGCTCTCTGGTGGGTCATGAACCCTTCGGGCGCAGCGGTCGAGAAGAAGTAGATCAACCGAAGCCACCTGCAGGAGCCGTTAACTTCTGCAGGTGGCTTCTTCTCGCGCCCGGGACCAGACCCGTAGGGGCGTAATTCGAAATGCCCTGGGCATTGGTGTCGCAAGCGGCGCCTACGCCCTGTCGTTCGGGGCGATCTCGGTCACCGCGGGCCTATCGCTGCCGCAGACATGCGCTCTCTCCCTACTCATGTTCACCGGCGCATCCCAGTTCGCTTTCGTCGGTGTCGTCGGCGCCGGTGGGAGCGCATGGGCGGGTGCTGCGACAGCAGTCCTGCTTGGCACTCGCAACGCTCTGTACGGCCTGCGACTCTCGTCTCTGTTGAACGTCAGGGGACTGCGCCGTGTCGCCGCGTCGCACTTCGTCATCGACGAGACCACAGCGATGGCGATCGCGCGCGACGATCCTGCTGCGAGCCGCTTCGCGTTCTGGGTCACCGGGCTGATCCTCTTGTCACTGTGGAATCTGGGCACCCTCATCGGCGCCCTGGCCACACAGGTGCTGCCGGACCCCAAGGCGCTCGGATTGGACGCCGCCCCGCCGGCGGCTTTCCTCGCTCTCATCGCACCGCGACTTCGTGGTCGCGAGCCGATCGCGATCGCACTGGGTGCGGCCATCGTCGCGCTGGCGTTTCTGCCGTTCGTACCTCCCGGCGTTCCTCTGCTTGTGGTCGCCCTGCTAGTCGGGGTTATCGGACTGAGGCCGGCACGATGATCTGGGCGCCGCTGCTCGTCGCCTCAGTCGCGTGTTATCTGATCAAGCTGTCCGGCCTCTCGCTGCCCCAGCGGTTCCTGGAGGATCCGCGCATTCAACGAACCGTTCCGCTGCTTCCTGTCGCGCTGCTGGCGGCCTTGATCGCGATCAATAGCTTTTCAACAGGCAATCACCTGGTGCTTGACGCACGCGCCGCCGCCCTGGCCGTGGCCGGTATCGCCGTCCTTTTGCGTGCACCGTTCCTGGTCGTTGTGGCCGGCGGCGCAGCGACCGCCGCGCTGGTGCGACTTCTCTAAGGGAGGTTTAGCCTTGTCGGCGGTGACCTTTCACATCGAGGCGGCGACCGAACCGACCCTGGAGCTCGAACGAGCGATGGCGTCCCTGATGCCGCAGCTCAATCCCGCCCTTGTGGGTCCCGCGCGGGAGTACCTGACGGCGCTTCTGGCCGATCCGGCAACCACACTGATTGTGGCAAGCGATGACGCGACGATCATCGCTACGGCGACAGTTGTCGTTTACAGGACACCCGCCTGGGTGAAGGCCCGAATCGAGGACGTGGTAGTTGACGAAGGTGCGCGGGGACGCGGCATCGGTGAGGCGCTCATCAAGGAATGCCTCAATGTGGCGCGAAAGCGCGGCGCAAGTGTGGTGGAGCTGCAATCGGCACGGAGGCGCGAGGTCGCAAACCGCCTCTATCCACGGATGGGCTTTGAGAAGCGCGAGAGCAATGTGTACCGGATGACGTTGCGCTAGTTCGTCAGAAGTCTCCCCAGGTACCGCCCTTCCGGTAGCCGGAAATCATCGCCAGCGCGATCAAGAGCTGGACTACACCAATTGCACCCTGGAGCGTGGAGTACCAAGCCGGCCCCGCGGGCGGGAGCACATTCATGAGCTGCAACGCAGAGGCGATCACCCGGACGGCGCCGAACAGGAATGCGATCACGATCAGCCAGAACATCCAGCGCCATCGTCCGAGCACGCCGACCACCAGGATCGCGATCAGACCTGAGATCGAAATCAAGAAGGCCAGGTCTGCAACGAGGTGGGGGCCAGGTGCGAGAGCCAGTGTCGAGTCGTAGATCTGGGGCGCTGCGAGAAGGATCGCCAATAAGGCAAGCCAGACAAACGCGAAGAACCCGAGGACCAGGCGCTGCGTTCGACCGGTGGCACGAATCGCCGCCACGCCGTCAGGCCCTCGCCGCGACCAATACCTCGAGGCGCCCCACCATCTCGGCGAGCACCGAAAAGGCAGAGGCGACCGGCTCTGGAGACTCCATGTCGACGCCCGCCAGTTTGAGTCCCTCCAGCGGGTACATCGAGCCCCCGCTCTTCAGGAACGCAAGGTACGACTCAACCGCACCGTGATCGCCGGCGGCGACTCGTTCAGCGAGGTGATTGGCGCCTGCGATCCCTGTTGCGTACTGGTACACATAGAAGTTGCTGTAAAGGTGGGTGTGAAACTGCGCCCACGTCGAACCGATACGGTCCCGGTCCTTGTCGCTCACCTCAACCTCGGAGCCGAAGACCTCGCACATCAGGTCCGCCATGGTCTCGTTGAGGTAATCAGCGGTCAAGGCACCGCCTCCCTCGACGCGCTCGTGTATTTCGAGCTCGAGGCGCGCCAGCGACGGCATTATGAAAAAGTAGCGATAGAAGTTGGCCATCGCCTCTTCTATGACTGCGATCTGAAACTCCGGATCCTTGTTGGTGGCGAACAGGTGGCGTCGGGTCAGCGCTTGGTGCATGTTCGAGGCCACTTCCGCCTGGAAGAGCCCATAGCCCGAGTAGACATATGGCTGTGTCGTGCGCGTGAAGTGCGAGTGCATGGAGTGTCCCAGCTCGTGAGCCAGGGTGCTCATCGAATAGATGTCGTCGTTGTAGCTCATGAAGATGAAGGGGAACGTTCCCGGCACTCCACTCGAGAAGGCGCCCATGCGCTTGCCCTTGTTGGGGTAAATGTCAACCCATCGCTCTGCGAGCGCTCCCTCGCGCAGAGTGCGTACGTATTCCTCGCCTAGAGGCTTCACTCCCTCGGAGATCCAATCCACAGCCTGCTCGTATGGAACCTTCATCGACGATCCAAGCTGAGCTCGTGTGTCGAACGGCTTGAGAGCTGGCACCCCGAGCGCTTTGCGGCGGACTCGCCAGTAGCGATGCCATGTGTCGAGGTTGTCGCGAAATGCACGAATGACGTTGTGAAACACCGTGGCTGGGATGTGGTTGGGTTCAAGCGCCGCCTCGAGAGAAGACGAGTAACCGCGAGCTCGCGCGTAGAAAACGTCGCGTTTGACGCCGGCTGCCAGGTTGGCGGCCATGGCGTGCTGCATCGCCAGGTGCGCATCGGCATAGTTCTCGAAAGCGCTGCGCCGTAGGTCTCGGTCAGGGCTTGTCAGCAGCGCTGCGATGGTGCCCTGCGCCACCTCTTCATCTCCATGCGCACCCGATGCGGAAACGAACTTCAGGTCGGTGTTGGCGAGCACTCCATGGACTGAGATCGCTGTGGTGAGCGGATCGGAAGCTTGCGTAAGCACCTCTTCCACCTCAGGGCTGCGTACGTGCGCCTGCATCTTTTCAAGGCGATCGAAGTGGTGGCCAAGGTGCTCCAGGCGGGCCGAGCTCGCCACCCATTCCCTGAGCTTGGGGAAGCCGATCGAGATCATCTCCGGGATCGCAAATGACATCGCCGCGCCGAGCTGGGTGTACGTGGTGCGGGCGCGATCCGACCGTGCCGCCGCTTGCTGGTCCGCCGAATCCACCGCGTACGACATCGAGGCGTACACCGTGACCTTGCCCATCAAGCGTTGTGCGCTTTCGGCGGCGTCGAACCAGTCGGCCAGCATTTCGGGCCCCTGGCCAAGGTGGCCCTTGAACTCGGCCAGGTCGGGGAGCCTGGCGAGGATGGTCTCGACAGCAGCCTCCCAGGCTGCCTCATCGGGAAACACGCTCTCGGCGTCCCAGGTGAATCTCTTGTCGACCTCTGTCCGATCGGGCAGGCCTCCGCTCACGGCCGGAAAGGGTACCGGGACAGGGCTGTCGCCGGAGATGCCGACCAGAGCTTCGGCGCCCATGCGGCCCATCTGCGTCGTTGCGACCTCCGTTGCTCGCTTACGCATCCACGGATGCGCGCGCTGCGCTACTCGGCCGATCCGCTGGGGTCCCCATGTCGAAGACATGGGAGGGACCCCTGGATCACCGAATCTCTCGGCCGGCCCTCCGACCACACCCCTGCGGTGCGGCGGTAGGATGGCCTCATGCCTCGCGCAGAAGCGAACGGGATGGAGATCGAGTACGAGACATTCGGCGAATCCAACGACGCGCCGCTCTTGCTGGTCATGGGGTTGGGCGCACAGATGATCAGCTGGGACGAAGGCTTCTGCAGCCGCCTTGCCGCACGTGGCTTTTACGTAATCCGCTTCGACAACCGAGACTCGGGGCTCTCGACCAAGCTGGAGACCGCAGGCGAGCCGGACGTGCTTGCAGCTTTTGCGGGAAGTCCGAATCCCGCTTACGCGCTGGACGATCTCGCCGACGATGCAGTCGGTCTGCTCGATGCGCTAGGCGTCGGCGCGGCGCACATCGTCGGCGCTTCGATGGGTGGGTTCATCGCGCAGCTCATGGCGCTCAACCACCCGGACCGCGTGCTCTCACTGACGTCGATCATGTCGGGACCGGGAGGTCGCGATGCGGTGCCGCCCAAGCCTGAGGGTGCGGTGGTGCTGACGACGATACCGCCCGACACTCGTGAGGAGCGCATCCAGCATGGTGTCTGGTTTCGAAGGGTGCTCAACGGCTCAAGTGACCCATTCGACGAGGTTGCGGAGACGAAGCGTTCGGAGCGTGCTTACGACCGCTCCTACTACCCTGTCGGCACTGGTCGCCAGCTCGTCGCGATACTCGCTGCCGAGGGCCGGCTGAAGAGGCTGAGCCAGGCGAAGGTCCCGACGCTGGTGATCCACGGAGCGGACGACGTGCTCGTACCCGTCGAAAACGGCAGGAACGTGGCGGCTGCAGTGCCGGGGGCGCGCCTGCTCGAAATCGACGGCATGGGTCACAACCTGCCCGAACGGGTGTGGCCTCAGGTCCTTGACGCCATCGTGGAGCTTGCGCGACAGGCGACCCCGCTGCAGCCTCGGTAGATCTCATGGCCACGCTCGACGGCATCAGCCCGACCCTGGCCGTATTGGCCGGCCTTGTCTCATTTGTTTCGCCCTGCGTGCTGCCCCTGGTGCCGGCGTACCTCGCATACCTGGGCGCCCGCGCAGGCCAGCCTGCGGTGGCGGTTGGCCCAGGCGCGGTCGCCACCGCTTCGGCATCACCATCGTGGCCTGTCGTGACCGCCGGCCTGGGCTTCGTGGCCGGGCTCTCCCTTGTCTTCATCCTTTTCTTCTATGTCTTCTCGATCGCTGTTCAGCCCATACGCGGTTACGTGCCGATGGTCGCCGGCGTGTTCGTGATCGCGCTCGCCTTTCACGTCGCCGGCGTGATTCGGATTCCCTTCCTGTCAGGCGAATATCGGCTGGTCCAAAAGGCACCGGCTCGTGGGGGCGTCGCTGGTGGGTTCTTCCTTGGCATGGGGTTCGCCAGCGGGTGGACGCCGTGCATCGGTGTGACTCTCAGCGCGGTACTCAGCTCCGCGGTTTCGGCAGGTACCACGGCGCAAGGACTCGTTCTGATGCTCGCCTACTGCCTTGGCCTTGGTCTACCCTTCATCGCCCTCGCATTCGCCCTGGAGAGCGCACGCCCGCTGGTCCGCCTCGTCAACAGCCACCGGCGGGCGATTGACCTTGTCTCCGCGGCTGTGCTGCTCGTGATGGGGCTTCTCCTGCTGACCAACAACCTGACCATCCTGGCCGCAGGACTGTCTCAGCTAGTCCCGGCCTGGCCGTCGCCGACCCTCTGATCAGTCAGGCAGTAACGGCCGGCCGTCCTGACCAATTGGCCAGAACGGGTTGTGCGCCACCTCCCATAGGTGGCCGTCAGGGTCGGCGAAATAGCCGTTGTAGCCGCCCCAATCGGTCTCGCGCCCAGGGACCAGGATCTTGGCGCCCGCAGCCGCCGCCGTGGCGAGCGCGGAGTCGACCTGCTCGCGGCTGTCCAGGTTGATCGCCAGCGCGCTGAGATGCCCAGCTCCAGGAGTGGCGTCCACCCCGGCGTCCGCAGCGAGGGCCTCTTCACTCCAGAGAGCCAGGAGACCTCCAGCCGTCTTGAAGAAGCTGACCTCCCCAGCTACTGAAGCAGACGACAAGGGCCAGCCCAGAGCGACATAGAAGAGCGTGCTGCGGGAGACATCCTTGACGCCGAGCGTGACCAGGCTCACCCGCGGAGGTATTGCCATCAGAGCCCTCCTATCGCGTCATAGAGACGACGGCTGTAAATCATCGGCGATACGCCTTCGCGCTCCGCGCCGTCGATCACGAGCCCGATGAGGATCCAGTGGTCGCCCGCCTCGATCGTCTCGCGAAGCGTGCACACGGCATAGGCAGCAGCATCCTCTTCGAGGATCGGGCCACCGTCCGTGCCCGCTGGCTTGCGCCATTTGATCCCTTCGAACTTGTCCGAGACCTTGGTCGCCATCCGCCTGGCGAGCTGCTCGCGACCGGAGGCAAGGATGTTGGCTGTGAAGCCGCCAGTTAGCCTTACGGCCGGCAGGGTGTTCGACGTCTTGTCGATGCAGGCCAGCGCCAACGGGGGCTCAAGTGAGACAGCGCAGAACGCGCTGACAGTCAGCCCCCGTGGCAGGCCGTCGTCACCGAATGCGGTGAGCACCACCACCCCGCTCGGAAAGCTCGCCATGACCTCTCGGAAGCGCTGAAGATCGATCACTGGACCGCTCAAACTTAGCGGGTGGGGAGCTCACTCGACAGGTTCGCGCCGGCGACGAAGGACTGGTTTCGCGGCTCGTTTGCGGATCCGACGCCAGTCCAGGAGCGCGGTTGGCAAGAAGTCGCGGCAGGTCGTCACGTCCTGATGGCCGCGCCGACAGGCAGCGGTAAGACTCTCGCTGCCTTCCTTTGGTGCATCGACCGCCTGAATGCCGAAGCGACCCCTCCCGACGGAGAGCGCTGTCGCGTCCTTTATGTATCGCCGATGAAAGCGCTCGCACACGACGTGGATCGGAACCTGCGCTCCCCGCTCGTCGGGATCCGCCACCAGATGGAAACGTCGGGCTTGACGGCGCCTGACATCTCCGTCGCCATACGCACCGGTGACACGCCGGCAGAAGTCAGGCGATCGATGGAACGCCACCCGCCCGACATACTCATCACCACCCCCGAATCCCTCTACCTGCTGCTGACCAGCGCGGCGCGACGAATCCTTGCTTCCGTCAGGTGGCTCATCGTCGATGAGATTCACTCGGTAGCCGCTACCAAGCGCGGGTCGCACCTCGCGCTGAGCCTCGAGCGACTCTGCGCTCTTACTAAATTCGAGCCGCAGCGGATCGGGCTGTCCGCGACACAGCGCCCTCTTGAAGAGGTGGCGCGATTCCTTGGCGGCACCAACCGTGAAGTTGCCATTGTCGACGCGGGGCGGCTGAAAACGATGGAGGTCCGAGTCGAGGTGCCGGTCGACGACATGGCGCGCCTCTCAGTCGAAGACGACAATGGCCGGCCCGCGGGCAGCATCTGGCCGGCGATCTATCCGCGACTTCTTGCTTTGATCCGGGAGCACCGATCCACCATCGTCTTCGTCAACTCCCGGCGACTCGCGGAGCGGCTCGCTGCGCGCATCAACGAGCTGGCGGGCGAAGACCTCGTGCTTGCCCATCACGGCTCCATCGCGCGCGAGCAGCGCCTGCTGATCGAGGACCAGCTGAAGGCGGGAGTCGTTCGCGGGCTGATTGCGACATCGACCCTCGAGCTCGGCATCGACATGGGCGCTGTCGACCTGGTTCTTCAGGTCGAGGCGCCGCCGAGCGTGGCCGCCGGCATCCAGCGCGTCGGTCGTGCGGGCCATTCCGTCGGCGAGGTTTCGAGAGGCGTGGTGATCCCCAACTTTCGTGGAGGCCTCCTCGAGTCCGCGGCTGTGGTCGAGGGGATGCTCGAGGGCCGGATCGAGTCCACTGTCGTGCCACGCAAGCCTCTCGACGTGCTCGCGCAGCAGGTGGTCGCAATGTGCGCGATGGACGAATGGCGAGTCGATGAGCTCGCGAGTGTCGTCCGCCGCGCCTACCCGTACAGCGATCTCGGCCCGCGAGCGATGGAGTCGGTGCTCGACATGCTGAGCGGCCGTTATCCGTCGGACGAGTTCGCCGAGCTGCGGCCGCGCATCGTATGGGACCGCGTAGCGGGAACGGTCCGCGGACGAGCCGGCGCGCAACGCCTGGCGGTGACCAACCCAGGAACCATCCCCGACCGAGGACTTTTCACCGTAAACCTTGTCGACAACGGGCGGCGCGTGGGCGAGCTTGACGAAGAGATGGTGTACGAGAGCCGGGTTGGCGAGACATTCATCCTTGGCGCCTCGACCTGGCGCATCGCCGAGATTGGGCCATCGCAGGTCCTTGTCACGCCGGCGCCCGGCGAGCCGGGGAAGATCGCGTTCTGGCACGCCGACTCGCCGAGCCGCCCAGTCGAACTCGGCATGGCGCTCGGGAAGATGGTGCGCGAGCTGCGGGCACTCCAACCAGAGGCGGCCGCCGTTCGATTGAGAACTCGGGCCGGCTTCGACGATCGCGCGATCAAGAATCTGCTCGCGTATCTGGACGACCAGGCGGCAGCCACCGGCGCCGTGCCCGACGACCGCACGGTCGTGGTCGAAAGGTTCCGCGACGAGGTGGGGGACTGGAGAGTGTGCGTGCACTCACCACTCGGTGGCCGTGTGCACGCGCCGCTTGCCCTTGCCCTCGAATCCCGGTTGCAGGAGCGGCTTGGAATCGACGCCCGCGCGATGTGGACCGACGACGGGATCGCGCTCCACTTGCCTGACGTTGAGTCGGCGCCTTCCCTTGATGAGCTGCTGCTCGACCCGGAAGAGGTCGAGGCCCTCGTGCAGGCGCAGCTCCCGGGGTCGGCGCTTTTCGCTTCGCGGTTCCGCGAGAATGCGGCGCGCTCGCTGCTGCTGCCCCGCCGCCGACCAGGCCAACGGACTCCCCTGTGGCAGCAGCGCATGCGCAGCGCCGGCCTGCTGCAGGTCGCGGGCCAGTATCCAGACTTTCCGATCCTGGCCGAAACGTGGAGGGAGTGCATGGCGGACCACTTCGACATGCCCGCGCTCATGACGCTCCTGCGCGCGATCCGTTCGCGCGAGGTCCGCGTGGTGGCGGTCGACACCGAGCGGGCATCGCCATTTGCATCGTCGCTGCTCTTCTCGTACGTGGCGGAGTTCATGTATGCGGGCGACTCGCCACTGGCGGAGCGGCGCGCTCAGGCGCTGACTCTCGATCGAGAGCTGCTGGCTGAGCTGCTCGGAAGCGAAGACCTGCGCGAACTGCTCGACCCCGAGGCGATCGTGGCGGTGGAGCTTGAGCTGCAGGGTCTGTTGCCAGAGCGTTTTCCACGGGACCCTGACGAGGCTCACGACCTGCTGGTCCGCCTCGGCGACCTCAACGACGCGGAGGCGTCAGCGCGCGGGATCTCCCAGGAGTGGCTGCGCGGATTGGAACGTGAGAGGCGCGCGGTAAGCGTCCGTGTGGCGGGCGAGTTGCGTTGGATTGCAGCCGAAGATGCGGGGCGATACCGCGAGGCTCTGGGAGCGAGCCTGCCGGTCGGGCTGCCTGAAGCGTTTCTCAGCCCCGGAATCCTGCCGCTCGAGTCGCTCGCCAGGCGGTGGGCACGCACCCACATCCCGTTCGTCACCTCGGAGCTGTCGGCGCGCTGGGGCATGCCGGTCGCGGCCCTCGAGGAAGCGCTCACTCAGCTCGCTTCGCGAGGCGAGATTGTCGCGGGCGAATTTCGAAGGGCAGCCCAGGGCCGCGAGTACTGCCATCCGGAGGTCCTCCGGATGCTGCGCCGCCGCTCTCTCGCCGCCCTACGTCGCGAGGTCGAGTCGGTGCCGCCGGTGGTCGTGGCGCGATTCCTGCCGCCGTGGCATGGCATTGGTGCCAGGGCAGGAGGAGTCGACCGTCTTCTGGAGGTCGTCTTCCAACTTCAAGGCTTGCCGCTACCGGCATCGGTCATCGAGCGCGACGTGATCGCGGCCAGAGTCGCCGGCTACAACCCGCGCATGCTCGACGAGCTGGTTTCGATGGGCGAGGTTGTCTGGGCCGGCCGCGGGGGCCTAGGCGCGACAGACGGACGGGTCGCCCTTTACCTGCGAGGCGATGCTCCCGGGCTGGTCGCCCAGCCGATCGAACCACCGAGCGGTGACCTTCACAGCCGCCTGCGCGATCACTTGCACGCACGCGGTGCCAGCTTTTTCCGAGACATCTACGGGGCATGCGGGGGCGGCGACGAAGAAGCAATGCTCGACGCCCTGTGGGACCTGGTGTGGTCGGGGGAGGTCACCAACGACACGTTTGCGCCATTGCGCCTTTTGGGCCCGGCGGCGCGCAGGCCGGCACGAGGCCCGCGCCTGCCGCGCCTCACGCAGCCCCGAGCAACGGGCAGATGGTCGTCGGTCGTCGAGATGCTCGGTTCAGGAGCGTCGCCCACAGAGCGCCTTCATGCTGAGGCCGGCGTTCTTCTGCAGCGCCACGGAGTTCTGACGAGGGAGGCGGTGGTCGCAGAGGGCTGGCCTGGCGGCTTCGCTGGGCTCTATCCAGTTTTGCGCGCAATGGAGGAGTCGGGCCGCATCCGGAGGGGCTACTTCGTCGAAGGGCTGGGCGGTTCGCAGTTCGCGCTACCCGGTGCGGTCGACCGCTTGCGCTCGATGCGGGAACCGGAGCGCGGAGACGTCGTGGCGCTCGCGGCCTGCGACCCGGCAAACGCGTATGGCGCGATCCTTCCGTGGCCGCGGTCCGATGGCCGTATGGCACGCGCCGCGGGTGCGTACTGCGTGCTGGATGCGGGCGAGCTGGTCCTCTACCTGGAAAGGGGCGGCAGGTCGCTGATCACCAACGGTGATATCCGGTCTGAGCACGTGCGCGCGCTGATGGGTGTCGCCACCATCGCAGGCAAGGTTGAGATCCAGCGCGTGGACGGCGCGCCGGTCATGGAATCGCCGATCGCGGCGCTGTTGCGAGAAGCAGGATTTGCCTCGAGTCATAGAGGTCTTGTCGCATACGGCGGTCGTTCGGGACGGCCGTAAGGAAGTCGCTACGATTAGCCATTCCATCGGGGAGTAGCGCAGCTCGGTAGCGCACCTGACTGGGGGTCAGGTGGTCGGGGGTTCAAATCCCCCCTCCCCGACTTTCAACCAGGGGTCCCTCAATTTGCGTGGCAACGGCATCACCTACGACACCGGCTTCTTCAATGCGGGCGTGAGCACCCACGAACCCTTTGAGCCCGACCTCGTCAAACGGGAAATGCACATCATTCACGACGATCTGCACTGCAACGCCGTTCGAGTTACTGGTGGCAATGCAGACCGGCTCGAGATTGCGGCGACGCACGCTGCCGGTGCCGGCCTCGAGGTCTGGTTTTGCCCTTTTACGTGCGATCTGACCACAGACGACATGTTGATGGTGATCGATGACTGCGCCCAACGCGCCCAGCGACTCGGTGGCCACGGTGCCGAGATCGTCCTGTTGATGGGCTCCGAACTGGGTCTCGTCAACAAGGGCTTCCTGCCGGGCGACACTCTGAGCGAAAGGCTCGGCCTGCTTACATCGCCCGACCGGCTGCGGGAACACCTGGGGAAGGTGCCAGGTCTCATCAATGACTTCCTCGGCAGGGCGGTGACGACCGCCAGGGCGCATTTCGGCGGGAAGATCAGCTATGCCTCACTCCCATTTGAGCGCGTCGATTGGGCGCCATTCGACTACATCTCAACCGACGCCGCCTATCGGTCGATCGAGCTTGCTGATCGCTACCGGAGCGATATCCGCAATTTTGTCGGACAAGGAAAGCCGGCCGCGATCACAGAGTTCGGCTGTTGTACGTACCGTGGTGCGGCCGATCGGGGGGGCCACGGGGACAGCATCGTCGAATGGGAAGGGACAGCGCCTGTCCGACTGAAAGGCGAGTACGTCCGCGACGAAGATGAGCAGGCGAGGTACCTGACCGAGCTGCTGGACGTCTTCAACCGCGAAGGCGTCGATACGGCTTTTGTGAACACCTTCGCGTGCTACCACTTCCCGCACAGGACGGACCCTCTTAAGGACCTCGATCTGGCCAGCTATGGCGTGGTCAAGGCGCTCGAGGATCGGTTCGGAAGCGCGTACCCGGACATGCATTGGGAACCTAAGGTCGCGTTCGCCGCCCTAGCGGACTATTACGGACGCTGACCGAAATTCTCTGACGTCTAAGCAGGAGGCCGAGTACCTACGATCCGGTCGCGCCCTGGCATGAAATCCGGCATGACTCTGGCGCTGAGACCAGCGCCTTCGATAGCCGAGACATAAGACTCGGTTGAGGTCAGCGCAAGCCGGTGGTTCTCGACGAAGTGCTCGATGCCTGACTCAGTACGAACAAGGTGGTGCATGTCGAGCTCAGTAACGTTGCCAATCCTGCGGCTGAAAGCCAGGCGGACGATCACCATCTCATCGTCACGAGCGATGTCGGGGCCACCCCGATATTCGTCGCTCCATTCGTCGGGCCGAATCCATCCGTCAAGGATCAAGACCCCGCCCTGACCGACATGTGCTGCGAGGCGTTCGATTGTCGTCGCGAGCTCGGAGGGAATCGTTATGTAGCCGATGCTGCTGAAGAGGCAGATAACAGCATCGAATTGGCGACCAAGGTCCAGCTGTTGCATGTCGGCAAGATGGAGAGGTACGTCCGGCAATCTCGTGGCTGCGACTTGAAGCATCGCAGGGCTGATATCACAACCCTCGACCGCATACCACCGGCGAAGTTCGGCCAGGTGGGCTCCCGTCCCGCAGGCAACGTCGAGTAATGTCCGTGCGGTCGGATTGGCGTCGGTAGTGATCTGATGGAGCTCCTCAGCCTCTGTTGGGTAGTCCTTGATTCCGGTCCCGGTGTAGAGCAAGTCATAGACCTGTGCGCTTCTGTCGTACACGTGTCCGAGCATAGTGGGGATTTAGACTTGAGGCTGCCGCCCGGGTCGACCGGCGCTTAGCGGGTCGGAAGCCTCGTCGCCGAAGGCGTCGCGATGCGCTCCAGCCGGTCCCTAATTGCACGCCGCGCCCGCTCGATGCCGACTGTTCCGCCGTCCTGGACGAAGCTGGAGTTGGCGCCGACGAGAAGGGAGCCCAGCTCCCACGCAACCTGATCGGCGTCGACATCTGCCTGAATGTCGCCGGCGGGCTTCGCTTCGCGGATGGCTCGGGCGAGGCTGGCGACCCAGTAGCCTCGCTTTTCGACCACGGCATCCCTGATGCGTCCGGGCTTGCTGTCGAACTCAGAGAGTGCAGCCTCGAAGAAACAACCGCCCGGAAACACGCCCCGGCTCAGATACGAAAGGAATGAGTTGCACATCGCCCACACTCGGCCGATTCCAGCGGGTGTTTTGAGGCCCGGCTTGAGAACTTCCTCTGTGAAGACCCTGCCTGCCTCTTCAACTGTTGCGAGCTGCAGCTCCTCTTTGGACCCGAAGTGCGCGAACAACCCGCTCTTGCTGATTCCGAGGTCGCTTGCAAGGCGCTGAAGGGAGACTGCCTCAAGGCCCTCGGCTGAGGCCAAACGGGAGGCGTGGCTGAGAATCGCCTGCCGGGTTCGCTCACCGCGCAACAGCCGGCGGTCGGTGGTGAGAGCGGTGGACGCCTTCGCCATAGCCAGATCTTAGCACGACCGGTCGGTCTTACTTGACATATACGACCGATCGTGCTATTTGTTAGGAGTTCTCAACGAGGCTCGGTTGGAGGTGGAGCGGATGATCGCGATGCAGGCGGCAGCGGCAGGGCACGTCAGCCTGGCGCAACTCGAGAGGTCGGACGGCGAGGCGTTGCGCAGGCTCTTCTTCAGGCTATCGCCGGAGACCGTCTACCGCCGTTTCCACAGCCCGATAGTTCGACCCGAACAGGCGCGCCCGGAGCGGCTGCTCGACATCGACCACCACGATCGGGAGGCTGTGGTCGCCGTCGTCGACGGAGAGATCGTCGGGGTCGCCCGCTACGCACGATGGCGCGACACAGATAAGGCCGACCTCGCGGTGGTCGTTGCCGACGACTGGCAGCGCCAGGGAGTCGCCACCAGAATGCTCAGCTGCCTGGCGGACCTTGCCCTGGCGGCGGGAATCGTGACTTTCACAGCGACCGTCCAGGGCGACAACCAGCGGGCGCTCGGATTGCTTCGCCGCTTCCGCCCGTTTCAGCAGGCGACCTGTTCACAGGGCGAGTGCGAATTGGTCCTCCCGGTCAGGCCTGCGGGCGGTTCCCGATGAGGGCCTGGTTCGTCCCCCAAGGCACGCGGATCGATGCCCTTCGGGCCGCGCCCGAGCTTGCTTTGTATTCGGACCGCGATCTCAAGAGACTTCTGCCTTACTTCGACGAGATCACGGTGCCGGCTGGAAGTGTGGTCGCGCAGGAAGGCGAGCGTTGCTCGGAGTTCGTGGTCGTCCAGAATGGCCGTTTGCACACCGAGGGGAGTTCAACTCACACGCGCACGCTGCGGGCCGGCGACAGCCTGGGGTGGGACGCAATGTGGGAGCGATTACCGAACGATGCAACGGCAGTCGTTGACACCGAGGCTCACCTGCTCGTCATGAGCCACGCGCAGTTCCGCGCCATAAAGGCAATAGCCGATCCGCCTGAATAGTCGCGGTTAGAATTCGGCGATGCCGAAAGTGACGCTGGTGGGCGCCGGCAGCGCGGTTTTCGCCCGTCAGATCATCACTGACATCCTCGCCGTCGACGGCCTCGATCGGGGCGTTTTCGCCCTCGTCGACATCGATCCCGTTCGGCTTGACCTTGCGCGCCGAATCGCTGAGCGGCTGGTTGAGGTCTCGGGAAAGGAGTGGACCGTCGAAGCTTCCACCGAGCGTATGGATGTGCTCAAGGGCACCGACTACGTGGTCAACTCAATTGAGGTCGCAGGCCTGCAGAACGTGCGCCACGACTACGACATCCCCAAGAAATATGGCGTGGACCAATGCATCGGGGACACGATCGGACCGGGCGGCATCTTCAAAGCGCTGCGCACCGGTCCCGCCTGGCTTGAGATCGTCGCCGACGTCGAGCGCACGGCGCCCAACGCAGTGGTCCTCAACTACACGAACCCCATGTCGATTCTCACGCTGGCGGCGAGCCGTTCATCCGGCCTGGCGGTGGTCGGGCTGTGTCACAGCGTGCAGGGCACATCCAGGCTGCTCGCCGAGTTCCTCGACGTCCCATATGACGAGCTGGACTGGCGGTGCGCCGGCATCAACCACAACGCTTGGTTCACCAGGCTCGAACGCCATGGCAAGGATCTCTATCCACAGCTGCGCGAACGCGCCACGCACTCGGAGATTTACGAGCGAGACCCCGTCCGCTTCGACGTGATGCTTCACCTCGGCGCGTTCGTGACGGAGTCCAGCGGGCACTTCTCCGAGTACGTGCCGTACTACCGCAAGCGGCCTGGGCTCTTGGACAAGTACTCGCGGCAGGGATATCTCGGTGAGAGCGGCTTCTACGCCAACAACTGGCCGGACTGGAGGAAGGCCAACGACGAGCGAATCCACTCGATGTTGAGAGGCGAGACCGAAATTCCCCTCGCCAGAAGTCATGAGTACGCCAGCTACATCATCGAGGCGATGGAGCATGGGCGCACGACCAGCATCCACGGTAACGTGACCAATGCGGGCTCGATCGAGAACCTGCCTGACGGATGCGTCGAGGTCGAGTGCACGGTGGGACCCGATGGAATCCGGCCGGTCTCGTTTGGTAGCCTGCCCGAACAGCTTGCAGCGCTCAATCGCTCTCACATGGCCGTGCACGAGCTGGTTGTGCAGGCCCTCCTCGAGCGCGACCGAACCAAGGCCATGTACGCGCTGATGCTCGACCCCCTCACCGCCGCAGTCTGCTCACTCGAGGAGATCGAGAACATGTTTGATGAGATGTGGGAGGCGGAGCGAGCGAGCCTGAGCGCTTTCGAGTAATTAGGCTACCGCTCTACCGAACGCGCGAGCGCCGATGAAAATGGCGAAGATCGAGAGGATCGCCATGATGGCGACGCCCTTGACGACGCTCGGGTCGCCCAGGTGGTCGTTGAACACTGCGCGCGCGGCGTCCACTGCGTAGGACAGTGGATTCGCGGCTGCAATGTTTCGAAGCCACTGCGGGGCGAGGCCCAGCGGGAGCAGCACTCCCGAGAGCAAGAGGATCGGAAGGCTGGACGTGAAGATGAGAGGCGCGTAGCTGTCCTCACTGCGCACCCACAACGCCACCGCGTATGCAATTGATGCAGTCAGCAAACCGATCAGACCAATCAGCGCCAGGACCACTACCACTCCGATCGGGTGGATGCTCAGCCCGAAGGGCAGGGCGAGCAGGATCAGGATCAGGGACTGAATGACGATCGAGACGATGTCGCGGAGCGCTCGCCCGAGCAGCAGCGCAACCCGGCTCACCGGTGTCACCCTCAGGCGCTCGATCACCCCCATGCGCAGCTCGGCGATGAGGCTGAACCCGACACCCGCCGCTCCGAACATGCCCAACTGGACCAGGAGGCCGGGAACGAAAACGTTGTAGGCGCCCCCTGAAGGAAAGCCAGGCGTTTTCGCAATCGAGCCGAGCAGCGGCGCGAACAGGATCAGGTAAAGGAGGGGCTGAACCACTCCGATCACAACCCATACGGGGTTGTGGACGAACAGGCCCCAGTAGCGGCCGAACACCAGCCACGTGTCACGCAGGACTTTCATCGGCTCTCGACCACCTTCACGCCGCTGTCTCGCGAAGGGAGCGGCCGGTCTTGCGCAGGAAGACGTCGTCAAGGCTTGGACGGTGAAGCCCGATCGTCACCAGATGAAGCCCTGCTGAGTCGAGCAGGCGCAGGATCGTTGGCATCGCGGCCTCGCCGTGGTCTACATAAAGCCTGACGAGGCCGTCTTCAGTCGACGCCTCGCGCACGAACGGCTGGTCCTTGACAAGCTCCAGGGCGCGATGCTGGTCGCCGGTGACGCTGAATGTCACCAGGTCTCCTGCCACCTCGCGCTTGAGCTCGTCCGGTGTCCCCTCGGCGACGATCTTGCCGTGGTCGATGATGGCGATGCGGTCGCAGAGAGCGTCGGCCTCGTCGAGGTAGTGGGTGGTGAGAAATACTGTTGTGCCGCGGTCGTGCATGCGGCGAACCTCGTCCCACACTCGTGCTCGGCTCTGTGGGTCGAGACCGGTGGTCGGCTCGTCGAGGAAGAGGAGCTGCGGATCGTGCACCAGCCCGAGCCCGATGTCGAGGCGGCGTTTCTGCCCGCCTGAATAGGTTCCCACCTTGCGATCGGCGCACGACTCGAGCTCCAGCATCTCGATGAGCTCGGCCGCGCGCTTCTTCGCGGCGTTCAACGGCATTCCGTATAGCCGGCCCTGGAACACCAGCTCCGTGCGGCCGATGATCTCGCGGTCGGAGCCGCCCGCCTGGCCCACGTAGCCAATCCCCTCACGCACCTTGTCCTGCTGTTTGAGAAGGTCGTACCCGGCCACAGTGGCCGTGCCTCCGCTGGGCGGTAGGAGCGTCGCGAGCATGCGAAGTGTGGTCGTCTTTCCGGCGCCGTTGGGACCGAGAAAACCGAAGATCTCGCCAGTCCTCACAGCCATGTCGACTCCGACAACCGCCTCGACCGTCCGGTTGCGCGATTTGAAGAGGCGCCGGAGCCCGCGAGTCTGGATCACTTGGGGTTCCACCTCGATATTCTCGCCGGTTACCCTGTCGGGACACATGGCGTCAGCATTCCGCGGCTGGCCGGAGGAGTTCCAGCGCTTCTTCATCGGCCTAGAGCTCGACAACTCCAAGCGCTACTTCGAGGCCAATCGCAAGGTCTACGAGGACGCCGTCAAGGCTCCGATGGTTGCGCTGATCGACTCGCTTGCCGACGAGTACGGTGAGGGCAAGGTCTTCCGAGCCAACCGCGACATCCGGTTCTCGAAAGACAAGTCGCCGTACAAGACGAACATCGCCGGCACAGCAGGCATGGGAGGTCATGGCGGCTACATCTCGCTAGACGCGCGCGGCCTCACTGTCGCCGCCGGCCGCTACGAGATGACGCCGCCACAGGTCGTCAAATATCGAAAGAAGGTCGCGGCTGATGTCACCGGTGCGCCGCTCGCCGCCATCGTCGCCAAGCTTGAGAAGGCAGGCTACGGAATCGGTGGCGAAGCCCTCAAGCGCGTACCCAGCGGCTGGCCTCAAGACCACCCGAGAGCTCGCCTCCTGCGGCACAAGATCCTCTATATCTACAAGAACTTCGGCTTGCAGCCATGGCTCGGCAGTAACGCCGCGCGTAAGCAAGTAGTCAAGGTCTTCAGCGATGCTGATCCCCTCAACGATTGGCTAAAACGAAACGTCGGCTGAGGCCGGCCAAACACCGGAAGGCTGTCCCAGCCGTCGAAACGTGGTCGCGCCCCTGGTGGCGCGGCGCTGTCTTCTACCAAATCTACATTCGAAGCTTCGCTGACTCAAACGACGACGGCATCGGCGATCTTCAGGGAATCATCTCCCGGCTCGAGTATGTCAAGCGCCTTGGCGTCGACGCCATCTGGATCACCCCGTTCTATCCCTCGCCGCAGAAGGACCACGGCTATGACGTGGCCGACTATTACGACGTCAATCCTGAGTACGGAACGTTGAAGGATTTCGACGAGGTCGTCTCCAGGGCCCACGCGCTCCGTCTGAAAGTCCTGGTCGACCTCGTCCCCAACCACACGTCCGACCAGCACCCATGGTTCCAGGCGGCCCTCAAGTCTCCGGATGATCCGCACCGATCTCTGTACTACTTCGCCGACGGCAAGCCAGATGGCTCGCCTCCCAACAATTGGGAGTCGGCGTTCGGCGTGCCTGCATGGACGAAGGATGACCGGAGCGGGCAGTGGTACATGCACCTCTTTGCGCCAGAGCAACCCGACCTGAACTGGTGGAATCCCAAGGTGCCGAAAGAGTTTGAAAAGATTCTGAAGTTCTGGCTTGATCACGGCGCCGACGGTTACCGAATTGATGTCGCGTCTGCGCTTTTCAAGCGAAAGGACCTCGCCGACAGACCCACGGTCAAAGACCCGGTCACCGGCCAGCCCAAGCTCGATGCCACTTTCAAGATGATCGATCAGCCCGAGGTGCACGAGGTGTATCGAGCATGGCGCCGCATCCTCAACCAGTACCAACCTCCCCGAGTTCTCGTGGGCGAGATCTTCGAGCCTCGGCGACAGGCGCGCTACATCCTTCCTGACCAGCTCGACATGGCCTTCGCCATGGTCAGGGCGCGTTGGAATGCAGCGCTGTGGAAGCGGTCGATCGAGGTGGATCAACGAGCTTCACCCGGGCCCGTTGCGGCCCCAAGCTGGACCCAATCCAACCACGATGTGGTCCGCCACGTCACGCGGCTGGGCGGCGGCTTCATGGGTCGCGCTCGCGCTCGCGCCGCGCTGCTTCTCCTGCTCGGACTGCCTGGCCAGGCCTTCCTGTATCAAGGCGAGGAGTTGGGCCTCGAGGAGGTCGACGTTCCGCCTGACCAGCGGCAGGACCCGGTTTTCATTCTCAGCGGGGGCAAGGAGGCGGGGCGAGATGGCTGCCGCGTTCCAATGCCGTGGTCAAGGGGTCTTCCGAACGCAGGTTTCTCAACAGTGGCTCCATGGCTGCCGACGCCTCCGGGCTGGGACCGTTATGCAGTCGACGCTCAGGACGGGTCGGCCGGCTCGATGCTCACCTTCTACCGGCGTGTGCTCGCCCTTCGACGTCAGCTGGTGGGGATTCTGCCGAACCAGGTCAGATGGTGCCCCGCACCTCAAGGTGTCCTGGTCTATGAGCACGGCCGCTTGACAGCGGCCGTCAACTTCCTTGGCCGTCCTGTGCAGCTTGCCTCGCGCGGCAGGCTCCTCATCGCCACCCATCCACTGGCGAGCCACAGCAAAGGCCGGCTGATTCTCCCGGCGAACTCCGGCGCCTGGCTCGACAACCTGGCGCCGTGAGAGGCGTTGCCTGACGAGCTCCGGTAGCCAGGCTATCGGCTCATGGTTGGCGCATCGCCCAGCCGATCGGACAGCCCTCGGTTATCGCTAGCATCCGGGCGATTTTTCGATCGGCTGGTATAGCCGCATTGCCCCGCGGGCGGTGCGGCCTTAACTGCCGCATAACCTACCTGCGGTCAGCAACCGGTAATCTTCCGTTCATGGTGGTGGGGGTCCAGATGGATCCGGATGAAGCAGGCCCGAATCCGGTCCCGGAGGCGCCCCGGTACCTCAACCGCGAGCTCTCACGACTCGATTTTGACGAGCGCGTGCTCTCCATGGCCGGCGATCCAAAGGTGCCCCTCCTCGAGCGGGTCCGATTCCTGGCGATCTTCAGCCAGAACCTCGACGATTTCTTCCAGGTCCGGGTCGCCGGGCTCAAGGAGCAGGTCCTGGCAGCTGTCGCCGCATCGTCGCCTGACGGCATGTCGCCTCTCGAGCAGCTCCGCGCGATCCGGAGCCGGGTCGAGGGACTTGTCGAGCGCCAGGTCACCCTTTTCGGCGAGGAGATAGTTCCCGAGCTGGCGGAAGCCGGCATCGTGATAGTTCGCGCCAACGAGGTAACCAAGAAGGAGCTCAGCCAGCTCCACACTGTCTTCCGCCAGCAGATCTTCCCGGTGCTCACGCCGCTCGCAGTCGATCCCGGCCATCCTTTTCCCTATATCTCGCATCTGTCGCTGAACCTCGCAGTGATGGTTCGCGACCCGCAGCGCCACCAGCAGCGCTTTGCCCGTGTCAAGGTGCCGCCCGTGCTGCCCCGGTTCATACCGCTTGTGGAGGGCAAGCGCTATGTGCCGCTAGAGGATGTCATCGCGCTGCATATGCAGGCTCTTTTCCCTGGCATGGAGATCGTTGCCCATCATCCCTTCCGCGTCACTCGAGACGGGGACCTCGACGAGATCGACAGCGACGCCGAGGACCTTCTCGCGGCGATTCAGACCGAGCTTCGGCGCCGGCGTCGCCACGCTCGAGTAGTGCGCCTCGAGGTGGATCCAGGGATGTCGGCGGAGGTGCTCGAGCTGCTGACGCGAGAGCTCGAGCTGCAGCCTAGCGACGTCTACCAGGCGAAGGGCCTTCTCGACCTCGGGAGCCTTGGCGCTCTCTCGCAGCTGGACCGACCTGACTTGAAAGAGGAGCCCTGGACCCCGACGACACAGCCACGGTTGCGCGGCCTGGGATTCGAGGTGCCCGACCTGTTCGCAGTTCTTCGATCCGGCGATCTTCTTGCACATCATCCCTATGACTCGTTCGCGACATCGGTCGAAGCATTCATCGACCATGCCGCCAGCGATCCCAATGTGCTTGCCATCAAGCAGACGCTGTACCGGACCTCTGGTCCGGCGAGCCCGATAGTTCGCGCGCTGATCCGCGCGGCCGAGGCGGGCAAGCAGGTGGTCGCGCTGGTTGAGCTCAAAGCGCGCGGCGACGAGCAGGCCAACATCGCGTGGGCACGGGCGCTCGAGGAAGCAAACGTTCACGTCGTGTACGGCCTGGTCGGCCTGAAGACCCACGCGAAAGTGACCCTCGTGGTGAGACGCGAGGGCAGGCACATCCAGCACTACCTCCACGTGGGCACCGGGAACTACAACCCCAGCACCGCACACCTGTACGAGGACGTGAGCCTGCTTTCTGCTGACGCGGACCTTGGTTCTGATGTCACCGAGCTGTTCAACCTCCTGACCGGTTACAGCCGGCAGCACCGTTACCGAAAGCTGTTGGTCGCGCCCACGAGCCTTCGCACAGGCGTCAAGCAGCTCATCGAGCGCGAAGCGGTGGTTGGCGGCCGGATCATCATCAAGGTCAACAACCTGGTCGATCCAGAGATGATCGACGCGCTGTATGCGGCATCCCAGGCGGGTGCACAGGTCGACCTCATCGTCCGCAGCATCTGCTCGCTTCGACCAGGCGTCCCCGGCCTTTCAGAGCGCATCAGGGTGCGCTCCATCGTCGGTCGATTCCTGGAACATTCGCGGGTCTTCTCTTTCGGAGGCGCCCAACCCGAGTACTACCTCGGATCTTCAGACCTGATGCCACGCAACCTTGATCGGCGGGTGGAGGCTGTGGTGCCCGTCACCGACGCCAAGCTTTGCGCGAGGCTAGCCCAGATCTTCGAGACGTTGCTGGCCGACGATGTTCTTGCCTGGGAGCTGTGCCCGGATGGCACTTGGAAGCACGTGCCGACGATCAAAGGCATCAGCTCACACAAGCGCTTCCAGGAGCTTGCGCTGGAGAGCGCTCGCGGCAACGGGGTGGTGCACGGCGTCCCGAATGCTCGAGCGTGAGGTAAAGCTCGGGGCTGGACCTGCGTTCCACCTCCCCGACCTGACCGGGGTCATCGACGGAGTCACGGTCACCGCGCCCGAAGCGGTCCGACTCGAAACTGTCTACTTCGATACCGCAGATCTGCGGCTCGCGCGGTGGGGAGTTTCTTTGCGCCACAGGGCGGGCGAGGGGTGGACGTTGAAGCTGCCACCGACCAGATCCTCCACCGACGGCCAGAGCCAGGCGTTTCTCGAACGTGATGAGCTCACCTTCCAGGGAGGCGCAAAGAAACCACCGGCGGCGGCCGTGGCCATCGTTCGCGCCTACGTCCGCAACGCCGAGCTGATCCCCGTCGCCCGCCTGTCGACAGTTCGCCGTCGCGTCAGGTTGCTCGATGGAGCCGGCAGCCGCCTGGCGGAGGTGGTTGACGACGAGGTGTCGGTGCGGGACGGCCGGCGCGTAGCAGCCCGATTCAGGGAGATCGAAGTCGAGGTTATGGGAACCGAGGACGGTAGCGATGGAATCGTGGCTCCACTGGTGGCCCGCCTGCGTGGTGCCGGGGCCGGATCGCCGGACCTGACTCCGAAGCATGTTCGAGCTCTGGGTCCGCGCGCGATGGAGCCGCCGGAGGTTGCTCCGGCACTCGTGCAGCCAGACTCCCCCGCGCGGGAGGTCGTTCGCAGCGTGATCGCCCAATCGGTGGCCGCCTTGCTCTATCACGACCCTCTCGTCAGGACCAGCGGCGATCCCGAAGCTGTTCACCAGGCAAGGGTGGCGACTCGCAAGCTGCGTTCTCACCTTCGAACGTTCGGGCCATTGCTCGACCCGGAATGGACGGAGCCTTTGCGTTCCGAGCTGGGCTGGCTGGCGCTTGGGCTAGGTGCGGTGCGCGACCAGGAGGTGCTGCTCGAAAGGCTGCGCGAGCGGGCGAAATCACTCCCTGCGAACGACTTGCGATCGGCGGTCGGAGTTCTCCATCTTCTCGAGGTGGACATCGAAGCGCTCCGGAAGAAGCTCATGGATGATATGGACTCCGCCCGCTACGTCGACCTTCTCGAAAGGCTGGTCGCGGCGGCGCATGCGCCGGCCACACTGCCCGAAGCTGATCAACCGGCGGCCTCGGTGTTGCCGGCGCTGGCAACTGGGCCCTGGCGGCGCCTGCGGTCAGCCGTCAAGAACCTGACCGACCCACCTGCCGATGCAGATCTGCATCGCATTCGCATCCTTGCCAAGCGCGCGAGATACGCGGCCGAGGCCGTTGCGCCAGTGGCCGGCCCAAGCGCGGCGGCTTTCGCGAGGGCGGCTGCCAAGCTACAGACAATCCTGGGTGAGCACCAGGACAGCGTCACCGCCCAGGCGTGGTTGCGCGGCACAAGAATCAGCGGGCGAAGAGCGTTCGTGGCGGGCGAGCTCATCGCCATGGAACACGTCGCCGCGGAAGACGCAAGAAAGAAGTGGACGAAAGTCTGGAAAGCTCTTGACCGCAAGAGCCTTCGCGACTGGATGCCATGACGTTCGGGACTATCTACTAAGTGCCAACGCTCTACTTCGTCAGGCATGCGAAAGCGGGGAGTCGCACCAATTGGGATGAGGATGACCGCGCTCGCCCGCTCACCAAGAATGGCTTCAAGCAGGCCGATGCGCTGGTTGCGACGCTCGGACCCTACTCGATCTCGGCGATCCTTTCGAGCCCATACGAACGATGCGTGCAGACCGTCGAGCCCCTGGCGCGAGCGAGGCGAATCAAGGTCCAAGAGACGCGGCATCTGGCCGAAGGCGCGCGGCTGAAAGGTGCCTTTCGGTTCATCGAGGACCCGGAGCTCGACGACACAGTCCTCTGCACGCACGGGGACGTGATGCAGGAGCTGGTCGAAGACCTGATCCGACGCCGCATCGTAAAGGCATCGCACATGGCCCTCGAAAAGGCCTCGACCTGGGTCATCGAGGTCGAGGATGGCACGCCTGTGAGCGCCCGTTACATTCCCGCGCCGTGAGCGCGTTCGCGACGGCGATGCGCTCCGCTCTTGCCGCTGCCGCGGATTCCGAGCGGGCGCCATGGATGCAGGCCTACATGAAATCCGAGATGCCCTATCGCGGCATATCGGCTCCGGATATGCGGGCCATCGCAAAGCATGTGATCGCCGCCCACTCCCTCGCGTCATGCACCGAATGGCGTGCCGCGGTTCTGGAGCTCTGGCGGGGTGCCCGTTTCCGCGAAGAGCGATACGCCGCGATCGAGCTGTTGGCCCATCGACGTCACAAGGACTGCAGGACGCCCGATGTTTTGCCTCTTTACGAAGAGATGATCACGACTGGCGCTTGGTGGGACTACGTTGACGAGGTATCCCACCACGTCGCCAACCTGCTTCGATCGCATCCTCAGGAGATGAAGCCGGTGATGCGTGCGTGGAGCACCGACAAAGATCTTTGGAAGAGGAGAGTGTCGATCATCTGCCAGATCTCCTTCAAGAGGGACACCGACCTCGATCTGCTCTACTCCAACATCGAGCCCAACCTCACGGAGCGGAACTTCTTCATCCGGAAAGCGATCGGATGGGCCCTCAGGGCGTATGCCTGGACCGACCCAGACGAGGTGGAGCGGTATGTGGCTCAGAACGAGGCAAGGCTGAGCGGCTTGAGCCGGCGCGAAGCGCTCAAGAACGTCCAGAAGACTCGGCCATCCCGCGCTGCCTCCTCGCGTTAGCCTTCCACATGTGACAGTCACGCTGCGGGGCGCCGGCCTTGCCGAAGAGCAGGTGGTCGCGGTGGCCCGTCACGGTGAGAAGGTGGCATTGGCCGCTGCGGCGCGGACCAGGATGGAGCGCAGCCGGACACGTGTGGAGCGCGCTGCAGCTTCAAGAGAGCCGGTTTACGGCGTGTCGACAGGGTTCGGAGCCCTGGCCGGCACCCGCGTCGCCCCGCTCCGGCAGCCGGAGCTGCAGCTGGCGCTGATCCGATCGCATGCCGCCGGGATGGGACCGCCCGTCGACGACGAGGTGGTGCGGGCGACCATGCTGCTGCGGGCACGCACTCTTTCGATGGGGCTCTCGGGCGTTCGCCCCGCCGTCGCGGAGGCGCTCATCGGCCTGCTCAACGCGCAGATCACGCCGGTGGTGCCGCGACATGGCTCCGTCGGATGCAGCGGCGATCTCGCTCCGCTCGCGCACATCGCCCTGGCGCTGGTCGGCGAGGGAGAGGTTGCTGATGCCGACGGCGCGAGAAAGCCGGCTCTGCAGGCTCTCAAGGCAGCCAGGCTGAAACCCCTCAAGCTCGAGACGAAGGAAGGGCTCTCCCTGATCAACGGCACAGACGGGATGCTCGGCATGCTCGCTCTCGCTTGCGCTGACGCCGAGCGGTGCTTCCGAATCGCCGATATCACAGCGGCAATGTCGGCGGAAGCCCTGATGGGGACAGACCGCACTTTCCAGCGGCAGCTTCACGAGATCCGCCCCCACCCCGGCCAGGTGGCAAGCGCCGCCAACCTGTCGCGTCTTCTGGGCGGCTCGGGGATCGTCGCCTCGCACCGCCATTCGCAGCACGCAGTCCAGGACTCCTATTCGGTGCGGTGCAGCCCGCAGGTGGCCGGCGCCGCGCGCGACACATTGGATTTCGCCCGCCGCACGGCGGCCATCGAGCTTGCCTCTGTGGTCGACAACCCGGTTGTCCTGGAGAGCGGTGAAGTGGAGTCCACCGGCAACTTTCACGGAGAGCCGCTGGCATTCGCCGCCGACTTCCTCGCGATCGCTGCCGCCGAAGTCGGCGCCATCTCTGAGCGGCGGCTCGACCGGCTGCTCGATCCTCATCGCTCCGAGGGCTTGCCTCCCTTTCTGGCTGAGGAGCCCGGAGTCAACTCGGGTCTCATGGTGGCCCAGTACACCGCCGCCGCCCTGGTCGCCGAGAACCGGCGCCTTGCTGCGCCTGCCAGTGTCGACTCGATCCCAACCTCCGGCATGCAGGAGGACCACGTTTCGATGGGTTGGGGTGCGGCGCTCAAGTTGCGCACCGTGCTGGAGAACCTCACCCACATCCTCGCCGTGGAGCTGGCCGCGTCCTCCAGGGCTCTCGATCTGCGCCGTCCACTACAGCCGGCTCCCGCCACCTCCGCGGTTCGGGATCTTGTGCGAAAGCACGTGGGCGGACCCGGTCCCGACCGCTTTCTTGCACCGGATCTGACCGCGGCCGAGGCCCTGGTGCGCAGCGGAGCGGTGCTTGAAGCCGCCGAGGCAGTCATCGGCAAGCTGAAGTGACGCGCACGATTCGCGCGCCTCGGGGCTCAAAGATCACGTGCCTGGGCTGGCCGCAGGAAGCCGCGATGCGCATGCTGATGAACAACCTCGATCCAGAGGTCGCGGAGCGCCCGGAAGACCTAGTCGTGTACGGCGGCACAGGTCGTGCCGCCCGATCGTGGGAGGCCTTCGACGCCATCATCAGAGAGCTGAAGGTTCTGAAGGGCGACCAGACCCTTCTCGTGCAATCGGGCAAGCCGGTGGGCGTGTTCGACACACACGAATGGGCTCCGCGAGTGCTCATCTCCAACTCGATGCTCGTGCCTGAATGGGCGACGTGGGACGAGTTCCGTCGCCTCGAGGCTCTCGGGCTGACCATGTACGGGCAGATGACTGCCGGCTCCTGGATCTACATCGGGACCCAGGGAATCCTCCAGGGGACTTACGAGACTTTCGCTGCGATCGCGCAGAAGCGATTTCAAGGCTCCCTTGCCGGGACGATCACGCTGACCGCCGGTCTAGGAGGCATGGGCGGGGCGCAGCCGCTCGCTGTCACTCTAAATGGGGGCGTCGCCATCTGTGTGGAGGCGGATGACGACCGCATCAAGCGCCGGCTGGAGCACCGCTACCTTGACGTCCGTGCCGACGATCTCGAGGACGCGCTGCGGCTGGCGAGCGAGGCAAAGGCCGGCAGGCGCGCTCTCTCGATCGGGCTGCACGGCAACGCCGCGGAGATTCTGCCGGCCCTGGTCGCCCGAGGTTTCGCTGTTGACATCGTGACCGACCAGACCCCGGCACACGATCCACTGAGCTACATCCCCGCGGGGCTCAGCCCGGAAGATGCGCAAGAGCTGAGGCTTGACGATCCTGACGCTTACGTGAAGCGCGCTCGCGAAAGCATGGCGCGGCACGTTGACGCGATGATCGCGTTCCTCGACCGTGGAGCCGAAGTCTTCGATTACGGCAACAGCCTGCGCGCGGAAGCTCGACTCGGCGGCTCCACACGCGCGTTCGAATTTCCGGGTTTTGTGCCTGCCTATATCCGGCCTCTCTTTTGCGAAGGCAAGGGCCCATTTCGATGGGTCGCGCTGTCGGGCGATCCTGAGGACATCGCCGCAACAGACCGCGCGATACTCGACGAGTTTTCCGACGATCCCGCGCTCGTGCGCTGGATTGAGGCCGCGGGCGAGCGCGTCAGCTTCCAGGGCCTGCCCGCCCGCATCTGCTGGCTCGGTTATGGCGAGCGAGCTCGCGCGGGCCTGCGTTTCAACGAGCTCGTCAGTTCTGGCGCTGTCAAAGCTCCGATAGTGATCGGCCGCGATCACCTTGACTCCGGTTCGGTGGCCTCTCCCTACAGGGAGACCGAGGGGATGCTTGACGGTTCGGACGCGATCGCCGACTGGCCAATCCTGAACGCCCTCCTCAACACGTCGAGTGGGGCATCCTGGGTGAGCGTCCACCACGGCGGGGGCGTCGGAATAGGGCGCTCGATCCACGCCGGGATGGTGGTGGTGGCCGACGGCAGCGATGAGGCAGCGCGCAAGCTCGAACGTGTCCTCACCAACGACCCCGGCACTGGTGTCATGCGGCACGCCGACGCGGGCTACCAGCGCGCAATCGATGTGGCGGGCGAACGTGGCGTCCACATCCCCATGCGCGGGTGAACGGCGCCGGGACCTGGCACGCTGACCAGGCCTGGCTCGGCCACCGAGCCGAGAACGTCCTGATCGAAGTCGAGGATGGTCGTATCAAGTCGCTCACTGAGGGCGTGCCGGCCAGCGCCGGAGCGGTGAAGCTACGAGGATGGACCCTCCCTGGCCTGGCCAACGTTCACAGCCACGCGTTTCAGCGCGTGCTGCGAGGGACCACCGAATCCGGGGGCGGCGACTTCTGGGAGTGGCGCCACCAGATGTACGGGGCCGCCGAAAGCTGGACGCAGGCCGGGTATCTGAAACATTGCGCGCTGGTCTTTCGCGAGATGCTCGAAGCCGGCATCACTGCCGTAGGAGAGTTCCACTATCTGCATGCATTGGGCAACGACCTGGGACAGGCGGTTGCGGATGCCGCGGCCCAGGCGGGGATCCGCCTCACGTTGATCGACGCGTGCTACCTGCGCGGCGGCGTCGACGGACGCCCGCTCGAAGGCGCCCAGAAATCATTTTCGGATGTGGACGCCGATCACTGGGTGCGGCGAATGGATTCATTCGCGGCTGGCGATGGAGTACGCGTCGGGGCAGCAATCCATAGCGTGCGCGCCGTGGATCCGCCTTCAATGCGGATCGTTGCTGCCTGGGCGCGAAAGCGTAAGGCGCCGTTCCACATCCATCTGGCTGAACAGCCCGCCGAAGTGGAGGATTGTGTAGCCGTTGAGGGCTGCACGCCAACGCAACTTCTCGAACGCGAGGGGATTTTGGGCCCGGACCTGACAGCTGTCCACGCGATTCACGTCGACGATGAGGACATCGCTCTATTGGGCCGCCACATGGTTTCGGTCTGCGCCTGCACCACGAGCGAGAGGGACCTCGGCGATCGCGTCGGCCCAATGCAACGTTTGACCGCCGCGGGAACCCCCCTGTGTGTGGGCAGCGACTCCAATGCGGTAATCGACATGTTCGAGGAGGCGCGTGGGCTGGAGCTCGATCAACGCCGCGCCAGAGGACGTCGCGTTCTCCACCAACCTGAGGAGCTCTTTCGGGCAGCCACGATCGGTGGAATGCGCGCGCTGGGTTGGGACGGAGGCGAACTGAAACCGGGAAGGCTCGCCGACTTCATCACCCTTGACCAAGAGCGGCCGCTCGACCTCGGCTACCTGATGTTCGCGTGCTCGGCGCGCGACGTGGCGAACGTGGTCGTCGGCGGGACGACGGTCATCTCGAGATGAGGCGCTTGATCAACATCGGGCGGCTTTTCACTGGCACGCCGGCCGGGGTGATCGAGCGAGCGGCGGTCATCGTCGACGACGAGCACATCGCCTGGTGCGGCCGGGAGGGCGATGAGCCGCTCGAGCTGCTCGGCTATGTGAGCGAGGACGAGGATTGCGACGGGGCCTTGATGACTGCCGGCCTGATCGACGCGCACACACACCCCGTCTATGCGGGGGACCGCATGGCGGAGGTTGCGATGCGGACCGCCGGCGCCTCGTACTCCGAGGTGGCCAAAGCCGGAGGCGGGATCCGCTCCACCGTGAAGGCAACGCGCGAGGCTGCAGCAGAAGCCCTCGAGCTGGCGACTGCCAAGCGATTATCAGGATGGGTGGAAGGGGGCACGACCACGGTGGAGGCGAAGACCGGTTACCACCTGCAGCACGACGGAGAGCTGGAAGCCGCGCGGATCCTGAGCCGGCTGGCTCAGCGAAACGACCTGCCGCGTGTCGAAGTCACCTTCCTAGCCGCCCACGCACTTCCCCCGGATCGTGGTGCGAACCTTGGCAAGTACTCCAAGGAGGTGGCCGGCTGGTGCAAGGAAGCGCACCAGGCAGGAGCCCGCTTCTGTGATGTCTTCTGTGATCAGGGCTACTTCAGCGTGGATCAATCGCGCCGCATCTTGAAAGCCGGCTTGGAGGCAAATCTGATTCCCCGAATCCACGCCGACGAGCTCGCCCGCACTGGCGGCTCACGCCTGGCCGCCGAGCTTCACGCTGTCTCGGCGGACCACCTGCTTTGCGCCAACCGCAGCGACGCTGTCGCCCTGGCGCGCGCAGGCGTCGTGGCAACCCTTGCTCCGGGCACCGCACTTTCGATCGGCAAGCTGCCTCCGGTCAATGAGCTGGCGGCGGCCGGCGCCTCAATCGCTCTCGGCACGGACCACAACCCCGGCACCAGCGGAATCACGAGCATGAGCCTCGTCGTCGCTCTGGCGGTGGGTGTCTTCAAAATGTCGGCAGAGCGAGCGTTGATCGCGGCGACAGTCGGCGGCGCGCTTTCGATATCGCGCTCCGACCGCGGCGCCATAGCTCCTACGATGCTCGCCGATCTCGTTCTCTGGG
Source organism: Candidatus Limnocylindria bacterium (assembly GCA_035535675.1). Lineage (GTDB taxonomy): Bacteria > Chloroflexota > Dormibacteria > Dormibacterales > Dormibacteraceae > Palsa-872. Next base: position 107,211 of record DATLPO010000117.1, read on the forward strand.
ACGCCGAGCACGAGGGTGCATTCGCCTGGGCCTACGGTCTCAAACCGCGTCGAGTCTGGCGTGGGGGGGTGCCGATCTTGTGAGTGACCTTGCAAGAAACGTGCAAACAAGGTACAAGTTGGCTTACAAAAGACCGCCGATTAACTTTCCGATTAACAAGATGCGGTCGAGATGGAGGAATGCTACTAGTGGCTAAGTGGAACCCGCTGGCGTTGAAGCTCTTGATGTGGGTCATGGGCTTATTAATAGTTATGGGCTCGGGACTGGGCTTCATTGGTGGCACCTTTTTCGGGTTTGACACCTGGGCTGGCGTCACTGGATCGGTCGCTGGGATCGCCTTTGGCGCAGGCATCATGATCGCGGGCTTCGACCCCGAAGGAAACGTGAGCTGGGTCCGGGCCGTGATTCTCTACGCGATTCTCGAGGTCGTCTACCAGATCTTCAACCAGATAACGATTTCAAAGTTCGACATCGTGCCGTTCCTCGTTGCAGTAATCGTTGCCGTACTTCTGCTCGTGCTCTACCCCAACAAGAGCCAGCTCTGGATGAGTACAAGCAACTCGATGGCCCACAAGGCCTAAGCACAAGTCGCGTCCAAATGGGGCAGCCACGGCTGCCCCTTTTCTTTTTGTTCAGGCCGTCCCCGGTTAGACGAGCTGGGGCCGGCCCGCCGACGGACCTTCGGCGCCCATGCGGCCCATCTGCGTCGTTGCGACCTCCGCTCCTCGCTTACGCATCTACGGATGCGCGCGCTCCGGTGCTCGGCCCGTCCACTGGGGTCCCCGCGACGTAGTCGCGGGAGAGACCCCTGGACACCGAATCTCTCGCCGTCAGGCCGTCCCCGGCTCGTCGCCACTCACGATCCAGCGCCCGCCTCCGCCGTCTGCCACGAGATCGTCGGCAGCCTGCGGTCCCCATGAGCCTCTTGCGTACGGTTCGGGATGCCCTTCCGACTCCCAGGCTTTCAAAAGCGGATCGACGATCTCCCACTGCAGCTCGATTTCCTCGGCCCCTGGAAATGCCGAATGCCCGCCCGTCAAGACCTCGGACAGCACGTTCTCGTACGCGTCCGGCAGGGGGGCCTTGGTCAGGCGCTTGTAGTCGAGCTTCATCCCCGCCGGCACCATCTCGAAGCGGGTGCCGGGCCGCTTGGCGCCGATCCGGATCGTGATGCCCTCGTCTGGCTGGATGCGGATCACGATCAGCGAGGGAATGCCACGCTGGCGATTGCCGCCGATGCGCAGGTGCGGCGCATCGCGGAGCTTGATCACAACCTCGGTTACCCTGCGCTTCAACGCCTTGCCGGTGCGTACGAAGATGGGCACGCCATCCCATCGCCAGTTCTCGATCGAGAGGCGGGCTGCGGCATAGGTTTCCCGCCTCGAGTCGTTGTCGACCGCTTCCTCTTCCAAGTAGCCGATGTACTGCCCGCGGACCGCCGATGACGGGTTGATCGGCGACATCGCGCGCAGTGCGGCTCGCTTGGCGCGGCGCACATACTCGGGGTCGAAAGTGGTGGGAGGCTCCATCGTGACCAGGGCGAGCAGCTGGAGCACATGGTTCTGGATGACGTCCCGCACTGCGCCGGTCTGGTCGTAGTACCCGGCCCGCTTCCGGATGCCTTCCTCCTCGGCAACGGTGATCTGGATCGTCTCCACGAGGTTTCGATTCCACACTGGCTCGAAGAGGGAGTTGGAAAACCTGAAAGCGAGGACGTTCTGAACCGTGTCCTTCGCGAGGTAGTGGTCGATGCGGAAGATCTGCTGCTCCTCGAATGCCTTCGCCAGCTCCGCATCAAGCTTGCGAGCCGACTCAAGGTCGTGGCCCAGGGGCTTCTCGACCACTATGCGCCGGCTGGGATCGCCCTTCGTGGCGAGGCCGGACTGGCCCAGGCCGCGGACGATGTCGCTGAAAGTCTCGGGTGGAGTGGCAAGGTAGAAGACCACGCTGCCGGCCCTCGCGAGGAGCTTTTTCAACCCCGTATAAGTTGCTTTCGACCGGTAGTCCAGCTTCACCCATTCGGCCGTCGCGGCCAGACGCGCGCTCCCGCTTCTGTTCTTGACGATGTCCCGGAAGCGGGCTTTCGACTGCGCGGCGCGGCCGACGCCGATCACCCGCAAGGGCATCCCGTCTTTCGACGCGAGCCGTTTCAGCGAGGGAAGGATCTTGCGCTGAGCGAGGTCGCCTGAGGCGCCGAAGATGACGAGATCAACGCCGGGGGCCACGGTCACAGAGTATCCGCGACGACGTCAGTACCAGCGACCTCGTCGTGGATGTTGCCCCACCGCATGACGGCGAGAGGCAGCGAAACGAGTCTCGCGACCGCCTGTCCGACGCTCAGGCCCGAGCCGTCCACCGACACCACGCGTTGCTTCATGACAGCGCCTCCGAGCGTTCGGCCCGAGAATCTCCAGCAGGCCACGTGATAGCAGGCCGCGACGCCCACCAGAAATTGAATACGGCGCCGGCGTCCCAATATGCCTGCCACCGAAAGGCAGAAACCGACATCGATCGCGGCCGCTGCCAGGCGGCGTGACGGGTCGGCCGGAACCCCGGTGGCCGGCAGCCTTCCGCGCACTCGGAGCAGATGTAGCCGTGTCCAGAGGTGGTGCACCGGGACCTGCGCGAGGACGTAGAGGAAGCGGGGAAGCATCGGTTGGTAGCCATTGACCGACGCGATGAGGCGGCCGTATTGGGCTTCGATTCGCAGGTGGCCTCCACGAGCGCGCGTCAAGAGCCCGCCTTCAATGGGCCACTGGACGCTGGTTCGCGTGACCTTCGGTCGACCGAAGCGGATCAGCTCAAATGGGCCGAGATGAAGCGAGTTGTCAGTTGCGCGCACGAGCCCGAAGGTCAGGGTTTCGATGTCCGCCCAATAGCTGTTTTCGAGCGCCTTGCCAGTGACGGGATTCGGCATCGCCACCGAGTCGTCGATCGCAACCCTGCCGTCAGTCCACCGCACAGCACTCTATCTTCGAGAAATGGCGCAGCGGGAGTTCGTGGCTGAGGTGACCATCAAGTGCTCGCCTGAGAGGGCGTTCGACTTCTTCGCAGATCATCGGCACGTGGCCGCGGTCCTCGAGGGAATCAGCAGGTGGAAGCCGATCGGTCGCCAATCGGAGGGCGTCGGCGCTCGCTACGAGGTTGAGATGGTCGCGCTCGGCTTTCCATTGAAAAGCGTACTGCGGCTCAATCGCTGGCGCCGGCCGCACCAGATCGGCTGGGTTTCGGAGTCCGGCCTTATCAAGCAGGAGGGAGGCTTCACGTTCACTGAGACAAAGGTGGGGGTGCACGTCGTCCTCCGCATCGCTTACACACCGCCTGCCGCGATGCTGGGCGCCGCCGTCGCGGGCCGCCTCGACTGGGTGGTCAAGCGCCGGCTTCAGATGGCGCTCGAGCGAATCCGAGAGGTCCTGGAAACATGAACGCCACTGATTGCCAGGTTGAACGTCCCCTCCGACGGCGCTCAGCGTGCCAACCTCCCGCGCGTGCCGCGCGGGGACCCCAGCGGAAGCGGGGAGGACAACGGTCCGGGCTCGTCGCCCGGACCTCGCCGGACCTCCTAGAGTGATCCCGTGCGGTTGAACGGTGAGGCGCGCGCGGTCCTCGGGCACACCCCGATCGGGATGCTGGCCCTGCGCGCCGGACGCCTGCCCCTCGTCAACCCCGCCGCCTTCCATTTCGCAGCGGGCTCGCTGTGGATGACGACTTCCCGCTACGCGGCCAAGATCTTGAGCGCCAAGCGCGATCCGCGCGCCGCATTCCTTGTCGACAGCGGCGCACAGGCGCTGCTGCTCCGCGGCGCACTCGAGGTGTACGACCCGCTGTCGGTGTCGAGCCAGGTGCGCGCAGTTCTCGACGGCCCCGGCTACTTCCTGGGCATGGCCGGGTACGCCCTCAAGAACGCGCCTTATTTCGCCGGCTACCTGCTGGACATGACCCACATCCCCCGCGAGTGGCTGCCTTACAACCGAGTGGTTCTGCGTCTCCGGCCGAGCACTGCTGAGCTGATGGATGTCCTTCCCTACCCCGCGGCGCAGGCTGCGAGAGTACCCGCAGTGCCGGCTGAGGTAAGCCGGCGCCTTGCCGGCGTGCCGCGAGGCTACGCATGCTGGCTCGAAGCAGGCATGCCAGTGATCCGCCCCGCGCTTTGGGAAGTGGAGCGTGGCGAGGTCACTGTTGCGCCGAGCGCCGGTCGGATCAGGCCGGGATCGGTGGGAGCGCTCGTGGTCGAGTCTCACCACCGCTTCAGGCCCTCTTTGATGGTTGGCGCCTGCGTGCGCGGCACTTTCGGCCCGATGACGGAAGGCTCGGCAATCGGCGAGCGGTACGGGATCGACCCCGCTGAAGTCCCTACGACTGTCGAGCTGCGGCCAGAGAGGGTGACTTCATGGCGTGGATTTGCGATCGCCACGGCGGTCCCTCGTTCGGCGCGCCACCTGCGCGTTGCCCAAGCTTAATGTCGCCAATGCCCAAACCTGCAGCTCCTGGAATCCGCATCCGTCGGTGGTCGGCGGGGGAATGGACTGAGTCTCCGGACATGGTGGTCATGGAGGAGCCGCTGCAGCTGATGCTGGACGGCGAAGCCCTCTCAGTAGTGATGCGGACTCCGGGGAACGACATCGAGCTCTGCCTCGGATTGATGTTCGCGGAGGGCATCGTGCGCGCGAAGAAGGACGTCAGGGTCATCCGGATCAGCGCCGAGGCGGGTGAGGGTGAGCCTGCCATGGCTCTGGAGGCGGTGCTGGTGGAATCGAACCAGGTCGACGTCCATCTCACAGGGAAGGCGCGCCGCAAGCCCGAGCGGTCGATGCTGTCCAGCTCGGCCTGTGGCGTGTGCGGGACTGTGCTCATCGAAGACCTGCGTCGCGACCTGGAGGTGTTGCCTTCAGGGCCGGCGGTGGATCCAGATCTTCTGCCGCGCCTCATCGAAAGGTTGCGGTCCGGCCAGGGCGTCTTCGATCGCACAGGCGGACTGCACGCCGCCGGTCTCTTCACCCCAGGGGGCGACCTCATCTACCTCCGGGAAGACGTGGGCCGCCACAACGCCGTCGACAAGGTCGTCGGCCGCGCGCTCCTGGATCAGCGACTGCCGGTAAGCGATTCGGTGCTGGTCGTGAGCGGCCGCGCAGGTTACGAGATCGTGCAGAAGTCCATCATGGCGGGCATCGCTGTTCTCGCTGCTGTTGGCGCTCCCTCCAGCCTCGCTGTCGCCCTGGCCCGAGAGTTCAACCAGACCCTGGTGGGCTTCCTCAAACGAGATCGCTTCAACGTCTACTCGGCCCCAGAACGGATCTCCGCGGCCTGAACCGGTGATCACCACCCTCGCCGCCCGCCCAGCTTTGAGGGCGGCAATGATCGGGGCTTACATCCTCCTTGTCGAGTGGACGCGAGCGCTGGCGTCCACCGCCCCGGGTGCGACCGTCGCGGTTTTGGTCCTTGGTGGGGCAGCGCTCGCTTTGACGGTGGCCGGCTGGCCTGCGGCGAGTCTGGGCCTTGGCACCTCGCGGCTTGGGTGGCGCGTGCTGGGAGGGATGGCCCTAGCTGCAGTGCTGCTGCTGCCGGCGGCTGTGCGCGCAGACGCCTCTCCGATTCTTCCAACGTCCATCGCGTTCGCAGCGGTGACCATCTCCATTGGGCAGGAGCTGGCATTTCGTGGGGCGCTCTACGCTGCACTTGATCAGGCGGGCGGAGCGCCTCTCGCGATCGTTGGCAGCACGGTCGCCTGGACTGCCGCCCACGCGTTCTCACATCCACCGGCTTTCCTCGGCGCTGTGGCCGCCGCCGGCCTGCTCCTTGCGCTGTGGCGCTGGGCGTGTCGCGACCTCGTCGCGCCCATCGTCGGCCACGTCATCGCGGATCTCGCCCTGTGAAGCGCCCAGTCCTCCTGGCCTCGGCGGCCGCCGTCTACCTCATAGCTGCGTGGATGGTCGCCCCGGGCTTTTATGACGGGTTTGCTCCGCAGCCCTACAACTGGACTTCACCACCGCCTCAGGCCGCGTTGGGCAACACCCCCCCGCTATCTGGCCACCTTGTCATCAAGGTGCTCGGCGGCGTCAGCGATGCGAACTCTGCATTCACCGATGACGGACAGGTGGTTGTCCTGTTCCTACCCGGCGCCTTCGATGTGACTGGGAAAACCAGTGTCACAGTCGACATCACGCCGGAATCGACATATCCCGCGCCGAACGGCCTTCACTTCGCCACCAATGTCTACCTGATCACTGCTGACGCGCCGCTGGTCAAAGACACCAATCCGTCCGATCCCTGCCGGCCCGCGTGCGTCACGCTCCGATACTCGGATCTTGTGCCGGCGCCGAGCTTCATCTACCTGGCGGCCGATGCGAACAGCCCCTGGAAGTCAATTGGCGGCAAGGACGGCCAGCCGTTCACGATTCAGTCCACCACCGACCAGCTCGGCTACTTCGCAGCAGGCTACCCCGCAGGCGCAACGAGCACCACGCGCTCGAGCGCGAGCCAACTGTTGCCGATAGCGGTCGCGGTCCTCATCATCGGTGTGCTGGTCGCCGGCATCCCGCTGGCCAGGGTCCGCCGAAGGCGAGCCGCCGCCGGCGAAGACGATGAGCCGGACTAGGATGACAAGAGCTGAGTCGAGCTAATCCTCGTACTTGACCGCTTCGAACAGGGTGCCGCAGCGCCGGCAGCGGTACTGGAGCGTCATCGCCTGGGTCCCGAACAGCGAGATGACCTTAGCGTCTCGTTCAAAGCAATGAGGGCAGCGCGGATCTGAGCGCGGCTCCGGCGGCTCCGCGTCAGCCTTCTTTCGCGGGCGTGACTGCAAACTTCTTCTCCTCGAGGCCCCGAAGCATCCCAAAGGTGTGCTCGTCGATCGAGCCGGCTTTGCTTCGCCGCCGGATCGGGTCCCAATCTTTCCAATCGATCTTGAGTGGCGGCGCTTTGGACTCCAGCTTCTCCTCGAGCTGGTTTCGCAGCTCGGCCGGCCCCATGCTCAGGCTTGCCTCAGCGTGAAGCTTGGCGGTCTCTCCGTCAGGGGGCCCGAACCACTCGATCGCCTCTTGCCAGGCGACATTGAGAGCCTTCGCATCGACTCCAGACTTCAGCCAGCTGCGTCCGTGAAGGTAGTGATAGCGCTCCTCCATCAGCATCTTCCTGAGCCGGTGTTGCAGCACCTCGACAGAGCCGTTGACGCAGGCCTCGATCATCAGGGTGAAGGCGGTGTCCAGGATCGCGTTCGCGGCGACGAACTGCGCCCACTCGTTCCATGGCTCATCGAAATAGGGGAGGGAACGCAGGCTGCCACTGTCGCTTTCCCGCTCTGGCCCGCGGGGATCTGAGCCGAGCGGTTCCAGGCAGCCATACAGGACACGGCTATGGCCGAGGTCGTCGAGCCCCATGGCTGCGGCGGCGATGTCAGCCTCCAGCGACGGCGCGCGCGTCGCCCACTCGGCGTAGCGGAGCCCGAGCATCTGCTTGTTGTCGGCGATGCTGAGCACGAGGTCGGAGAGGCTCACGACTCTCCCGGTTGCCAGAGCGCGATCATGTCGTCCTTGCGCACGATCGCCATCTCCACCCAGCGCTCCTCGTCATACGTGGCGCGCGCGTAGGCGACGGCGAGGTCGTCGTCGGGAGCGACGACGCTGCCCACCTGGTGGAGCGGCTCGCCACGCGTCTTGCGCGCGAACACCTCGTATTCGACTGCATCGCCGCTGACGCGTTTGTAATTCGTCAAACCGCGAGGCCCCAGGCTTCGAGGGCGTCGCGACCCGCTTCTGTCATGCGAGCTACGGTCCAGGGCGGGTTCCAGACGACGTTGACCCGCACTTCGCGAATGCCATCCTCGCGCAACAGGCGTTCGCGCACATCCTCCAGGATGAACTCGGACGCGGGGCAGCCCATCGCAGTGAAGGTGAGGTCGACGTCGACGACTCCGTCGTTCTCTTTGATCCCATAGATGACACCAAGGTCTACGAGGTTCACTGGCATCTCGGGATCCTGGACCTCGGCGAGAGCATCCCAGAGTCGTTGGGTCACCGCCGGGCGCCGTTCTGGTGGTGCGCCTTCCGAAACTTGTGGAACTCCTCCTGGAACATCGCCACCATCTCGGCGTTGCGCGGGCCACGCTCTCGCCACCGCACGAGGACGTCGTCCCAGGAGATCGGCTGCTTGAAGTCCCATCGCTTCTCCGCGGCGTCGAACTCGCATGGGAACGGGTAGTCGAGCTCCCATACGTCCTTGCCGTCCCTTGTCTCCTTGTGAGACGGGACTTTGATCCCGATCTGCTCGCAGTAAGGCACGACCAACGAGAGCCACCACTGCCGCAGCTGGTCGTTGGTGAGACCTTTCAGCCTGAACTCCAGCTGCGTCGAGTGCATCTTCAAGCTGTCAGGCAGGCCGAACCACTCCACGCTCAAGGGAAACATCCAGTCGACGGCCCGCTGAAGCTCTTCTTTTGCCGAGCCGCCAGCCTGGCTGATCCGCTTCATCCAGGTTCTGCCGTTGCGGAGGTGGAAGTTCTCCTCTGCCATGACCTTGTTGAGCCCCCGCTTCCAGGGCCCATAGGAACACTTTTCGTGGATGTCGCCCAGGAGGCAGAAGCCTGCCTGGTCGTACATCCCGTTGGCGACCACAAGCTCGGTCCAGCTGTCGAGGGGGACATCGAAGGCGTATGGATACCGGAAGCTCTTTGGATCGCGGCTGAAGATCAGCGCCTCCTGGTCCTCGCCAAGGTCTTCGAGGATGTGGTACGCGATGTGAGCGTGAGCCAGCTCGTCCTGGATGATGGCGATGCCCGTCATGAATGCGTTGATCGACGGCGCCCGTTTGGCGGCGAGGTAGTAGGCGGGCGCGGAGATCAGCTCGGTATCACCGGAAACGACTAGCGTGTGCTTGAGCTCACGCAGGTACTCAGGCGTCATCTCGTTCGGGGATTCGATGAGCTCCCCGGATTTGATCATCTGGTCGAACTCGGCGGGACTTGCCATCCGTTCCATTCTCTGCCAACCGGGCCGGGTAGAATCGTGCTTCCTACAGGGCCCACGTCCCCTGGCCCGCACCGCGGTGGCTATAGCTCAGCATGGCAGAGCACCAGATTGTGGATCTGGCTGTCGCGGGTTCAAATCCCGCTAGCCACCCCAAACCGCTACTTTTGAGCTCCTCCGCTGCCTTTACCTAAGGCTGTCGTTGAACATCTATAGGAGGCGCTCGTGAATCAAGGCTGAGCCGAATACAGTCGGCGGGCGGCCGATGAAGGAATGGGCGAAACTTCCACCCGAAGAGTCAGAGCAAGTGGCTTGGTCTGGCACGGGAGTCGCTGGCCTATGTCCGAGACAACCATCAGCGGGACGATTCAGTCCGGTCGCGATAGATCCAGATGTTTGAACGAATGCCTAACAAGACACGGATGTGGCGTCTGCGCCCCTTTGCGTTGCACATCATCAATCCCTTCACTCGACTCTTCGCCGGCTGGATGCCGGGATTCGGGCTCCTGACTTACCGCGGCCGAACCACGGGCAACATCTACCGTCTTCCAATCAACGTCTTCGTTCGGGATGGGCACTGCATTTTCGTTCTGACCTATGGGTCGGAGAGCCAGTGGGTGAAGAACGTGCTGGCTGCCGGCGAATGTCAGATCCAAATGCGGGGTCGTGACGTCCGCCTCATTGAGCCCGAGCTGATCGTCAACCCGACCTGGGAACTTGTGCCGGGCCCCGTCCGGCTCATCGAGAGCCTAGTCGGCGTCACCGAGTTTCTGCGTATGCGCGCGCTGAAGTCCTAGCCGAAGGTGCAGTCGAGCGTGACTTGGTCCAGTGCGCTCTTGAGAACCGCGAGCTCCTGACCGTCAAGTCGCGCAACGAATAGCTCGGAGCGTGCAGTCCCATTCCTCCGACGCCGAGGGTTGTCGATACTCTGATCAGGTCCGGCGCAATGCCGTCGATTGAGATGGATACGTTGCACGCGCAGCTTCGGCATAAGCGTTCCAGTTACTTTCCGGGCCGGCTTCGATCGGCCGAAGGAGATCGGGATGGGTAGGGTGATCGTGAACGAGTGGATGTCGTTCGACGGCGTCGTGCAGGCGCCTGGCGCCCCCGACGAGGACACGACTGGCGGCTTCAAGCATGGCGGCTGGCATCTGCAGTACTTCGACGACCTCTCTCGGAACTGGGTGCTCGACAACCTCAACGAAGCCGGAGGCTTCCTCTTCGGGCGTCGCACCTACGAGGGCTTCGCCTCGCATTGGCCTAACGCTTCCGAGGAGGAGCAGGTGATCGCCCGGCCGCTCAATACGAAACCGAAGTTCGTCGCATCCAGGACGCTCGCGGAGCCGCTCAAATGGCAGAACTCGACTCTGCTGAAGGGCGACGTTGCCGAGGCTGTTGCGGCACTACGCCGAAAGGGCGGCGACGACCTACACGTGCTTGGCAGCACCCAGCTGGTGCACACGCTGATCGAGCACGACCTCGTCGACGAGCTCCGGGTGATGGTGGATCCGGTCGTCCTGGGGGGCGGCAAGCGCATCTTCCCCAGCAATGGCGAGCTGTGGCCGCTACACCTCGTCAACAGCCAGGTGACGACGACAGGCGCGATTCTCGCCACCTACGCTCGAGCCAAGTAAGCACGCCCTCAAGGAGGCCTGCACCCAATACGAGAGCTCGGTGCCGGACTTGAACAACTGGGTCCTGAGCTATAGGGTTTAGGGTGTCTTCGTTTTGTCGTCATTTGGGGGACCGGCGCGGCCGCCCGTGCTGTGTCACAAAGTAGGAGGGACAAGGCCATGGAAGTTGGCAAGCCACTACCGGCGCCAGGGGCGCCCCGGACGGAGGTGGTCCACGCCGAGCCCGCTGCCGGCGAGGAGGTCCATTGGGAGGGCCTCGAGCAAAGTGAGGAGTTCCGCGAGCTTGTTCGCCGGAGGTTCCGCTTCGTTCTACCAGCCACGATCTTCTTCCTGGTCTACTACTTCCTGTTGCCCCTGGGCAACGGCCTTGCCCCAGACCTCATGAAGACCAAGGTCTTCGGCGAGGTCAACATCGCCTACCTTTTCGCTCTTTCCGAGTTCGTCATGGCCTGGGTGCTGGCGTACCTCTACATACGCAAGGCCAACACCGTCTTCGACGGCCTCGCCGCGAAAGTACGCGCGCGAGCCGGCAAGGGGGCATAGCGCCATGAGCATCACGCTGGTCCTCTTTCTGATCGTCGTCGGGATCACGCTCGTGATCACCGCCTGGGCCGCAGGCAGGACAAAGACCACTGTCCAGTTCTGGGCTGCCGGCCGCCAGATCAAGGGTTGGCAAAACGGCCTGGCCATCGCCGGCGACTACATGAGCGCGGCTTCATTTCTGGGTATCGCCGGGCTGATCGCGTTCAACGGCTACGACGGCTTTATGTACTCGGTGGGCTGGCTTGTTGCCTACCTGACAGTGCTCTTCCTGATCGCCGAGCCCATGCGGAACACCGGCAAATACACGATGGCCGACGTCCTCGCTTACAGGATGTCCCCTGTGCCCGTCCGTTCAGCGGCGGCCTTCTCCACGGTGGCGGTCTGCGCGTCGTACATGATGGCCCAGATGATCGGTGCCGGAAGCCTGATCAAGATCTTGATTCCGACCCTCGACACGAATCTAAAGCCTTACTTCAACTGGGAGATTTTGGGCACCCGTCTCGACCCGTCGATCAGCATGGTCGGACTCCTGATGATGATCTACGTCATCGCCGGCGGAATGGTCGCGACGACCTGGGTGCAGATCATCAAGGCAATACTCCTCATGAGTGGGGCGGTACTGCTGACCTTCCTCGTCATGCTGCATTTCGGCTTCAGCTTCGGACATTTCTTCGACGCCATAGCCGGCGTTAAGGACAAAGTGACAGGGCTCAACTTTACGCAGCCGGGGATCCTCTACAAGTACGGCCAGAAACAGGTATTCGGCGTCGACCTCGCTCTGATCGACAACGTCTCCCTCGGCATGGCCCTGATCCTGGGCACAGCCGGTCTGCCCCACATCCTCATGCGCTTCTTCACCGTCCCAGATGGCAAGGCCGCACGCGCATCGGTGGCGTGGGCCATGGGCCTGATCGGCAGCTTCTACATCATGACCACGTTCCTCGGCTTCGGAGCCGCGACCCTGGTCGGCAAGGCCAACATCTGCGCGAGCGTCGTAAACGGAGCGTGCGTGGGCACACCCAACAGCAACCTGGCCGCACCACGCTTGGCTGAGTTCCTCGGCGGCGAGTTCTTCGGCACCACTGGCGCCGAGTTCTTACTTGCATTCATCGCTGCGGTCGCATTCGCGACGATCCTGGCAGTGGTCGCCGGGCTCACGCTAGCCGCGTCCGGCGCGTTCAGTCACGACTTCTACGTCAACGTTGTACGCACTCACCTCCTCCACGGCCACGTCAGCGAGCGGGAGCAGGTGCTGGTCGCTCGCATCACAGCCGCCCTCGTCGGTCTTCTTTCGATCTGGCTGGCGGCGCGGATCGGCGCCACTGCCAACGCAGCCGCGCTGGTCGCAGGTGTCGCATTCGTGATCGCGGCATCGGCAAACCTGCCGGCCATCCTGTTCACCCTCTTCTGGAAACGATTCAACACCTGGGGCGCGGTGGCCTGCCTGGTAGGTGGCACGGTGATCACCATCTGGCTGGTGGCGATCGGTCCCGGATGGACTGTGCCTGCTGTCAAGAACCCAGCCTTCCCGCTGCAGAATGTCGGCATCGTCAGCATTCCTCTCGGGTTCTTGCTCGCGATCGTGGGCACGTATATCGGTGACCTGGTCAAGGCGGACCGGCTGTCCGAGGTGAAATTCCACGAGATCGACGTCCGCGCTCAAACAGGGCTAGGCGCCGAACCCAACCCGGTGCCGGCCTGAGCTTCGACCGATGGTTTGGGGGCGGCCGGTGCCGCCCCTCCATCACGCATCGACATGAGTGGTAACGAGCTGTGGGGGTTGGGTGCCCTGGCGGTCGCATGCCTGTTCGCGGCTGCGATCCTCTTCCGCTCCTGGCGGCGTCGGGGGAGCCCTCAGCCGCTGATCGCTGCGCTCATGGTGCTCACCCTGGGCGCCGGAGCCATCGTGGTGGTCCTGCTCGGCGCCCCTTATCGAATCGTCGTCGGATCGACTTTCATTGCGGCCATGCTTGTGGTCCTGTTCTCCGCCCGCAATGAGCGCCGTCATCGCTAGGCGTCGCTGACATGCAGAGCATCGCGATCATCCTTCGTATCGCGGCCGACCGCGTCGCTGAGTTCGAGACGATGTTCGAGGCTGAAGAAATCCCGATCTGGGACGACTTCACAACCAAAGGCCTGTTCAAGGACTGCAGCCTGACACGCGTGACTGGTGGCGGCGAGACGCCGGAGGGCATCCAGGACTACATCCTTCACATCGTCGCTACAGAAGAAGGCCACACCGCGCACGATCACGACACTCGATTCAAATCGTTCCTGGAGAAAGCGCAAAAGCTGCAGCCACAGGAACCACTTGTCTGGTTTGGCGATCCAATCTTCGAACGCCGAGGATGAGGCGGGGGCTCACCGCACCACGTTAGACTCGGGGGGTCACATTCGTTGGCCTCAGGTGTGGAGTGGGGGTTACGTCATGCGAAGAACGTCTGTGCTGTTTGCCGCCGCCTTGGCGGTCTTGCTTGCGGCGCCGGCTTCAGCGGCCGGTCCGGACTCGATGGTATCGGCAGGCAGTCCGTCAGGCCCGTTCTCCCAGAACAAGCAGAACGAGCCGGCTGTCGCGATTGATGCGCATGCACCAAATGTCCTGGCTGCAGGTTCGAACGACAACATCGACATGGAGGCATGCAACGCGGGCGATGACACTACATGTCCGTTCACTGGCGGAGTCGGAGGGTCGGGCGTCTACTTCTCGACGGACTCCGGCCAAACCTGGACCCAGCCCATATACACCGGCTGGTCCGCACGGAACTGCCTGGGCGTGCCAGGACCCGACGCCGATTGCTCACCCACTGTCGGCCCGATCGGCACGCTTCCCTGGTATTACGAGGACGGACTTGTCTCAGACGGTGATCCGGCCCTCGCCTTCGGCCCGCGGCCAGGCGCCAACGGCTTCAGCTGGAGCAACGGTTCGCGGCTGTACTACGCAAACCTGACATCCAACTTCGGGGCCACCCGTTCCGAAACTACTTTCAAGGGGTTCGAAGCCATTGCGGTGTCGCGCACCGACGATGTCGCAGCGGCGGCTGCAGGCAACAAGGCGGCCTGGATGCATCCAGTGCTCGTCTCAAAGCAGTCATCGACAACTTTCTCCGACAAAGAGCAGATCTGGGCCGACAACGCATCCTCGAGCGCGTTCTTCGGCACCGTGTACCTGTGCTGGGCCGACTTCAAGGGCCAGGAGAAGGGCAACGCAGCGCCGGCGCCACTTCTTGTAGCTGTCTCTTCGGATGGTGGTGCGACCTGGACGAAACACCCCATCTCGGCGTCGGCGAACAACAGCCAGCGCAACCCCATGGACGGCTGCACCGTCCGCACCGACAGCACTGGCAATGCCTACGTCTTCGGGGTAGGGACGAGTTCGTCCGCAGGCCACCAGGCATTCGAGATCATGTCGGTCTCCAGAAATGGAGGCAACACGTGGTCGGCGGATACGCCGGTGGCCGGACCCGTGAATCAGCCAGGGGTGATCGACCCAGTCCTCGGCCGGCCGACCATCGACGGGATCGCCGGCGCACGCAGTGACCTTGCTCCGGCGCCGAGTGTGGACATCGCGAACGGCGCACCCACTGGCGTGGGGGCAACTGACCGGATCGTCATGAGCTACGTCAGCGGCCCGCTGGCAACTCCGCACGTTTACTTCACCGAGTCCACCAACCAAGGCGCGACCTGGACGGCTCCACGGACGGTCGAAACGGCCGGCGACCGGGGCTACTATGCCGCACCCGCCATCTCACCGGATGGAACTGACGTTTACATCGTCTACAACGCATTCACCACGCCGTACCGGACGACCACCGCCACGCCGCGGTTGCTGGTCGGCGTTGTGCTGCACGCTGATTCGCCGACCGCTCCGGGAACAGCGACCGGTGCGTTCTCCGAGGTGCACCGCGGCGTACCTGGAGATCCGCGCAGCAGCAGCCAGAACAACCTGGTCGGCGAATTCCTCGGCGACTACGTCTACGCGGCCGCCACCAACAACTACGCAATGGCGGTCTGGAACGACAGTCGTAACGGCGCCGACTGCCCGGCGATTGACGCCTGGCGTCAGTCACTCCGGGACGGTACAACCGTGGCGCGGCCCGCTCCGCAGCAGGACTGCGCCCCGACCTTCGGCAACTCCGACATATTCGGCGCGTCGATCGCCGATCCAACTCCGTAACTCTGATGTGAGGGGCGCCTTGCCGCGCCCCTCACCCAACTTTGAAGGGTTCGGTCGTAAGATCCGCCCCAATGGCGCGGATCAAGATGGTTGGCGAGTCAGAGGCGGGGGGGCTTTTGGCCGAGGTGTATGCGAAAGCCAAGGCGGTGAGCCCTATCGGCATCGTGGCGCCGATCATGCAGACGATGAGTCTCCGGCCGGATTTCCTGGCCGCCATCCAGGCCGCCTCGCGCATGCACTTCAGCGACGGCGCCCTCACACGAGCGCAGCACGAGATGATCGCCTCCTACGTCTCCGCGATCAACCGCTGCAGGTATTGACTCAGCTCCCACACGTGGTTCCTGCAGTTGCAGGGCAAAGAATTTGAGGGGGCGGCTGAGGCACTCCGCAACGGTGATCTCGAAGCAGCGGGGCTGACTCCACAGGAGCACAAGCTCCTGGAATTCGTCGAGACGATCAGCCGGGCTGCGTACAAAGTCACCGACGAACAGGTACAGGGCTTGCGCGATGTGGGCTGGACCGACGAGCAGATCGCCGAAGCCGCCTACGTGGCTGCCCTGTTCAGCCTGTTCGTTCGTCTGGCCGACACGTTTGGCATCGAGCCTCCGGCTGTTTATGAACCGACAGGGATACCTGGCGCCATCACCAGGAACCAGACTTAGCCGCTAGACAGCGTCGTCAGGGGGCAGGGGCAAGGCCGGTGTAGTCGACGACGATGATGTCCGGGGTTCCGTCCTGGTAGCTGGTGAGTCCCCAAGACTTGGCATAAGGCGAACTTGCCTTTGAGAGCACGTTGCCGGATGCATCCATCGTCGCGAGGGTGGCTGTTCCATGCAGCGTGATCCCGACCAGGCGGGAGGCCTGGGACGCGAACTTGGGCAGGAACAGCTGAAGGCTGATCTTGTCAAGGGTGTACGTCTTCTGAATGATCTTCTTGGCTGTGATGTCCTGCTTGATGACGTCGGTGAATTCTGTGAGAGCGTCGCCGTCGGCAGCTGTCCCTGCCAGTTTCAAGTCGTGGGCGCGACGCGCCTCAGACTCGATGATGAGATCCAGCACCACGTCATGCGCCATTGCGGCCGCGACCTTCTGAGTGATTGAAGGGTCAAAGTCGTGCACGTTGGACGCGATGCTCACAGCCGGTATCGGCGGCAGGATCCATACACGCGACGACGCCGGCGCCGGTCCGGCATTCCCCGCGGGCGGCAGCGCGGCGGCCGCGGCCGCGTCGACCCAGGCCGCGGTGCCAGGTCCTGTGCCCACGGTGAGGGGGATGGTCTGGAAAGTGCCGTCGGGCCGCTCGGCGAATGGCTGCGGGCTATGTGTGGAGAGGTCGGCGGCGACCGGAAGGGCGCCAATGCACAGTAGGGCGACGGCAAGGGCGGCCGGCACCTCCCAGCGGAAGCCGCCAAGCACCCAACCGCGCCATCCCTGGGCGACGAAAGGCGCGAGGAAGGCGACGAGCGCGAATCGCAGCGCGCACGCGATGACAAGGCTCGCGAGGATTGCAGTCTTGGTCCAGAACTCGAGCGTGGTCGGGCCGAGCAACAGCACGGCCAGCATGGCAACGATGATCCCAAAGACCACCCTCGCGACCTGGCCGTCGGGCACTGTCCTCGGGTCGGGGATCATGAAGAGCGCGAAGATCAGCACCTCGGGTGAGGTGACAAGGATCTGCCAGAGATCTCTTCCGCACATTGGCGTCACATGCCAGCTGGCGACCATGCAGTGGTCGGGAACCTGGGCAAGGGCTATGGCGACGAATGCCGCGAACGCGGCCATGAAGCTCACCACCAGTCCTAGCATGCGCAGCTCCCACGCGATGAGGAGCCCACCACCGATCAGGATCGCGTAGGTCACCGCCATCCAGGGACCCATAGGTATCCACCACAAATCCAACGGCTCTGTGCGCTGCGGCCCAAGAGCGGCGAACGCGAGGACGAGCGCAACGTTAGAGGGGTTGAAGATGTGCCTCCCCTTCCACCGGATCAGGTATTTGGTGGCCATTCCCAACGCAACCACGCCGATGAAAATCTCGATCCCATGAGCGCTCCACCAGTCCCCGTGGAGCGTGCCAGGAACCCGGAGGATGAAAGCAGTGCTGTTGCCAGTCAGCAAGCCGCTTGCCGGCCAGATGATTGCATGGTCCTTGAAGAACACCACGCCGAACTCGATGAGGGCGCCGGTTGCGAGGCAGACCAGGATCTGAGTGATTGAGAGCCGGAATCCGAGTACGGTCTGGCCAAGGACCTGGAGCGTCAACAGCACCGCCGCCACGTGCAGGCGGGGATCACGGACGCTGGGCAGGATGACCGGATAGTCGCGACCCCGAATACGCATCGACCTGCTTTTGGCAGCGCGGGGCAGCGAGCGTCTGGGATCGGCGGGAACGCTTATCCCCTGCGGAGGCGCTGTATCGGAACTCGCCACGGTCGGGTAACGGGAATAGTATGCGGCCCGTTACAGGATCGACCGCCATGGTGATTTCTGGTTCGCGCTTGCAGGCGAAGCACAGTGCGCTGGCCTTGATGGCCGGAGCCGCTGCTGTGGTCGCGCTGTCAGCGTGTGACGCACCTTTCAACCTTGGACAGCCGTCGACGCGGGCCCTCGAGAACGGAGCTGCCGGCACCCTGACTGCGGCAACGAGCTTCGAGATCATCGGCTCCTACAGCGAGTCCGGTGATCCCTGGTCGATCGATCTGCAGGTGGTTCGGCCGGCCACTCAGCATGTGACGGTAAGCAAGGCCGACTTGAAGCTTGAGGCGATCATCTTCAAGGACCCGGCTGGAAGTGGCCCTACAGATGCCGCCTACTTTCGGGGAAACCAGTACCTGTCCCAGCACATGGGCAGCGATCCAAACTCAAGGAACCTGGTCAAGGCGGCCGGAAATGCCTGGTGGAAGGGCCCCACCGGCGGGGTTCCGCGCCTACCTGACTTCACCGATGGGTCTAGCTTCAGGGCGACATTCCTCGGCCCGGCAGTTGCTCAACGCTTCGATCATGTTTCGATGGACGGGGTCGACGCCGTCAACCTGTCCGGCCCAAGAGCTGATGTGTTTGTCGCCACCGCTCCGCCCTACCGATTGCTCAGGGTTCGTATGAAGAAAGGCGCTGCAGTCGACGGCATCAATGACGCCGACTTCAAGTTCAGCAACTTCGGTCGAGACTTTCAAATCACAGTTCCCACCGACGTTATCGATTTCTCCAATCTCTCGACTCTGCCTCCCATTTACACGGTGGTGTCCGTCGACACATCGAAATGCACGTCTACCTGTGTCGTCTCAGCACTGCTCAAGAACCTGGGCGGAAAGCTCAACGCGCGGGCGCCTTCCACGATCATGTTCAACATGGTCGATGCGGCTTCCAAGCAAACCGTCGGTAGCTGCCAGGCGCAGGTCAAGCCCGACGTTGGGTACAACGCCACGACCACCGTTTCCTGCACCATCAGCGCACTCAGCGGGCAGGTCAATGCCGCGATAGTGACGGCGACGCCCGACAACCCGGGACACGCCTGAGCCGGAAACAGTCGCCGGGGCTCCAAATGGTTGAGGCCTCCTCTTACGAGGTGGCCTCATTTCTTACAACGCGCCTGGGCGGCTGATTACCTGCCTACGAAATGTTTCGAAACGGCTCCGGTGCGTAGTCCGCCAGGGCGAGCTTCCATTCCCCGCTCAACAAGTCGATAACGACGGGATCTTCCCTGGCCAGCCACGCCAGGTGGCGGAGCCCGTGCTCGAGGACCTGTGCGGCAGCGATGGCTCCGGCGGCTTTGGTGGCCCCCGAGCGGGCCAGCTCGCTCCGGGTGATCGGCACACCTGTCAGTTGCGGTGACTGGCCATCACGGTTGATGACCACAAAGCTCAGCACGACTGCGCCCCTGGCGCGGCGCCACGAGGTCGAGTGCACCAGGACCGGCTCACCCATCAGGTTGCGCGACAGACGGCTCACCACTTCCACGGGATCGTCTTCCGCCTCGACCTCGATGTACCAGGGATCCGGCCCGCACGGCCCGGCCAGCTCAGGCCGCCCGGCTCTCATCCGAAGGACGAAGACCTCGAGCTGAACGGGTCCCTCAACTGCCCACGGCCGTGACGGTGCCGGCGGTTGTGGGCTCAGATCAGCTCTGTCGCTGTTCACCAGCGCAGGATAGATCAGGTCTCGCCGCGGTCTATACCTTTACTTTGTGGAAGTGCTGATCTGCGACGTCGGCCCGCGCGACGGGCTGCAGAACGAAGACCTGACTCTCGCGCCCAAGGTGCGCGCTGAGCTCTGCGACCGTTTGGCGGGTGCAGGGGTGCAGCGGATGGAAGCTGCGAGCTTTGTGAACCCCAAGCTGGTCCCTCAGATGGCAGGGGCCGAGGAGGTGATGGAGGCTCTGCACCGCCGGCCCGGCACCTCGTACGCGGGCCTCGTCCTCAACGAGAAGGGGTATGAGCGGGCGCGCGAAGCACGAGTTGATGAGGTCCACTACGCGTTTGCTGCAACCGACGAGTTCGGGCGCCGCAACCAGAACGCGACTGTACAGGAGGGCCTGAACGCCGCGCTGGCACTGGTGGTCAGGGCGCGGGCGGACAAGATGCCGATCACGGTGACGATCAGCGTGGCGTTTGGCTGTCCTTTCGAAGGGCCCGTCGCTCCCAAGCGGGTTCTCGACCTCGTCGAGCGCCTCATGGCCGCGCCGCCCGACGAGGTATGCCTCGCTGACACCATCGGCGTCGGCGTGCCTCTGCAGGTCAAGGAGCTCGTGCTCGGCGCGCGGCGGCTTGGAGCGGCAGTCGGCGCGCACTTCCACAACACGCGCAACACGGGGTACGCAAACGCAGTCGCCGCCCTCGACGAGGGTGTTGTATCCCTTGACGCATCGGTCGGCGGTGCAGGCGGCTGCCCGTTCGCCCCCAAGGCCACCGGAAACATCGCCACTGAGGACCTCGTCTACCTGTTGCGTGGCCTCGGTGTTGAGACAGGCATAGATCTCGACGCGCTCATCAGCTGTTCACGCTGGCTCGGCGGGCGGCTTGGCAAAGAGCTGCCGGGCATGGTCGCCCGCGCGGGGGACTATCCGGCCGGCCAGTAACCGTGCAACATGGACCTATGCCGAAAAAGACAGGGAGCCCGCACCGGGTCGCCGTCGTCCAGCATCCTCCGGTGGCGCTCAACCGGCAGAAGACCCTCGAGCGGGGTGTCGAGCTGCTCGAGGAGGCTGCAGCGGGAGGCGCACACCTGGTCTCTTTCCCGGAGACCTGGGTGCCTGGCTACCCGGAATGGGTGTGGCGCCTGCGGCCCGGCGACGACTACACGCTGAGCGGCGACATCCACCGCCGGCTTCTGGAGAACGCAGTCGATCTCAAAGCTGGACAGCTGAAACCAATTCAGGCCGCGGCGCGCAGGCTGAAATTGACTGTCTCGATCGGGGTGCATGAGCGCGACGGAGAGTTCAGCCGCGGCACGATGTACAACTCCGTGGTTCTAATCGGCCCGGATGGCGAGATGCTCAACCGCCATCGCAAGCTGATGCCCACCAATCCCGAGCGCATGGTCTGGGGCACGGGGGACGCAACCGGGTTACGGGTGAGCGACACTCCCGCCGGTCGGGTCGGCGCGCTCATCTGTTGGGAGAACTACATGCCCCTGGCTCGGTTCGCGATCTTCGCGCAGGGTTGCGAGATCTACATCGCGCCGACCTGGGATGAGGGTGATGCCTGGTTGGCGACCATGCGTCACATCGCGCTCGAGGGGCGGTGCTGGGTATTGGGAAATGGAAGCAGCATGCGGGGCAAGGACATGCCGCGCGACTTCCCTGATCGAAGCCGTCTATTCCCCGATCTCGAGGCGTGGTTCAACCCTGGCGACTCGGTGATAGTGGATCCCAGCGGCCATGTGGTGGCAGGCCCTCTCCACGAGAAGCACGGGATCCTTTATGCAGATTGCGACCCGGCCCGGGCGTCAGCCGCCAAGCGAACGCTCGACGTCGCCGGGCACTACGGACGGCCGGACATCTTCCGCCTGGAAGTCAACCGCGAGACGCGGGCTCCTGTCGATTTCGCGTCGAAGGCGTAACCGGCCGAGGGGCCGCCCCTTAGTCCGGGGGCGGTGCTGGAATCGCGTACAGGTCGCCGAACTTCTTTCGGACGTAAGCAATCCATGGCCCTGAGGTCAGCGGCCTCCCAGTCACCCTCTCCATCAGCTCATTTGGCGTGAACTTCCGGCCGTGCCGGTAGACGTTGCTCTGCAGCCACCTGAGGAGCACTTCGAACTCGCCTCGTTCGATGTGCCCGTCCAGGTCCGACACGTCGCCACGCGCCTTCTCCATCAGCTGTGCCCCCATGAGATTGCCCAGCGTGTAAGCGGGAAAGGTTGCGAACGACACCCCCGACCAGTGGATATCCTGCAAAACGCCTTCACGATCGTTGGGCACGTCGATTCCGAGGTATGACTTGACTCGCGCGTTCCACGCCTCCGGCAGGTCTTTGACTTTGAGCGATCCCTCGAGCAGCTCGTTCTCCAGCTCAAACCGAAGAAGGATGTGAAGGTTGTAAGTCACCTCATCTGCCTCAACGCGGATCAGCGACGGGTAGGACCTGTTCACAGCTCGGAAGAACCCGTCCTCATCGACACCCTTTAGAGGCGCAGGAAATGCGTCACGGAGGCTGGGATAAAAGTAGCGCCAGAAGCCCGCGCTACGCCCGACCAGGTTCTCCCACAGGCGCGATTGGGACTCGTGCACCCCTGGCGACGCCCCGCTCCATAGCGGCGTGCGGTCGAGGCCGAGCCCGATTCCCTGGTTGTACATGCCGTGGCCAGCCTCGTGGATCGAGCCGAACAAGCACTCACTGAAGAAGTCGCGAGACACGCGCGTTGTGATGCGAACGTCTCCGGGCCCGAATGAAATCGTGAATGGATGCGTCGAGATGTCCTGCCTTCCCCTCTCCAGCTCATAGCCCAGCTTCGTGACAACCTGTAGCGCGTAGCTGAGCTGCAGGTCCGGATCGAAACCCCTGTACAGAACTGCGTCGTCGACCGCGTCCGCATGCCGTGCAACGTCGCCGACCAGTGGAACTATCGCTTGCTTGAGGTCCGCGAAGATCGTCTCCAACTGGTCGGTGGTGAGGCCGGGCTCGGTGCGGTCGAGCAGCGCGTCGTATGGCCGCCGCTCATAGCCAAGTGCGTCAGCGATACGCCGATTCAGCTCGACATTTTTCTCGAGGTATGGGGCAAAGAGCTTGAAATCAACATCTTCACGTGCCTTTTGCCAGATCGGCCGGGCAGTCGCGCCCGCGCGAGCGACCTCCGCCACAAGCTCCAGTGGCAGCTTGCGCGCTTGCTCATAGTCACGCCGCGTCACGCGCACCAGGCTGGCCTCGTCGGAATCAAACGGGAGACGGCTGACCTCAGCGCCGACCTCGTCGAGCAACGACCCTACGTCATCCGCTGTGAACCGGATGTGGGAGATCCGTCGCAAGGTGGTGAGCTGGTCGGCCCGATTTGCGATGCCACCGGGGGGCATGTACGTTTCCTGGTCCCAAGCCAAAACGGCGGCCGCCCGGTTGACGTCCGATACTTCCCCGAGGATTTCCTTCAGCCGCTGCAGCCCGTCGCCCATGCCCCCCAACCTGCGTATTCTCTCCGGAATGGCGCCGCCGCCCCGCTAGCTCAGTGGATAGAGCATCTGCCTTCTAAGCAGAGGGTCCGGGGTTCGAATCCCTGGCGGGGCACCATTTGGCCTTGCGCGCGACCCGTTGGACCAATGGCGCGGCACGCGACTAACGAAGCGTCCGCAAGTCCCTCCATATGATCTTCTCGTTCGTGCGCTGGCTGATGAAGTCGGGACAGCGCCCATCGCCCTTTCCGGCCAAACCTCCATCCGGATGGCAGATGATCTGCCCCTCCGCGTCGTAGAGGTCGCCAAATATGTCGCAGCACCGAGGGGGCAGGTAATAGACGACCTGGCCGCGATAGTCATAGCTGGCGATGAATGCCGGTGGATTGGCGGGGGGTTGAGCCTCGAGCTCGTTAATGAGCCTGGTCACCGCCTCTGGCAGGGCAGCTCGTCCTCCTGACGGCGAAACCGCACCGCATGCTGTCAGCGTCATCGCCGCGGTCGCGAGGATCAAGTGCCTCATGGAGATCAAACGGCGGCTCCGCAACGTTTGTAACAAGCCGACGCGAACCGCTTCTCAGCTGCCGGGTCCCGGCTTGAAGTGTGCTTGCAGGCCGTCACGAAGCGAGTCCTCGAGGTCGTACTCCGGCGACCAGCCGAGTGCGCGCAGCTTTGACGAATCGCCGACCTGGAAGCTAACCGAGGGACTTCCATCAACTCGGCGCAATCGCACCTCCTTACCGGTCAGAGAAAGCAACGTGTCCACGACGTCGGAAAGCAGCACGGGCTTGCCGCTGCACACGTTGTAGACGCCGCCGGGCGGGGCATTCTCCAACAGGATCCTCAGCGCCGCTGCCACGTCGCGAACATCGACGTAGTCCCTCCACCTGTCGAGATTGCCGACGTCAAGGACCCCAGAGCCCTGTCCGTGCATCAAGTCGGCGAGCCGCTTGGAGATGTCCCCTACCGCTGTCGATGACGAGACCCCTGGCCCGACCAGATTGAAAGGTCGTGCGTACACCACCGGCATGCCGGCTCTGAGCGCCATCTGGCTGAGCTCGAACTGAAAAAGCTTGGTCAGACCGTACCGGCTGTTGGGGGCGAGAAGATGATCTTCACGAATGGGCTCGCGCTCATTGCTCGCTGCGTATTCGGCGGCTGAACCGACGACCAACAGGCGTTCGATCGGCGCGCCCTTGAGGCCTACGACGAGGTTGGCCAGCGAGATGACATTGGCTTCGAGCAGCGCGCTGGGGTCGTTCCCGCCCGCCAACCCCACGGCATGCAGCACCAGGGACGGTCTTGACGCTTTGACCGCATCGTGCACTTCATTCAGCCTCAAGAGGTCGCAAGAGAGCCAGTGCACCTCATTTGGGTGATTCACTTCTCCGCGGGTGGTCCCATACACCTCGTGCCCGGTTTCGGCCAACAACCGTGCTGCATGTCCACCGAGGTGGCCTCCGGCTCCTGTGACCAAGACACGAGCTCGACCGGTCATTTCAAAAACTGATCGCGATCCTCTTCGAACCGGGCTTGTGCCTCCATGA
The DNA here is from genome assembly GCA_035535675.1 of Candidatus Limnocylindria bacterium. Taxonomy (GTDB): domain Bacteria; phylum Chloroflexota; class Dormibacteria; order Dormibacterales; family Dormibacteraceae; genus Palsa-872. Next base: position 131,666 of record DATLPO010000117.1, read on the forward strand.
AATCCTCTTGCCGCCCGATGTCGAGCCAGCGGCCCTCAAACGGGTAGGCACGAACCTTTTCGCCGGCGGCCAGGAGCAATCGGACGAGATCCGGCAGGTCCAGGTACTCGCCTTTCTTGATGTGATCACGAACTGCTGGTTCCATCACGTATACGCCCATGCTGACCAGGTAATCGAGAGTCGGCTTCTCGATGTACTTCATGACAAATCCGCCGTCGGTCTCGAGCACCCCGAAATCGATCTTCACTGTTCGTTTATGCGTCGCGATCGTCATGATCGAACCGCCGCCTCGGTGGTGATTCACAAGCTCTGCGTAATCAAGGTCGGTCAGGATGTCGCCATTCATCACCAGGAAGGTCTCTTCCAGGCTTTCGATGTTGCCCAGTGGCCCTGCAGTTCCGAGTGGGGCTCCTTCAAGGACGTACTCGATACGAACCCCGAGGCCCGAGCCGTCGCCGAAATACGCCTTGATCAAGGAGGCGAGATGGCCGACGGCGATGACGATGTCCGTGAAGCCGCACCGTTTCAGCTGGTTGAGCACAATCTCGAGAATTGGCATGTCGACAATTGGCATCAGAGGCTTGGGAAGCACAGTCGTGTAGGGCGCGAGGCGGCTGCCCTTGCCCCCTGCGAGGATTACCGCTTTCATCCCATTCAGACCGTGTACTTGGCCGGGTCGTGAACGAGGCTCTTATGTTGGAACCATTCGATGGTGGCCTTGAGGCCGTCCTCAAAAGGCATGGCGGATCTCCATTGGAACAACTGTTGCGCAAGCGTCGCGTCGGCTATCAACTCCTCGACCTCGCTGTTGGCCGGCCGGATGCGATCCGGGTCGCCCACCACCTTCAACTCTTTTCCGAGAACCTTCGAGACACCTTCCACCATCGAGCCCACTGTCAATCCTCGCCCAGACCCAACATTCACGACGCGCCCGATGGCAGCGTCGCAGCGAGCGATGCGAAGAAAGCCTTCCACGGTGTCGGCCACAAAATTCATATCGCGAATTGGGGCAAGGTTGCCAAGTCGAATGTCGGATCCCGCCAGAGCCTGGCGGATGATCGTCGGCAGAATGGCCCGCGACGACTGTCTTGGACCGAAGGTGTTGAACGGTCGGAGCGTTGCCACCGGCAGGTTGTAGGTGCGCCAGAAGCTCTCGGCAAGCTTGTCCGCCCCAATCTTGGTTGCTGCGTATGGTGACTGACCCTGCAGAGGATGCTTCTCATCAATCGGGGTATAGATCGGCGTGCCATAGACCTCGCTTGTAGAGGTTTGCACCACGCGGCTCACCTCTGTTGTGCGCGCCGCCTCAAGGACGTTGAGCGTGCCTAGAACGTTCGCGTCCACATATTGACGCGGTGACTCATACGAGTAAGGAATGCCGACCAACGCTCCGAGGTGGAACACCACCTCAGCTTGGTTAAACGCGCGGCGCACACTGTCTGGGTCTCGTAGATCGCCCCAGACCACACGGATCTCGTCGCGAACATCGGCTGGGCACTCCTGGATCAGCCCCGTGTCGGAGCGTGAGTTGTAATGCAGGAACGCCGCCGTCTCCGCTCCCAGGGTCACCAAGCGTTCGGTCAGGTGGCTGCCGATGAAGCCCCCCGCCCCGGTCACAACGACCCGTTTCCCGCTCCAATCTTTATCGGGCTTCAGAGGCACAGATACATCGCGGGATTGTATAGAAGTGGCGATTGCGCCAAATCGAGAGGTGGAGCTTCAAGAAATGGGCATCGAGAGCGTCCAGGTCAACGCGCCAAGTCGCGCACCTCGAAGCGAGTGGCGGTCACGACGGACGCGTGGATGTCCTCGCTCGTGACGATGAGATCCGGCAGCCAACCCGCATCGGGCAAGGTGGTCGCGAGATCCGTGAAATCGGCGATCATCTGCGCGCCGGCGAAGAAGACCAGGCGTGTCGAGTGCAGGTCGGCCAGGGTCGCGCACATGCCTTGTACCGCAAGAGGTTTACTGCCCAGCTTGACCGACGTCTTGCCCTGCTTGAGAATCGCGGGCGTACTTGGGATACCACCATCGCGGCGGAACACCTGCCAGGCGCCTGCGGTCGTCACGACGAAGTCGTACCGGAGCTCGGAAGTGCCAGCTCCGCGCCAGCAGCTCACGCCGTAGCCTGCCCCTATCGGCGCGTCGGTCGACTGAGTCGCCGTCACTGAGATCGCCATCTGCTGCAGGGGTGTGTCGTATGGAGCCGTTGCGAAGTGATCCACGGTGCCTTTGGCGACGATGACGTAGCCGGCCGGCGTGTACGAGAACGTGGTCCCAGACGGCAGGGTCTCGGTGGTCCAGCCCGACGAGGCGTTTCGAAAATCATCTGAGTAGACGACAGCGCCGCGACTGGCGGTCACCGCAGTGGATGCCGTCACCGGGCGCAGCGTCACGTTGTCGGCCTGTGGGATCCCCGATCCGAGTAAGACGGCAATGACCGCGACCGCGACTGCCACCAGCAGGGCGCCGAGGGCAGCGATAACGACGACTTTGCCGGCGATCGGCTCCGGCCGTGCAGCGCCGGGAGAGGGTGGCGGTTGAGGAGGGGGCTCGACCATGCCTAAGCGGACTTGGCTTTCTTCCTGGTTGACTTGCCTGGTTTCTTGGCAAGTCTCACTGCAGCTTCCGGTGTCGCTTTCTTGGCTTCGGCGGGCGCCGGGGCAGGCTCACCCATCGGCGCTTTCGCTCGCCATTTCGCCAGCCAGCTCGGACCCAGCGCGACCATGCGTGCCTTGCTCAAGTTGCTCTGCATCACCCACGCAACATCCTCGTCGGGAGACCTGAGCCACTTTTCCATGAGGGGGCGGCCCGCCGCGGGAAGGGCGGCCGCGGCCACGCTCCAGCAGTACCCCAGGGCCTGCTTCAGGACCCGGAAGTCCTCGCCTTTCCGCGCGTTTGTCGCCGCCAGGGACTTGGTGATCCTGTCGAGGATGGCCAGCACGCGGGTAACGTGCTCAGGCTCCTTGAGGAGGCTGGGCTCGCACAGTCCCGCGGCCGCGGCACGCTGAAAGAAGGGCTCGTCCTTTGACCATTTCTCCATCTCGGCGAGGAGGCGAGGCATGCTGTGCCGCCCCAGGTGCTGAAGGGCGATGGCGACACCTTCTCGCACGCGCCAGCGAGGATCCGATGCGAGCTCTCGCAACCAAGACATCACGGGCACTGGGTCTGAGACAGCAAGGTGACCGAGGCCCGCAGTGCCGCACAGGGCCAGGAACTCGTCGCTCGAAGCGGATAAGCGCCACAGCCGCTCTGGGTCCGCTTCCTCGCCTACAGCTTCGACCAGCTCGAGGTTGGCGCGCGGCCCCGGCAGGCCTGAGTTCTTCTTGAGGTAGGCCTCCCATTCGGTCAGCCGCCTGAGCTCTGCACGATATTGCTCAACGCGCCGCATCTAGTCACCGATCCTAACGGCGCGGATCGTTGGCGACACGCTTCAGGCTCCGCGTAGTTAGATAGCCGAGTGATGGACACCTCTGCTAGGGCCGCCGCAGTGGCTCTCGGCATACGCCTCGAGATCGCAACCGTCGCATGGATGGCCGCTGAGGCAGCGATTGCACTGATTGCCGGGCTCATGGCTCGAAGCGTGCTGCTCGCGGCCTTCGGCCTCGACTCTGTGGTCGAGCTTCTCAGTGGGCTCGTGCTGCTGTGGCGATTGTCCGCCGAGTCGCGGGGCGCGGACACGGAGAGGCTCGAACGTACGGAGCTGTTGACTGCGCGCATCTCCGCGGCACTGCTGCTTGTCCTTTGCGCTTTCGTGGTCGTGACGTCGCTGGTTGGACTGTTCTTAGGTTTCAGGCCCGAAGACTCCGTCGTTGGTATCGCCGTCGCAGCAGTTGCACTGGTCGCGATGCCGATGCTCGCGCTGGCCAAGACGCGGGCCAACCGTCTCATCGCCAGCCCCTCGTTGCGGGCCGACATCGCCGAAACCGTCACCTGCGCTTACTTGGCCGGCGTCACCCTGGTGGGTGTTGCGGTGAGCATGCTGCTCGGTCTGTGGTGGGTTCAGTACGTTTGCGCGCTTGCGCTGCTCATCTGGCTCATACCCGAAACTCGAGAAGCGCTCGAAGCTGCCCGAGGCGAGCACTGACGACCGATCCCCCGCAGACGCGCGGCAACCTTCAACGATCGCTGCGGGCAGCTCGGTACCGGCGAGGACGGCGGGTATAGTGCGACCACTCGGATGCGCATCCTCCACGTTGTGACCGCGTTCCCGCGATCGCGTGACGACGTGATGGTGCCCTGGCTGGTGGAGCTGCTCAAGCGGCTGCCGGCCGCCGGCTACGAGGTCGAGGTCTTCACGTCGGCTTACCGAGGAGGCGGGGGCGATTCTTACGAGGGCATTCCCGTCCATCGCTTCCGGTACTTCCCGGCACGGTGGGAGGACCTGACTCACGACGAAGCTGCGGCAGACCGGATGCGTCGCTCCCTGCTCTACCGTGTGATGCCGCTGTTTTACATCGCCGGCGGCATGTGGGCCATATGGCGTCTTGCCCGCCAGCGCAAGTTCGACATCATCCACGTCCACTGGCCAGTGCCCCACGTGCTGTTCGGTTGGCTCGCCCGTCGAACGGTCGCCGGCCGGCCAGGCCTAGTCACCAGCTGGTACGGGGCCGAGCTCCACCTGGTAAAAAGTTCCCTGCCCTGGCTTCGCGGCTTCGTGCGCTGGGCCTTGCGCACGTCAGACGCGGTGGTTGCAATCTCGACTTACACGGCGGGTCGGATCGCCGGTTTCGCGAAGGTTCCGGTACAGGTGATTCCGTACACTCTCGGCTTCTCTGAGGTCACGGCTGTGCACAGGGTCCCCAACGCCGGCTCTTTCAGGATTCTCTTCGTGGGGCGCTTGGTCAGCCGGAAAGGCGTGAATCACCTGATCGCTGCGCTGCAGCGCTTGCCGAATGACCTAAATGCCCGCCTGACAGTGATCGGCGATGGGCCCGAGCGTGCGTCATTGGCGCGACAGGTCCTGGATGGCGGTCTCCAGGACCGCGTGGACTTTCGCGGGCGTGTCGACGACAGCGTCTTGAAAGAGTCGTACGCGGCGACTGACGTCTTCGTCCTCCCATCCATCCTGGATACACGAGGCGATACGGAAGGCCTCGGTGTCGTCCTGCTTGAAGCGATGAGCTATGGGGTTCCCGTGGTGGGCAGCGAAATCGGTGGAATCACGGACATCATTGAGGACGGGGAAAGCGGTTTGCTGGTCCCGCCGGCGGACCCCGATCAGCTGGCGCGCGCCCTTGAGCGACTCGCCCTCGATCCCGCGCTGGCGGCCAGCCTCGGCGCCGCCGGCGAGCGCCGGGTAAGGGCTGCATTTGGCTGGCCCGAGATCATCGGGAAATGGCAGGCGTGTTACGGCGCATTGGCAGCAAAACAAGGTGTGGCCGCAGCGGTAGGAGCCGCCACGAACCGAGCCGGGGACCAGTAAGCAAGCTTCACGACGTGCGAGCAGATGGAGCTACCGATTCATTTGGGAGGGCTCAAAGGCATGGAAGTGGTCGAGTTTGTCCATCATCCGCATCCCCACACAGAGCAGAGAAAGCTGCAGCCGCCACCGAAGGTCGCCGACCAGCACATCGGGATCAACGGGCGCCTCGGCGCCGCAATCACTCGCAGGGTCGGCACAATGTGGGCGTTCTACATCGCCGGATTGACGATGGCAACGTGGATGGTCCTGGCGGGCTTCGCATGGGGGCCGCTGCATCGGATCGATCCGTACCCGTTCGCTTTCCTGCTGTTCCTCGGCAACATAGTCCAGCTGCTGCTCATGTTCGTGATCATGGTCGGCCAGCAGGTGCTGGGGGCCGCATCCGATAAAAGGGCCGTGGTCACCTACCAAGACGCTGAAGCAATTCTCCACGAATGCCTGCAGATGCAAGACCACCTCAACGCCCAGGACGGCGCGCTCGCGCGAATTATCGAGCGCATGGAGCAGCTGGAGGCCAAGATGACCAGGGCCGCGGGATAATGACCGAGGCCCTGGCTTGGTGAATGGGCCGGCCGGAGGTGGAGGACCGCATTAGCGGAGATTCAATGAGCGAGCAAATGCAAAACGGGCAGATCGACGCATCGCCGCCATCCCAGCGCGCGGCGGCGGACGGTAACGGACCACGCAGGGAAAAGCGGAGGCTGATGCTCACGCAGATCCTGAACAGTCCGGTGCTCAATCCCGCCGGCGACGAGCTCGGCCGGCTGGAAGATCTCATCGTCAAGCTCGGTGATGGTGGAGGGGGCTATCCACCGGTGACCGGGATCGAGGTCCGCATCGGCGGCAGCGACGTCTACGTAGGCATGCTGGATGTTGAGAAGCTCGCGCCTGGCGAGGTGAGACTGAGCAGCCACACCCTTCACACGGGAACGTTTCAGCGGCGCCCCGGTGAGGTGCTGCTCGCGGCTGACGTCTTCGGCCGCCACCTGATGGACGTGGCTCGCGGTCGCATCGTCCAGGCGCACGACCTGGTGCTCGGACACACCGAAGAGGGGTGGGCGCTGCTGGGGGTCGATCGGAGCCCCCGAGCAATGTTGCGACGCCTCGTTCCTCGTCGCGCGCGACCCGACCTGCGCAAGCACGCGATTCTGGATTGGAAGGATGTGCAGCCCTTCATGGGCCATGTGCCCACCGCCAAGCTGTTGATGCCGCTGCAGCGGCTGCGAAGGCTCCACCCCGCCCAGATCGCCGACCTCGTCGAGAGCGCCTCGCACGAGGAAGGCGAGGAGATCATCAATGCTGTCGAGAGCGATGTGGAGCTCACCGCCGACGTTTTCGAGGAGCTCGATACCGAGCACCAGCTTGAGTTTCTGAAGAATCGTTCGAATGAGGAGGCCGCGAAGGTGCTCGGGCGAATGGCCCCCGACGACGCTGCCGACCTGCTCGGAGAGCTCGACTACGACAGGCTGACGCCTGTGCTCAGCATGATGCCGGCCCAACAGCAGAACAAGCTGCGCAAGCTCCTTCAATACCACCCGACCACAGCCGGAGGCATGATGAATCCGGACTTCGTTTCGGTAGTGCGCGGAACATCCGCGTCCGACGCTCTCGAACGTGTGCGAACCGACGACAAGGCGCCCCACCAGCTCTTGAGCACTGTCTTCGTTACCGAGACGGATGGCAAGTTCGTCGGAAGCGTCGGGGTGGTCGACCTTCTGCGTGGCGATCCCGAGCGAAAGGTCGAGGAGGAACTCGGGCTGGTCGACCTGCGCGCCAGCGCTGGTGCGGACCTGGCTGATGTCACCCTGATGATGGCCGACTACAACCTCACAGCCCTCGCCGTCACCGACAGCGCCTCAACCCTGGTTGGAGCAATCTCCGTGGACGACCTGCTGGAGGCCCTTGTGCCAGAAGACTGGCGCAACCGCGTCGAAGCGAGCAGCGGGGTCTGACCCTCGGTGGCCGAGCGCGGGCCGGTGAGAGGCGACTCCCACCCGGTCCCTACCTCGGGGACTCTCGAAGAAGCTCAAAGCGGTGACATCCACGGCGCGTTTGGCACCATCCGCATCGGGGACCAGGCCCCCCGCCGCACCTGGCGGAGGCGGCTCCTCACGCTGGCTGCGATCGTCGGCCCTGGGCTCATCGTCATGGTGGGCGACAACGATGCGGGAGGGGTCTCCACCTACGCGCAAGCCGGCCAGGACTACGGCTACTCGCTCCTGTGGACGCTGGTCCTTCTAGTCCCGGTCCTCATCGTCAACCAGGAGATGGTGGTTCGGCTGGGTGCGGTTACCGGAGTCGGTCAGGCAAGGCTCATCAAGGAAAGGTTCGGCCGATTCTGGGCATGGTTCTCAGTCGGCGGGCTCTTCCTTCTGAACTTCCTGGTCATCAGCACGGAATTCATCGGGGTTAGCCTGGCGGGGGAATACTTCGGGTTCAGTCCTTACGTCGTCGTGCCCGTCTCAGCGCTACTGCTTATCGGCATCACTGTTACCGGGAACTTCCGCCGGTGGGAGCGGGCGATGTTTGTCTTCCTGTTCGCAAGCCTGCTCGTCCTACCTCTCGCGTTCCTGAGCCATCCTGATCCGGTTGCAACTCTCAAGGGGTTTGTTCAACCCAGCATCCATGGCGGCTTTACGTCCAACGCGGTTCTATTGATCATCGCCATCGTCGGTACAACCGTCGCGCCGTGGCAGCTGTTCTTCCAGCAGTCCAACGTCATCGACAAACGCATCACGCCGCGCTGGCTCGAATACGAGAAGGCGGACACAGCCCTCGGCGTCCTTGTCGTGGTGGTCGGGGCAGCCGCCATCATGATCGCGACTGCATCGGCGTTCTCAGGCACAAACGACTTCGGTAACTACAAGGATGCCCTGGGCATCGGCCGGGGATTGGGCACGCATATTTCTCCGTTGGTCGGCACGATCTTTGCGTTGGTCCTTTTTGACGCGTCGATAGTCGGCGCCTCAGCTGTGACACTGGCGACCTCGTATGCGTTCGGCGACATGTTCGGCCTGCGCCACTCGCTGCACAGGGGAATTGCTGACGCGAAGCTCTTCTACGGCTCGTACGCCGCGATGGTGGCGGTGGCGGCCGGTATCGTGCTCATCCCGCATGCGCCGCTCGGCCTGATCACCACGGCGGTGCAGGCTCTGGCAGGCATCCTGCTGCCAAGCTCGACTGTCTTTGTCGTCCTGCTCTGCAACGACCGGGCTGTCCTCGGGCCCTGGGTCAACAAGGCGTGGTTGAACATCGTCGCCACCGTCATCGTCAGCGCGCTTCTCCTGCTGTCGATGGTGTTGGTCATCTCGACGGCGATACCGTCGGTGGACGTCAACCGGCTGGTCGTTGTGCTCGGCGTGTCGATGGCGCTGGTCCTGTCGGCGGCAGGTGCGTGGGCCTGGCTCAGCCGCAGGGGCACAGTTCGCGAGCCCGAGGTCTCGCGCGCTGAGCGTGAGAACTGGCGGATGCCTGCGCTGGCGCTTCTCGAACGCCCGAGGTGGTCGATGACAAGGCGTGTCGCGATGGTCGGCATGGGCGCATATCTGGTGCTCGCCGTCGCCTTGCTTGCGGTGAAGGCGGTTCAGCTGGCGCTCGGTTAGGCCCCCGTCTCGATCGCGAAGAAGCGTGTTGTTGAGGGCGCACGCCGGCAACAGTCGTCACATCTCGTTTACAAAGCCGACTTGGCGGTCGGGCTAGAATTCACGCCCGTGCTGCTCGGTAGTCGACCGGGCCACCGCGCTCGTGCTTCGCAGGGGCGCCTGAGGCCTTTTCGCATCCTGACCCTGGCCGTCGCCGCCGTAGTCCTGTCGGGCGCGGCGGGCAGTTTCGCGTACTTCTTGCCGGCGGTCACGGAGGCCTTCGACGCCACCGGCCAGGTCGTGGACGTGCCGTCGCCGACGCCGTCGCCGACTGGCTTGACGACGCCCTCTACGGCGCCCACGCCCCGTGCGCCGGGATCCTTCACGGTGTTATTGCTCGGCTCGGACAACGACTCCAAGTTCAACGCCGACCACGTCCTGACCCAATCGATGATCATCGTGCGGTTCACCCCTTCGTCCAAGAGGGTGGTGATGCTTTCGATCCCGCGCGACCTGTATGTCCAGCTTTCGCCGGGTGGGATGGGCAAGATCGACGGGGCTTACTCGTACGGTGGTCCGGGCGCCGCCATCGCCACAGTCGAGAACAACTTCGGCATTCACATAGACGACTACATATGGATCGGTCTGGTCGGGCTCATCAACGTGATCGACAAGATCGGAGGCATCGATGTCGTAACGAGCGCTCCGGTGATGGACGACTTCTATCCAGCGGACATCGGAAAAGGCAACCCGTACGCCTACCTGCGCGTGGCAGTTCTTGCCGGGCCCCAGCACCTCGACGGAACGCACGCCCTCCAGTACGTGCGATCTCGTCACAACGACTTGCAGAGCGACTTCGGACGCTCTCAGCGGCAGCAACAGGTGCTGCTCGCTCTTAAGGCGAAAGCAGTCGCGGTCTCAGCCGCGGACGTCCCGGGCCTCGCGGCCGCCCTCAAAGGACAGATCAAGACGAGCATGGGGCTGCAGCGCATTGCAACCCTGCTGCCGATCGTGAGCACTCTCGATCTCAAGAACATTCAGCAGATAGTCCTGCTTCCGCCGTACACGCACGGAGGAGGCCCCGACGGCAGCATCACTCCGAACTGGGGCCTGATCCTGCCACTCGTGCATCAGTACTTCCCGTGATCTCGAGGTTTCTTCTGGCTGCCGGGCTGGCTGCGCTGATGGTGGTCTTCGGGATCGGCTCGTATGTATATCTGGGGTCGCGCCAGTCCACCGCTACGGCTCCGGCGGAGGAGCCGTCGACAGCGTCGCCGAGCCCGGGAGCGTTCAACCTCCCGGGGACGGTCTTTCTTACGCAGGGGGGAGCGATCTACAGCCTCAGCGCCGGGCGGTTCCATCAGCTGACGCCCGCGGCCGGCTGGACCCAGCTCGCCCCCTATCCGGGGGGCGGCCTGCTTGCCGTCAAGCGCAGCTTGCTCTACTCGGACGTGTACGTCGTCAACCGCCTCGGCCGAGTGCTCAGACGCCTCACTAACAATTCAGCGCCTCCGGGTAACTTCGACCCCAGCGTTAGGCACTGGTCGTTCTACCCGCGCCTCAGCACGAACCGAAAAACACTGTTCATGAGCTATGACAAGCCCAAGTTCGGTTTCGACGTGCCAATGTCGATCTGGTCGATGCCCCTCGGCGGGAACATCGCCCAGGGACGGCTTTGGAGCATATCGATCGACTACACGGGGGGCGATGTGCAGCCACTGCCCCTGGCATCGGGCGCGCTCATCTATACGAAGTATCTGTACGGACCTGATGGGAAGCTGACCAGCCAGATCTGGATCACGAACCAGCCAGAGGTGCCGTACGGCGGTGGGGGGGTCCTCGCGCCTCCCGCGAGCGCCGGCCACGGTAAGCCGCTCACCACCACCGACGAGGACTGTGCGCAGCCGGCGTTGTCGCCGAACGGCCGCACGATGGCCATGATCTGCACTCATGAGACGCAGCAGTCGTACCTGGTCATCGCGTCTTTCAACGGGTCTTCGCTTGGTCCAAGACGCAACCTGATCACCAATCAGCTGGTCGCACAGCCCACGTGGGCGCCCGACAGCAGCGGAATCGCTTACCTGGCCCCCGCGCAGCTGGGCCAGGGTTTCCAGCTCTGGTTCCTGCCCAAGCTCGCATATGCTCCCCCCGCCCCAAGCCCCATTCCGAGCGTCATCCCGACCCCAGGCGGCCCGGTCAGCGGCCCGGTTCCAAGCCCGGTTCCGTCACCGACGCGTGTGCCGGCCAAGATCCTTCCCATCCGGATCACGACCAACCTGGGTTTCGACGCCACCTCTCCGATGGTCTGGATTCCCTGACGGCGGCGCTTCGCGCCCGTTATGAGGGAAGACCCGGATGGTTTGGGGACCCCGGCCAACCCCGCCGCGCTGGGGAAACGACCTCTAGGGGCAGGTCGTGGGGGGTGGGCCTGGCGCGAGGACTGGTTCGGCGTTGGCGTTGGCGGCCTGTTCCGGCGTGATCACGTTATGAGAGACCATCGCGGCCAGCACGCCACTTCGTCGAAGCGCGGCCAGATCGGGATCGACGGTGGGGTCGTATAGCGATGGCGCTTGAGTCAGCCCGGCCAACAATGCGTACTGACCGATGCTCAGATTCCCCAGCGGCCTGTGGAAGTACGCGCACGCCGCTGCGCTCACGCCGTAGCGGTTGTACCCGGTTGTGATCTCGCTCAGGTAGTCCGCCATGATCCGTCTCTTGCCGATTGTCTGCTCGACCTTGAGCGCCAGCACAACGTCGACGATCTTGTTGTATCCCTCGTTGGAACCGTTGAGGTAGACGTCCTTGACGAGCTGCTCTGTGATGGTCGAGCCACCCTGGCAAAAACAGAAGTGCGTAGCGTCATACAGGAACGCGCGCCCAAGGCCGATCGTGTCGATCCCGTGATGGGAGTAGAAGCGTTCGTCCTCAGTGACCACGACAGCCTGCGCCAGGAGGGCCGGCACCTCATCCTCGGCCAGTAGAACGACTCCGTGCTCTCCGGTTGCGTCCAGCACCCGTTCCTGCACATCGTCTGCGGAGGGAGTGGAGACCCAAAGCGTGACGAAGCTCGGGGTGGCAAGGGCAATCAAGGCAATAAGAGCCAGCGCCAGCCGCTGGACCGGCACCGGCAGCCAGCTCATGGAGAGCACCCCACCTGCACCAGAACGGCATCTTGCCCGAACGCGTTACGGCGTGCTGACCCAGATAGGCGTGCGCTTGTTAAGTAGTGGGTTTAGACTCAGCACCGGATAGGAGACCGCGATCAGCGTTCGAGTGGGAGACTCGTGACTCGGTCAGGTAGGCAGGCCGTCGGAGAGCTGAAGGTCAGCGTACTTGGCGCCCTGGACATCCAAGGCGTGGATAAACATGCCCTGGGCAGCAGGAAAGCGCGCACCCTCATCAAGGTTCTGGCGGTGGCGCGCGGCCAGCCTGTCCCTGTACCACGGCTTGTCGACTGCCTGTGGCCGAAGCGGCCGCCGGCGCGGCCCTCGCAGCAGATCTCGGTGCTGGTCAGCCGGCTGCGATCGGTTCTTGGGCCCGAACGACTGCCGAGGTCGGACGCCGGCTATCAGCTGCTGGCGGACTGGATCGACCTCGATGTCGCCAACCATCTGGCCACGGCCGCCTCGCGCAGGCTCGCCGCCCAGAACTACGCCAGCGCCCGGCTGGCCGCCGAGGGGGCGCTTGCGCTCATGCGCGGCGAGCTCCTGGCCGACGAACCGGATTCGCCATGGGCGGACGAGGAGCGGGCAGCAGTAGCGAGGTTGGGCCTTGATGTTCGGCGCACCGCCGCGCGGGCCGCGCTGGCGATCGGCGACTTCGCCTCCGCGCGCGAGATGAGCGAGGCGGTGGTGGCAGCCGATCCTTACGACGAGGGCGCCCTGCAGGTCTTTATGGCGGCGCTGGCGCACGGTGGTCAGCCGGGCACTGCGCTCGCAACCTTCGCGCGCGCGCGGAGACGCTTGCGTGAAGACCTTGGCGTGGATCCATCGCCGGCCACCGACGCAGTCCACAAGGCGATCCTCCAGGGGAAACCGATCCCGGGGCTTGTCATTGCGGTGCCGACGAATCACGGGCGAGATCCAGGTGCGGCGTCGCCGGGCAGCGAGGACGGGCAGAGCGCCGCGTTGGCGGGGAGGACGGCGGAGATGGCGACGCTCGATCAGGCGCTGTCACAGGTCGGCGCAGGGGGCATCAGGCTCGTGGTCGTCGAAGGGGATAGCGGTATCGGCAAGACACGACTGGTCACTCACTGGGCGACTCATGCACGGGGGCATGAAACGACTGTGTTGCTCGCCAGCTGTGCCGGCCTCGATCGCATGGTTCCCCTGCACCCGTTGGTGGCGGCCCTTGAGCAATTCGTCGAAGGCGACCGCCGCCGGGCGCAAGCTCTGTTCGGCCCGCAACCCGCATATCGCGCACTGCTCGAAGCGCCACGGGCGGATCCCACCCCTGCAGTTATCGCGCCGGCCCTCAACGCCAGCGTCCGGCGCCGAATGTTCGAGGTGATGCTGGGCACGTTCGCGCACATCGCCTCCTCCACGCCGACAGCGCTCGTCCTCGACGACATTCATCTCGCCGGCGAGCTCACCCGCGCGTGGGTCGATTTCGCGAGGGCACGGCCGTCGGGTGTGCCGCTCCTGATTGTCGTCACCCAGCTGCTCAACAGCAGGCAGCCCCACCGAATTGACGAAAAGATCACTCTCGGCCCGCTCGACCTCGCTGCGGCGAGGATGATCGTCGGCAGCACCCGCGCGGAAGAGCTGCATGCTCTCACCGGAGGCAATCCGCTTTTCCTCCGCCAGCTCGCGCTCACGGACCAGCACGCGGGTCTACCGGCGACCATCAGGCAGGCAGTCGACACGCGGTGTGATCAGCTGGGCCCTGCCGCCCGGACTCTTCGCACGGCGGCGACGATCGGGGCTGTCGTCGATACCGATCTCCTGATGGAGATTCTGAATCTTCATCCTGTCGATCTCTTTGCCCACCTGGAGGCCGGCGTCAAGGCCCTGTTCCTGGATGAGGGAGCCGGCGCCTTCACGTTCCACCACGAGCTGGTTCGAGAGGCGTTGGCCGCCGGCTTGACAGGTCCCTGGCGAGCCCACGTGCACCGCACTGCCGCTCGCCTGATGGAGGCACGCCAGGCACCCGACGCGATACAGGTTGCGCATCATGCCCGGCTTGGGGGCGACGTGACCCAGGCCGTGTCGACGCTGATGGTCGCCGCGCGCACGTGCTTCCGCCGTCGCGACTTTGCCGAGGCCGAGCGCCTGCTCACTGACGCGATCGAGCTCGAGGACACTGCCGACAGCCGGCTCCTTCGCGCCGAGGTGCGCATCACGATGGGCCAGTTCGCGCGTGCGGCCGAGGATGCGCGCGCCGCCATCGTCCGCGGGGCCGGCGCGGCGGGCATGGAGACGGCCGCCTGGTGCGCGTACTACCTTGGCGAGTTTGACTATGCGTTGACCCTGGCTGAGGAGGCGGCTGCACTCGCCGACTCTCCGGGCACCCGCGCGCGCTGCCTCGTTATCGCGGGGCGCCTGCTCCACGCGGAGGGGGAGCTGGAGGAGTCCGATCGCCGCTACGCCGACGCACAAAGGATTGCCGATGAAGGCGGCCTGAGCACCCTGGCAGCGGTGTGGCTCGCAGCGCTCAGGTGCGACCAGGGGCGAGCTCGCGAGGCTCTCGAGCTGCTTCAGCTTTCACCAACTGCGACTGATGACGTTGATCAGCCGTTGACCGCACGCCATCGCCAGCTGGCCCTGGCGCGGGCGCACATGATGCTGGGTCAGGTTTCGGCGGCCCTGTCGGCGCTTGACATGTTGAGTCCCGACGTCGGACCGGCAGAGGTTGCCCAGTTCGGCCCCGACGGCGCCAACCTCCATGCCGCGATATTGGTCACGATGGGCGCGCTGGAAGCTGCAGACGAGATCAACTTGAAAGAGCTCGACCGCGCGCGCGCCGACCACCTTCGCCCGTTGCTCGAGGCGAGCTTGATCGGCCTGGGCGAGAGCCGCCTCGTGGCGGGTGCGCGGCGATCGTCGATGCGCTACCTCGCCGATGCTGCGCACACCCGCGTGGGTCCGTATCCATTTCGGTGGCAGCAGAGAGGCCGGACTAGATTGCTGCAGGCGCGCCAGGAGCTTGCCGCCGGCAAGATTGAGCGAGCTCTTTCAGCCTCTCGCGAGCTCCTTGCTGAATCCACAAGATCGGGGGATGCGGTGCGCGCGGTAGCCGCCAATCTTCTGGAGGCGGAGGCTCTGGTCATCTCCGGTCTGGCTATCGACACCAAGGCTGTCGGCGACGCCCTGAGGGGATCAGCGGAAGTGCTGGGTGGGGAATCGTGGCGCCTGACTGCCCGGCTCGCCAGGCTGACGCAGAACGCTGGATGGTCGGAGCTCGCCGAGCGGCAGCTAGCGAATCTGATCGGGGCCAGCGGCTCGTATGCCGCGAAGGTCCGCGCTTTCGCGGAGCACTACCAGGAGCGATTGACGGAGGCCGAATAAGGGTTCCCGCCCACGCGCAGGAATTCCGTTCCGACGGCCGCCCCCCACCCGGCGTGCCCGCTTCGCGCGCAGAGCCGACCTCCCCGCTGTGCGGGGAGGATGACGTCCGGCTACGCCGGACTCAAGACTGCAACTTTGCTGCAGCACCATTGCTTAGGCTCCAGTGGTGGATGCAGTGAGTTCAAGCAGGCCCGACACGACGACTTCAGCGCTGTGGGTCACTTGACACCGGAAGCGCCGTTTCCGATCAGCGCGACGGTGGCGCGCTTCGTCGATCGACTCGCCGCCCTCTCAACGGAGCAGTGGGCGGTAATACAGAACACGATCGGGCTCGGCGGCCCGGAGCTCTCGATGATCGAGGCCAGTCGCAACGCGGCAGTCGCGCTGGCGGTACGTGACCTGATCTCACGCGACCAGTTCGACCACCTCTATGGGCCGTTCAGGCTTGTCATTCCGCTCGACTCTCTTGAGATGCCGCCCAGGCTCGATTAGCGCTTCCGCCAGGGTTTCCCTCATTCTTTCCTGGTGGCAATAATCGTCGCCCCACAACCTCACGCGGCGGAGGTCGGGTTGGACGTCATGCGCCGGGGCGGCAACGCTGTGGATGCCGCCGTGACCTGTGCCTTCGTCCAGGGAGTGATGGATCCGCAGATGTGCGGGATCGGTGGCTGCGGCGTGATGCTCGTCCACAGCCCGAAGCAGGGCGATGTTCTTCTCGAGTTCTATGCCACTGCCGGCGCGCGAGCGCGCGAGGACCAGTGGGAGAAGCTTTTCATCCGCGAAGCCGCCGATCGTTACGGCTACGTGCTCGAAGGATTTGTCAACGACGTCGGCTACCAATCGGTCGGGGTACCCGGAACGGTCGCGGGACTCTACGAGGCGCTCACGCGTTTCGGCACGATCTCGTGGGACCAGGCGATCGCGCCTGCGATTCCGCTCGCGCGGGATGGCTTCCCAGTGAGCGGCTACATGCATGACTACTGGACCACCGACTTCGGCCCGGATGTGGTCCCCAACGCGCAGAGGATTCAAGTGACGCCTGCGGCGAAGGCGATCTACACGCACGACGGCAAACTCTTCGCCATCGGTGAGCGCTTCGTGCAGGCAGACTACGCCCGCACGCTGGAGCGTCTCGCGAGTGACGGCCCCGACATTTTCTACCGCGGTGAGATCGCCGAGGCGATCGCGGCGGACTTCGAAGCCAACGGAGGCTTCATCACCAAAGACGACCTTGCCGACTATCGCGTCAACGTGACGGAGCCCCTGAGGGGCACATATAGGGGGCTTGCCCTATCGGTCGCAGGTCCACCCGCGGGCGGCCTGACACTGCTCCAGATGCTCAACTTTCTCGAGGGCTACGACCTGGGCGCCCATGGCTGGCCGAGCACAGAAGCGGCGCGCCTGTTGGTGGAAGCGATGGGTTGGGCGGTCGCCGATCGCGAGCGTCACGTCGCAGATCCTCGCTTCGTCGACATCCCGACCGGGGCTCTGGCCGACAAAAAGTACGCCGCCCAGGCGCGTGAGGCAGTCGCTGCCGGAGCCGCCCACGACCGCCCTGACACCACCCATGTCTGCGTTGTCGATGACGAAGGCAACGCAGTCTCGCTGACGCACACGCTTGGCTCGGCCAGCGGCGTCGTCACGCCAGACCTCGGGTTTGGTTTCAACGACTACATGAACTGCTTCGATCCGCGGCCCGGCACCCCTAACTCCGTTCGGCCGGGCAAGACGCGCGTGACGATGATGACGCCGACGATGGTCTTCGACAACGACCGTCTGCGTGTCTGCGTCGGCGCGCCAGGCGGGACGAAGATCGTGACAGGCATCCTGCAGGCGCTGGTCAACGTGATCGACCACGGCATGTCGCCGATTGAGGCAGTCAGCGCTCCGCGAATCGACTTTCAGGGCGATATCGTCCAGCTCGAAGGGCGTATCCCGTACGCGGTGAGCAACGGCCTCCAGAAGCTGGGCTATAAGGTCAGCCGGCGAACGCTCAACTACGACTCCTACTTCGCCAAACCCCAGCTCATAGCGGCTGAAGAAGGTGGGCGCTTGCGGGGCGGTTCGGATCCTCGCAAGGACGGCGGTACAGCCCTGGACACCGACACGGCGTGAGGTTCAAGGATCGCGTCGCGCTGGTGACAGGAGGAGGCCGCGGGATCGGGGCGGCCACCGCACAGCTCCTTGCCAAAGAGGGAGCGAGGGTTGCGGTTTCAGACCTTGACGAGGGCCCAGCCAAAGAGATTGCCGGCCCAATCGGGGGCATCGCGATCGCGTGCGATGTCAGCGATCGGGCGCAGGTGGAGTCGATGGTGGAGCGGACTGTGAAGGAGCTCGGGCGGCTCGACGTGCTGGTGACGTGCGCCGGCATCATCCGCGACAACCTGCTCTTCAAGATGACCGACGAGGATTGGGATGCGGTGATCGACACTCACCTTAAAGGCACCTTTCTGTGTGCACGGGCGGCTCAGAAACACATGGTCGACCAGAAATACGGAAAGATGGTTTTCCTCTCCTCGACTTCAGCTCTGGGCAACCGGGGCCAGGCCAACTACTCGGCAGCGAAGGCCGGCCTGCAGGGTATGGCGCGGACGCTCGCCATCGAGCTGGGTGCCTACAACGTCAACGTGAACACAGTGGCGCCAGGATTTGTCGAGACCAGGATGACCAGGGCTACTGCCGAGCGCATGGGAGTTGACTACGAGGCATTCAAGCTAGGGGCTGCATCGCAGATCCCACTGCGCCGGGTCGGTCAGCCCGAGGACATCGCCAACGTGATCGCCTTCCTTTGCAGCGATGAGTCGGGCTTCGTTTCGGGCCAGAACATCTACGTCCGCGGGGGCCCTTAGGTCCGGCCCTTAGGTCCGGCCAGAAGCCGGACCAACCCCTCCCCACTTGTGGGGAGGGCGGCCCCGTCCGCAAGGCGGGCGCGGCCGGGTGGGGGCCGGACCAACCCCTCCCCATTTATGGGAAGGGAGGCTCTGCTCGCGAAGCGAGCACAGCCGGGTGGGGGTTGCCGGTGACGTGCGACTATCCATTCAGGAGAGCTTCGGCCTCACGGGCGATCCTCGTCACCAGCTCCCCGGCGGGAACGATGTCGTGGATCAATCCTGCGGCCTCGCCGGCCAGGACAAAATCGCCGGCCGCAATCGCTGCCTCTAGCGAGGGTCGAATCTGGTCCGCCGCCAGCGTCCAGTCCTGTTGCCGCTGCGCCCAGCGGTCCAGGAGAGGATTTCGGATTGAACGCACCAAGGCCCCTGGCCAGCGGATGCCGAGGACGTCGTCAAAGAACTTGCTCGCCATGGTCTGACTCCCCAGCGCGTTGAGGATCACATCTTTGGAGTGCCCGCGCCCACTGGCCTCAGGCGTAGCAAGAAAGCGAGTCCCGATCAGCACGCCCTGCGCGCCAAGCATCAGCGCCGCAGCCAGGCCGCGCCCATCTGCGATGCCGCCGGCCGCGAGCACCGGCACCGCATTGACTATATCGACGACCTGAGGCACCAGCGGCAGCGTCGACATCCCTCCGACGTGTCCGCCACCCTCGGTCCCTTGCGCCACCACGACATCCGCTCCGTCTGCCGCCACCTTGCCTGCTTCCTCGGGGGAGTTGACCTGGTGGACGACCTTCACGCCTGCGTCGCGAGCGCGGCGGGCCAGCTCGCCGGCTCGTCCCCAAGAAAGTGAGAGCACCGGTACGCGGAGCTCCAGCGTGACATCGACGGCCGCGGAGTCCAGCTGTGACACGACATGGTTGACGCCGAATGGGCGAGAGGTCAGCTCGCGGACCCTGCCGATCTCTTCTCGCAGCTCATCCGCCGTCCGGCTGAGGCCTCCGATGATTCCGAGGCCGCCGGCATTGCTCACAGCGGCGACCAGCTCCGGCGTGGTGTAGCGGCTCATGCCGGCCTGCAGGATCGGAAGCTCGATGCCGAGCAACTTGCATACAGGCGTGTGGAGCTTGCTCATCGCCGAATTGAGCGCTGCGCGCGATATTCGCCGGCCGTTGGCGAGCCGTTCATGCGCGGAAAAGGATAGGCGGCGCGACTTCCGCACTCTTTGTCGTGCGCGCGAGATCTGCGACCCATCACGGGGCGAGGCTGGTGATTGTGCAATGAAGCACGAGCATGCAGGTAAAGAAAACGCCGCATCCCTTTGCATCTCGCGCGCGTCTCTATATATGCCGCCACGTTTCCTTAACAGCAAGCTACGCCCCTGTTTGCCGTTGAGCAGCCTGTGAACAAGCCCGTCACGACGTGGAAACAGGCCCGCTTGGCCCTTTCAACAGGACGAACTGTTGTTCGTCAAGAGGCCGCCAGGCGTCGAGTTTGGCGTATTCAGGCCGAGTTCAACCTGCCGGCCGGCAAAACCACCTTTTCGGCCCCACTCTCTCAGTTCACAGGGTTGACGGGCTCGGCGGGGGTCTGGTAGGGTGACGCGGTTCTTGGGGGATCCACCTCTGGTTGGTGGGTTCACAACTTTTAGGGGTAGGTATTTGAGAGTCCACCGTTACCTGACTCATGCTGTCGTGCTCGCAATAGCGGTCGCGATATCAGGGTACGCATCGATGGACCGTCACTACCAATCGTCCTTTACAGCTCGTTTGGGCGCAGTCAACGCAGAAGCGGTGGTCTCAGGCGAGGGTGGCACCGTGGGTGATGTATCGCTGGGCCGCTACAGCACGATCATCAAGCCGGTGTCCATCCCGTTGGCGGCGCCGATAAGCCACACCCCGACGACATACAAGGTCCAGTCAGGCGAGAACCTGAAGGCGATCGCTGCCAAGTTCCACGTCACGGTGAGCCAGATCCGCTGGTCTAACACCAACTTGATTTCGAGCGATGTAGTCGCGACCGGCGACCAGCTCATGATCCCTCCGGTTCCCGGAATCGTCGTCACCGCCAAGGCGAGCGACACGCTCGAGAGCCTCGCCACGAAGTACCAGTCCGACGCTCAGACCATCCTCGACTTCAACCGACTGCGCAGTCCGCAGCTCACCGCCGGCACGGTTCTCGTCATTCCGGGCGGCGTTGGCGGGGCTTTCCCGCCGCCCCCAACCCTGTGGCAGAACCTGGTGCAGGCCGGAGCGGGCAGCTCGTTCCACTCAACGATCCTTGGCTGCTGCCTGGGTCCGTACCCCGCAACGGGCTTCCCTCCCGGTTGGTGCACGTATTACGTCGCCACCAAGCGGAACGTGACGTGGCGCGGCGACGCAGGGTTCTGGTATCAGAACGCCGCCGCCGCCGGATACCCCGTGGGAGCGAAGCCCAGGGTGGGCGCGATCATGGTCACCTGGGAGAGCTACCTTGGCCACGTCGCATACGTCGAATCGGTGAGCGCTGACGGGTCCTGGACGGTATCCGAGATGAACTTCGTGGCATTCGGCGTGATCAGCCAGCGCACGATCAAGCCCGGCGAGCTGAGCGGACGCCTGGTCGGGTTTATCTACTAGGCCGCTAGCCGCCGGCGGTCGCCGTCGCCTGCGTGGGTCTCGCCGCCCAATCGTCTTCCATCGCCTGCGTATCGGGCT
>DATLPO010000118.1:0-6564 GCA_035535675.1 Candidatus Limnocylindria bacterium
GTCCGAACGCTGTCTGCAAGCTGTCGGGAATGGTCACCGAAGCTTCCTGGACCGATTGGTCGATCGACGACCTCCGTCCGTACGTGCGGCGTGCTCTCGGCTGGTTTGGGTCCGAACGATGCATGTTCGGGTCCGACTGGCCGGTCTGCGAGCTGGCTGCGACCTACGAAGAAGTGGTCGACGCGCTGAGAGAGACAGTGAGGGATCTCAAACCGGCAGAGAAGGAAGCGATCTTCGGAGGCAACGCAGCCCGCGTGTACGGCCTGTCCGTCTGATCCGGGCTAGGCGACCTCATCGACGAGCTCGGCCCACCTCTGGTCGATGCGACGTGCTTTGTAGATGACGAAAGCGGCGATCCACGCAAGCACGAATGCCGCCACTATGAAATAGCCGGCCCTGCCGATCAGGTCGAAGCCCGCGATCGCGCTGAACACACCGCCTTTCAAGTCGAGACTGCGAATCAGGACCTGCGCCAGCTCGACGACGCCTACGAACAGCGCTACGAAAACCGACAGGCTCGTCATCGTCAGGTTGTAGAAGACCTTGCGCACCGGACTGGCGAACGCCCACGAGTAAGCCTTCGCCATGAACGCGCCATCTGCGGTGTCCATCAGCGACATGCCGGCCGCGAAAATCAGCGGCAGAGCGATCACCGCCATGAACGGAATTCCATTGGCGGCAGCGCCTGCCGACACTGCAAGGAGAGCGATCTCCGACGCGGTATCGAAGCCGAGGCCGAAGAGAAAGCCGACGAGATACATCTGCCAGCTGTGGTTGATCACGCGAAACAGCCTGCCAAAGATGCGGGTCATGAACCCGCCGGCGGTCAGCTCGTGCTCCAGGGATTCGCGATCGTAGTCGCCACTTTTCATCCGGCGGTAAACACGAACGATGTCCAGCAGGATGACCAGGTTCATCAGCCCGATGACAAGCAGGAAGCCGCCAGAGACGAATCCTGCTACAAGCCCTCCTACGATCCTGAGCTCTCCCCCATTGCCTGCGACGCCATCGACGATCCACTTGACGGTGAGCCCCAGCGCGGCCGCGATCAGAAAGACGACTGACGAGTGACCGAGCGAGAAGAAGAACCCGACCCCGACTGGCTTCTTCCCGTCCTGGAGCAGCTTTCGGGTGGTGTTGTCGATGGCGGCGATGTGATCGGCGTCGAAAGCGTGCCGGAGGCCGAAGGTGTATGCGAGCCCGCCCAGGGCGAGGATCGTCGGGTGGCCGATGCCGTAAACGAGAAGCAGACCCCAGCCAGTGAGGTGCAGCAACCCGACCCCGCCGAAAAAGGCAGCCAGCCGGCTGCGTTCGCCTCTGTCGAAGGACTGTCGGAGGAGGGCAGTCATCGAGGCCATTACAGGAGCCTACCCCTTATCGCGACAAGGTCGCAAGTAGGTATTCAAATTGCCCTTCTTAACATGCGACTTCCTCTCAGCAATGAATCACCCGCAGCACCGCGGTACCCTGTCCATTAGATGGACTTCGAGCGCCTCCCGCCGCAGGTGCGCACGGTGCTTCACACGCTCGCCCACGCGGTCAGCAGCCGCGAACCCGCGATTAGCGGCAGGGTGCACCTGTTGCGGGAAGCCAATCCGCACCTCACCAATGACCAACTTGCTTTGAGACTCATCCGTTCCACGCGAAGGCGGGTCGCAGCGACAGGCGCGATCAGTGGAGCGGTGTCGATAGCGCCAGGACTCGGCACGATGCTCGCCGTCGGCACTCTCACCAGCCAGGCTCTTTACGCGCTCGAGCAAGAGATCGAGCTGGTCCTTTCAGTCGCGATGATCTACGGCCACGAGCTCGACAGCTCTGATGAGCGAGTCGTCGAAGCTCTCGTCGTGGTCGGCATCACCAGCGGTGCTGTGAAGCTTCGCGAGGACGTTCTGGTCGCCGGCGGCGAGCGCGTGGCGATCGCCGCCTTTCGGCGCGTGCCCGCAATGCTCCTCACGCACGGAGGAGGCCGGATTCTCAGTCGCATCCTCGCCCGCGTGGCAAGCACGGGCGCCGCGAAAATTGCGGCGCGAGTCGTGCCCCTTGGAGTCGGCGTGGCGGCCGGCGCTGGTTTCGATTGGCTGGCAGTGACAGCCCTCGGCCACGCGGCGATGAAGTACTACGGGCCAGGCGGCGCCGGGGCGCGGCCTTTGCTACTTGCTCCTGAAAATCCCTCGCACGTCGAACTCAACCGCTGACTCGATCTGGTCGAAGCCGCACTTGCGTGGCGCCTTGTCGGTGCGCCAGCGTAGGAATCGCGTCGCATGGCGAAAACGCTCGCCGGCCTCCAGCTTGTCGTAAGCGACTTCGCAAACAAGCTCCGGCCTGACCATCATCCACTCGGTCTGCTTCCCGCTCGACCACCGGCTCACACCTCCAGGCATCCGGCCGGAAGCGTCCGACCACTCCTTCGGCATCTCCGTCGCAAGCGGCTTCAGCTTGACGATGAGCTCCTTCCTTTCCGCAGCGCTGAAGGAAGAGGTGTGGCCGACGTAGTGCATCGTGCCTTTCTTGTCGTACAGACCCAGCAAAAGCGAGCCGAGCGAGTTGCCATCGCTTGACTTGCGCCACCCGATGACCACGCAATCGGCAGTCCGCTGGTGCTTGATCTTGACCCACAATCGCTTGCCAGGCACATAAGCGCCGTCCCATGACTTGGCCATCACCCCATCGAGCCCGGCGCCCTCGAACTGTGCGAACCATTTCTCAGCTGTGGCGGGGTCACGTGTGTAAGGAGTGAGAAAGATCGGAGTCTTGACTCCCTTGAGCAGCTTCTCCAGCCGCTTGCGCCGTTCACCAAGCGGCTGAGCGCGAAGGTCCAAGTCGCCCTCGGCGAGCAGGTCGAATGCCACGAACCATGCCGGGGTGGCTTCGCTGAGCATGCGGACACGTGAGTCGGCAGGGTGGATCCGCTGCTGCAGTGCACCGAAGTCGAGACCGCCCTCACCGACCACGATGAGCTCGCCGTCGAGCACCAGCTTGCTCGGGCCGAGACCACGAAACGCGGGCAGCACCTCTGGGAAGTAGCGAGTCATGGGCCGTGACCCCCGGCTGATCAAGGCGACCTCGGCGCCGTCCCGGAAGACAAGGGTCCGAAAGCCGTCCCATTTGGGCTCGTAGGACCATTTGTCGCCCTTTGGGATGCCGTCGGCTGGCGCCGAAAGCATCGGTTCCATGTCCAGCGAGATGGGGGTTTTCACCGGTTTTGTCCCCACCTGTCTATATCTTGTGGATAGCTCATGCCTGTGCTACCATATCGTCTGCCGGTAACTCGGCCACCGAATTCGACTTCACGCCCCCACCCCAGCCTTGGGAAGCTCGCGCAAGCGGGCTTCCCGCTTTTTATGACTGGAACCGCTTGAGCAGGCCGCTAACCGTGACCTCGCTGAAATCCTTCCCAAGCACTGCCTGCGCGGTCTGCCACACGGCGCGCGCGGGGGCCGGCCCTTTCTCAGCAAGTTCCGCGAGCCGCAAGCCGCCATACACCTGGATCTGGGGCACCCTGGCCAGCTCGCCCGCAAGCCACTTGGCCCACTGCTCCACGTTGCCGGCACTCGGGGCCACCTTGGTTTCCGCCTTCACGACTGTCGCAGCCGCCTTCTCGGCCTTTGCCGCGCCTGCTGTCTTGAGCGCTCCCGCGATGGCCTCGGCCTTCGCCGCCTCGCCGGCCGCCTTGTGAACTGCCGCTTCAGCCTTGGCCTCCGCCTCGGCCTCGGCCGCCTCAGCCTTTGCGGCCGCCTCAGCCCTTGCAGCTTTGAGGGTAGACAACCCTTCGCCCGCGATCTCGCTGATTCGATCTGTCGCACTGCCGGAGGCGCTGCCTGCATCGCCGTCGCCGGTACGCAGCCGCTCGCCGAATCCTCGCCCCATCGCGCCCCCGATCAGACTCGGCACATCGAGCCCCGTCAGGCCCTTGATCGCAGTCGTCGATTCGATCATGGCGCGGGTCGCGTTCTTGACGATGTCTGACGCGCCGTCTGCGCTCATTACTGTCAGCGAGTCGATGTGGCCCATGGGCTCAGCCGCCGCCCGAACGATTTCTGGCAAGGCCGCAAGCACGGTCTGGATGATGGCCGCCTCGTTGAACTGCTTGTATGCATCAGCACGCATGGCAAGAGCCTTAGCCTCCGCCTCACCCTTGGTGAGCACGATCTGGGCCTCTGCCCCACCTTCCAGGCGCGTGGTCTCTGCATCCGCCTCGGCGGACGCGATCTTCGCGCGCTTGTCGCCTTCGGCCTTGGCGATGACCGCCTGCGCCAGAGCGGCCGCCGGTTTGACCGTGGTCGACAGCAGCTCCTTCTCTTTTCGCGAGGCCTCGAGCTCGGCGAGCTCGGTCTGCTTGCGCACGACCTCCTGTTGCGCCTCCGCCTGCGCGAGAGGACCAGCCTGGTCGGCGCGAGCCTGGGCCGCGGCGACCTGCATTTTCGTCTCAGCCTCCCGCAGCGAGACGTCTCGCCCTGCATTGATCTTGATCTGCTGGGCCTCTGCCTCTCGAACCGCGGCCTCCTGATCAGTTGAAGCCTTCATGATGCGGGCGTCGCGCGTGACGGTGGAGACGCTCTGCTGGCCCAACAGCTCGATGTAGTTCGACTCGTCCGAGAAGCTCTGGATGGTGAAGGCATCGATCTGAAGACCGCTCGTCGCGAGGTCGCCCTTGGCCGCGTCCTGCACCTGCTGGAGCAGCTTCTGGCGGTCGCGGATCAGCTCCTCGATCGTCAGCGTGCCAACGATCGACCGAAGCGATCCCTCGAGCACGTTCTTGACGATCGAGTCGACCTGTTCGGGCTTGGCGTCGAGAAAGCGCTCGGCTGCGTTGCGCAAGGACTCGACGTCCCTGCCGATCTTGAATGTGGCCACTCCCTGTACCTGGACCTTGATGCCCTGGCTCGTCACTGCGTCGCCGAGCTGCACGTTGATCTGACGCGCGGTCAGCTTGAGCTTGCCGACGCGGTCGAGCAGGGGGCGGATAAAGGTGCCGCCTCCGACGACCACCTTGACGCCTCGATCGCCAGGTCCTGACATCAGCTGCCCCTTCTCGTCTCGCACCTTCGCGCCACGGGAGCCGGCGACGATCAGGGCCTCGTTGGCGCTCGCCACCTTGTAGCGGCTGGCGACGAACGCAATGAGGAGGATGAGGATGACCACGCCGGTCACGGCGAGGAATGGTGTTGACGTCACAAAACTAGGCATCCGACCTTGCTCCTTCAGTGCTCGCAATCTGGACGGGGGTGACGACGAGGTTGGTGCCGGCGACACCCACGACCTTGACTGCGCGTCCGGCCGGGATCTCTGCGTCGGCGGTGGCCGTCAGATTGTGTGAAGCGCCCGCGAAGCTGATCAGCACCGTGCCGAACCGGTTCGCGGGGATCGCGACCGAGACGCGGCCGGTGGATCCGACCATCTCCTCGAGGCTGAAAGTGTCAGATGACTCGGCCGTGCGCAAAGCCTTGAATGCGCCAAAGACAACTCCTGAGCCGACCAGGCCCGCCAAGATGCCCGCGAGCGTGGCGCCGCCGACCCCCGCGTCAAAGCTGTGGAGGCCGATCAGGCCACCGACGCCGAACATCGCCACGAAGCCCAGGAGCATCGGGGTCGGCGACACCCCGGCGATGTCAAAGCCCAGATGGAGGGCATCGAACAGCCCGCTGAAGATGTCGTCGACGATCAGGGTGACGAGCAGCAGGCCGCCGCCCACGAGGAGGCAGATTCCGAATACGAGGTCGGGTGTTGTCAAGCCTTGCCCACCAGCGCCTGAATCTTAGGACTGCTGCGGAATGGCTGCGGCCGATACGTCAGCCGGCGCACCTCAGCACGGCCTGGATCAAGGCGGTTGATCGAGGATCGGGCCCCGTGGGGGACAGCATCTGGTTCATCGTGTACCCGAACGACAGGCCGCGCTCAGGGTGCGCGAAGGCCATCGAACCACCCATCCCGTAGTGCCCGAACGAGCCTTCCCCGGCCATGGGCCGGCTGGGGAACGAGAGCTGGAAGCCGGTCGCGTACCGAGTTTCGTAGCCGACGACAAGGTCTTCGCCGTGGGCTTCGGTGCGCATTGCCCGCTCCAGGGTGTGGGGCGTGAGCAGCTGGACCCCGTCAAGCTCCCCGATGCATGCGGCATAGAGGCGGGAGAGCGAGCGGGCGGTGCCGATCCCGTTTGCTGCGGGCACCTCGGCGGCTCTAAAAGCCGGCGTGTTCGCAGCCGTGAAGAGACCTGATGGGTTGGTGAAGGCGCGGTGCATGAGTGACGAGGGGTCGGCCAACCTCGCCGCGAAAGGATCGGCTCGAGCGCCGGGAGGAGGCGGCGGCGCCGGGATCTGAGGCGCCACCCTGGCGTTCAGCTCGTCAGGAAGGCCGATCCAGAAGTCCAGGCCGAGGGGCTGCACGATCCGCTCGGCGACAAACTTTCCAACGCTCATGTCAGACACACGCTTGATGATTTCGCCGGCCAGCCAGCCGTAGGTGAGGGCGTGGTATCCGTGAGCTGTACCCGGCTCCCAGTTGGGGTGCTGCGCCGCGAGGGCCTTGACCACTGGGTCCCATGCATAAACTTCGTCGGCGCCCAGTGGC
>DATLPO010000119.1:0-8459 GCA_035535675.1 Candidatus Limnocylindria bacterium
ACCTGCTGCCTTTCGGTCCGGAGCCGAACGCTCTGTCCGGTGAGCTACAGGCGCGCGCCGGCTCACCAGTCTAGACTGCCCCCGCCGTGAGCCGGTTTATCGCCATCCTCGCCGTGGGCTCGCTTCTGGTCGCCTGCCAGAACAACACCACGCCTGCGGCAAACCCGTCGCCCAGCCCGTCCCCGCATGCGACTGTCGCGGCCGCCGTCCTTCAGCCTGGCGAGGTCCCGACCGACCTCCACGCGTGCACCGGCTCCGGACCGATCGCCGGCTACCTCAAGAACCTACAGGCAGGCGATCCGACACTTGCGGCCCGCATGACGCAGGGATGGCAGGAGCTGCGCGCGAGGGGCGCCGTCGACGCAGCGATCTCAGTTTTTGCCACCGATCCATCGGCCTGCGCCGCCGAGCTCGGGGTCACTGCCAAGTTCAGGGCCGCCGCGAGCTTTATTGCAGTGTTCGCCGATGAGGGCCAAGCGCAGCGTGCTTGGGGGGCCGGAATCCTTGGTTTCGTGCCCCCCGCTCCCGATCAAGTCGCGCCCGGGATGGTGCGCGGCACAGGCACCGGCCTCAGTGCGAGCTCCTGGACCTACGCCAGTGCTTCTGTTCGATTGGCGTGCTGGCGGCGATCGGTATTTGCATCGTTGCTGGTCCTCACCAACCTCAATGCAGCACAGTTCAAGGCAGCAACTGTTGCGATCGATGCTCGCCTAAACTGAACCGCTCGCGCCTGTAGCTCACCGGATAGAGCGCTTGCCTGCGGAGCAAGAGGCAGCAAGTTCGATTCTTGCCAGGCGCACCACCCGCGTCGTTTTGAATACGAAGCAAGTTGATCTTGCATCGACTGCCTGACAGCTTCGCTCATCCAAAAAGAAAAAAAGAGGGTGAGCTCACGCGCTCACCCCCCGGGGCGTCGTTGGAAATCGGCGGGATTGACAGCTAGGCCAACGCTAACGCGATAGCGCGGCTCAAGGCGTTCGAAGTTGAAGTCGCATCACATGACGCGGCTCCTGTCTGGTTCGCGACGGCGAGAACCGACGCATTCAGGCCGCACACGTTGGCCGCCACTCCGATCGGGACGGCGACCGAGACCGGCACGGCGAGCGCGAGTCCCTGTACGTTCACGTTGACCAACCCTGATTGGTCGTTGTTGTTGTTTCCACCACCTGCGCCGGTCATCGCGTCAGCGATCGCTGTGCTCAGTCCGGTCGAGTTGCTGGTCGCTGTGCAGGCTGCGGTTCCCGACTGTGCCGCCACAGCCAGGACCGCCGCGTTTATCCCGCAGACATTGGCCGCAATGCCCACCGGAACCGAGACCGAAACGGGTACTGCCAGCGCGATCGACTGAAGGTTGACGTTGACCAGACCGTTCTGGTCGTTGTTCGCCGCGAAGGCGGCGGGCGCTGCCAGTGCCAGCGCCCCAGACGTTACAACCGCGGCGAGCGGACCTCGCCACGACATTCCCAGAAAACTCATTTGCATGCGCATCTCCTTTGTTTTTTTGGTGCCGATTTCTTTGGTGCGATACCGCATGCCCCATCGCAACCCGATCGTCCCAACACCACGTCTACCAGAGACTTCTCCACGATTGCTACGTACATCAAGGCCTTCGGGTTTCTCGCGAAGAACTGCGCGCGCGGGGACGTGACTAAGACTTCTAAAGTCGATACATCGGTCTCTTTACACGCCGGCGCGAAGCGCGGTTTTGCGAGTTCAAATGGCCCAGTCGACACACCCCGAAGGCGGCGACGGAGCGACCTCACATTCAATGGGTGGATATCCGTGGCCAGGCGTTCCAGGGTCCAAAAAAATTCTCGCCGGCTCGGACTCAGACGCTCAATGCGCCCCGAATCGATGCTTCCACGCGGCCGCGATGAGGGTTTCGTGGTCGCCGCTTCAACACGTAACCGACGCCCACCATTGGTTGAGAAGGAGATCATCGTTAGGCATAGAGATGACTCACAACGAGACTGCTAAGAGCTACGGCACGCGCTCGGTCGTATTGGTCGAAGGGGTCAGCGACCAGCTCGCGCTCGAAGCTCTGGCCAGACGCCGTGGTCGGAACCTTGATGTAGAAGGCATCTCAGTTGTTCCAATCGGGGGTACGAAGAACATCGGCAGCTTCCTGGATCGGTTCGGCCCTCGCGGGTTGAACCTGAGGCTGGCGGGCATGTGCGACGCCGCGGAGCAGGGCGATTTCCAACGTGGTCTCGAGCGGGCGGGCCTCGGCTCCAACCTCACAGGCACCGACATGGAGCGACTCGGTTTCTACGTTTGCGTCGCTGACCTCGAGGACGAGCTGATCCGTTCCCTTGGTGCCGCCGCCGTAGAACAGGTCATCGAATCGCAGGGTGAGCTTGGATTGTTCCGCTCATTCCAGAAACAGCGTGCCTGGCGAGGACGCGCCACCGAAGAGCAGCTCCGGCGCTTCTTCGGCACCCACAGCGGCAGGAAGATCCAATCTGGGGCCTTGCTCGTCGGCGCGCTGGATCTAAACCACGTGCCTCGCCCGCTGGACGGTGTGCTTGCGCATGTGTGAGGTAGTGCGCCATAGGCTTGCAGGCGCACCAGGCTGCACCAATTCGCAGTTTCCCCCGTGACAGCCCCATTCCAGCAAAGATCAGTTGGGTACTCCGGGACCCGTCGAAGTCTCTCTTCTGTTGTGACCTGGTAACCCCTCAAGAAACGCCGAGGCAAATTTCGCCTATCGGCGGTCGCGTTGCGGTTCCAGAAGGCCCCGCTGACCGGGCTTAGAGCTATCCAGTCGAGGGCTTGGCGACCCTACAGAGTCAGGGTCACGTGAGCACGAGACCGAACCTACGTTTGCAGGATCGGCAGGCCCGCGCCACTGGATAGGCGCGATGAGGAGTGGTTAATGAAGCGTTTGTTTTTCGGTATCGCGATGGCGGCTACGGCCACCATCGGCTTCGGTTCGGTCGCATTCGCTGCTGGCAACGGGTACAACCCGCCGGACCAGGTTGCGAACGTCTGTGACGCAGGCCATGGTGCGTTCGGCGCATTCAGCGACCCTTCAGTGCACTTCACCGCGGGCCAGCCGCCCTTCTTCGGTGACGACGTGCTCGGCTCAGCTCGCGGTGGGCTGACTGGACTGAACAACTCCAGCTACTCGGCGACCTGCAACCTGTAATCGTCCAGTTTGGGAGGGAGGCATGACTCCCTCCTTTTGACCCAATTTGACCAAATTCATCAGTGGATTCGCTTGTTCTCCGCGTCCGCAACCTTTTGGCCTGTCGCGCTGTCGAGGTTGATGATCCCGAGGATCACCATGAAGGCCTTGCCTTGCCACACGGCGATATAGAAGGATTGGTTCGCGATCGGAACGCTGAGAACTATTGAGTTCGGGCCGAGGCCCGTGGCGGCTCCCTCTTTGACTGGAGCGCCGTCCGCTTTCAGCGTCGCGCGATCGATGCCAAATATCTTCTCGTTGGCGTAGTCGCTGGCGGCTGTGGCTTCATCTTTGAACTGGATGACGAAATTGACAACAAGCTTGTAGGCCGCGGAGCTGATGTTCGAGACCTTCGACTCAACGCTGGCGCAGTTGGCCGCGCTGTCCGTGTAGAAGACGACCTGCGCGCCGGTCGCGCCCTTTTCCTTGGCGGAATCCCACTGGGTCTTGGTCGACGTGAAAGTCGCCGGGTCCTTGGTCTTGATGTTGTTGAGGTACGTATCGATATCCCCTGACAATTCGCATCGCACCATTCCGCCCGGAAGGTCGCCCGACTGAACCGAAACGCTGGCGGCCGTCGCGGGGGTCGCGCCTGGCGAGGTGAGGCTGCAAGCGGCCAGCAACAGGAGTGCGCCGAGCGCAGTCAGGGACCTGGTCATATCCTGGCCCCACTCTACGCGATCGATGCCGAAGCTCCCCTCCTTGAAGCCGATATGGCAACATGCAGGCGGCCTCGATCATGCATCTCGACCTGCAGGCCGCCGCTTCGGAATATCTCGGCTGGCTTCAGCTCGAAGCGAACCGCAGCCCGAACACGGTCCGAGCCTATGAGTCCGAGCTGCGAAAGTTGATCGGCTTTCTCGCCGCAAACGGTCACACTCTCGCCCTCGACGGGCTCCGTCATGAAGACCTTCGCGCTTATCAACGCCACCTCGCCGGGCGGCTCAAGAGCCCAGCGTCACGAGCGCGCGCGCTGGTCGCCATCAGATCGTGGCTGAAGTGGCTGGCCAAGGAAGGCATCATCGATCGCGATCTCTCGAACGGCATCACCCTGCCCAAGCTCGAACAGAGACTGCCCAAGCCGATCGATCCCGATGAGCTGGTTCGCCTGCTTGCGGCGCTTCCAACCGAGACTCTGCCCGACAAGCGCGATCGAGCGATGGTCCATTTCCTGATCAGCACCGGATGCCGCATCTCCGAAGCCCTCGCGTTGGACCGCACTGATTTCCCCCGCAGCGGCAACCGCCTCGTGGTCACTGGCAAGGGCTCGAAACAGCGAGCCGTCTACCTGACCACCGATGCGCGCTCCGCGCTCGAGGACTACCTGGCGGCTCGGGAGGATGCGTCGATGGCGCTTTTCGTGAACTTCGATCGCTCAGTGGCGGACGACCGCGGCAGAAGGCTCACCTCCGCGGGAGCGCGGTTCATAGTCAGGCGCATCCGAAAGCAGCTCGGGGCGTGGTCATTCAAGTCCCCCCACGTCGCCCGGCACACGACCGCCACCACCCTTCTAGAGGTGACGGGTGGCGACGTCCGCCTGGTGCAGGAGGTATTGGGTCACGCGAACCTGAACACGCTGCAGGGCTATACGAAGATCGTCGACAGCCGAAAACAGGACGCGTACCGCCGATACCAGGAATTCCTTGACGACAAGAAAGCCGGGGCCTGAGCCCGACGACCTAGGGCCAGACGAGGTGGCCCAGCACCATTCCGACCACGACGGCAAACGCATAGGTGAAGCGCGGGAAGTGCCTGACGGCCGCCCGCACGCCATTGCTCAGCGGGTCCCTGCCCATCCGCAAAGCGATCGACTCCTCGACCATCAGAAGGAACGCAATCCCCACGCCGGCGGTGGCAATCAGAGAGATGATGATCTCGGCGGTCAGGTTCACCTTGGAGCGTCAGGCGGTGAGGTTCTGCCTCTGGCAGGGCCCCACAAGAAATGCCCGAGAAGGATGCCGATCGAGACCGCGATGGCAAAGGCCCATCCCGGGTAGGCGTGGACGGTGGGCCTCACGTAATCGGTGATCAGCTCGTTGTGCGTTATGAGCGCCCAGCTCTCGAAGGCGAGCGCCAGAAACAACACGCCGAACAGGGCAGTCACCAGCCACGAAAACACGTTGCCGATCGCGAACCTCACTTCTGAAAACTCACCTCGTTGATCACAGTAACGGTGCAGCGACTCGACCGTTACTAGCGACGAGAGGCTTGTTTGATGACAGAGCGATCCACGGTGCTCAAAGGCTTAGTCGCCATCTTGCTTGCGACCTCTGTTGCGTCAGCGCCTCCCCTTACGGCAAATGCCCAGAGCTCGCCGTGGTGGCCAGGCGACACCGAGGTGATCCTCGGGTACGGATGCACCGCTGTAGAGCTCGAGCCATACGACAGTCGCTTCAGCTGCCCCAAGTCCTCTTCGCACGTGCACGAGGGGATCGATATCGACCTCCCCTACGGAACACCTATCTATGCCGGATGGCCCGGCACAGTGGTCGAAGTCGGCGGCGGCGAAGCGCACGACTACGGGCCGCACTACGTGAAGATCTGGCTCGACGAAGGCCACGACATTCTCCTTGGTCATCTATCGCGCGCCACCGTGGTGCGCGGCCAGCGAGTCGAGATCGGCGCCCTGGTCGGCTATGTGGGCGACCTCGGCGTCGCCGACATACCGAACCTCGATTTCGGCGCCCGGCCCCACGGCGGCGGTGAATATCAGTCAATCGACCCGACGCCCTACCTCGCATTCCTGGATCGGTCTAGAGCATCACAGTCCTTCGCCGGCCAGAGTGCTGCCGGCGAAATGCACGTCCTGGCACGGTCGATGCTGGACGGAAGAGTCTGGTCGGTGGACTCGGCTGGCGCGTGGACTGCGTTGCTCGGCGGCCCACGCGGAGGCTTCGCGACTGGGCCGGTCCTAACGGGCGACGGCAGAGGCCACCTCGTCGCCTTCGTCGTCGGCGCGGATGGAGCTCTGTGGACATCGTCGCAGCTGGGCGCCTCGCCCGCGACCATGAGGTGGCGGGCGTGGGTTTCGCTCGGGCGTCCCGCGGGTTCGACGCTCGTCGGGTTGCCCGCCATCGGCCTCGGTCCAGACGGCCGTTTTCACGCATTTGTCCGCGCAGCAGGGGGCACCCTGTGGGAAGCGCGGCAGAGCCGAGCCGGCGGCGGTTGGTCGAAATGGGACCGCACCCCATTTGCGAGCCACGTGGTCGGGGATCCAACCGCCGCGCGGGACTCAAGTGGCGCGTTGCAGGTCTTCGCAATCGCCACGGATGGAAACATCGTTGTCAATCGACAGGCTCGCGGCGGCGGCAGGTGGACCGGCTGGCGCTCGCTTGGCAAGCCGGGTGGCCTTGAGGCCTCTTTCGACGACCGCCCCGCGGTCGTGCGTGACGGTGCCGGCTTGCTGGAGGCGTACGTCGTCCTCGACGGATCGATCTTTGTCGCGACCCAGACCAAGGCCGGCCGCTGGACGTCCTGGACCCAGTTCGGAGGGCGCAACGCCGGCGCGGTGGCTGTCGTGCTCAGGTCGGACCGACGCGTTCAGATCTTCGCTTTGACAACGTCCGGCGTGCTCCTCTCAACGATTCGCGAGGGCAAGACGTGGACGACCTGGATGAAGCTGGGCCACGGGCTCTCAACCAGCATCGCAACGTCATTCCGTGCTGACGGATCGGTGCGGGTTCTCAGCGAGTCCAACGCCCGCGCACTCGTTGTCCGTTCAGGCGATCCACAGGAGTTCGATGGGCGCTCGCTGGGACCGCTCGATGCGGACCTCGCGAAGGCCCAGGCACAAGCATGGACCCGTATACCGAGCTTGCCTCGGCCCGTCAATCTCGGCTTTGCCCGGGTTGGCATGTGATGGTCGCGCGCCCACGTCGCTACATCTCCGTAAACCCCAGCTGGAGGATTGCCTGCCTGCCTTTCGTCGCGATCGCTGCCGCTGCTTTTCTGGAGCTCGCGGTCTCCAACCCAGCCGTGCCTGTGCTGGTCACCAACCTGGACAGCTTCCCGGCCCCAGGCACAGGCTCGCCCGTACCCGCCGCGGTGGCACCAGTCCCCGCAGCCGTTTTCCGAGCACCGGCAGGAGTGGCTGTGAGAGGGACGACCCTGTACATCGCAGACGTGCCGACCAATGCGGTCTGGGCCCGAGACCTCGATTCAGGCGTTGAGAAACTGGTCGCCGGGTCCCTTGGCGAGGGTTATTCGGGGGACGGCGGACCCGCCGCCCTGGCCCAGCTGACAGGACCCCGTGGCCTCGCCCTTGATGCGGCAGGGAACCTTTATGTCGCAGATTCCGGCAACCACGCGATCAGGAGAATCGCCAAAGACGGCACCATCACCACGATCGCCGGGAGGGGCGTGCGGGGTTTCTCTGGAGACGGCGGCCGAGCGACAAGCGCCCGACTCAACACGCCGACGGGCGTCGCTTTCGATTCGCGCGGCAACCTGTACATCGCAGATACCCTCAACCACCGCGTCCGCAAGGTGAACCGGGCGGGCACGATCGCGACGATTGCTGGGAGCGGCGCGCTCAGCACGGTGAGCCACGGGACTGGAGGCTTCGGGTTCTCGGGCGACGGCGGCCCCGCGGTCCTTGCCCAGCTTTCGATCCCGGAGGGCGTGGCTGTCGATTCGCGCGGCAATGTCTACATCGCCGACACAGGCAACGACCGCATCCGCAAGGTCGACACCAAGGGAATCATCCGAACCATCGCGGGTACGGGAAAACACAGCTACTCAGGCGATGGCCGACCTGCCGTTCGTGCCAACCTTTACGCCCCCGTGGGGCTTGCCGTCGGGCCCGGTGGCAGCCTCTATTTCTCCGAGCGGGATCACCACGCGGTCCGCATGATCACGGCACGCGGCATGATGGTCGCTGTCGCAGGCCGTGGCGGGATTCGCGGCTACACACGTGGCGGCGGAGCCGCCATACAGGCCAAGTTGAACGACCCGCAGGGAATCGCTTTCGGCAGGGTTGGCGAACTCTACGTGGCGGACGCCGGCAACCTCAGGATTCGGGTGGTCTGGCCGGACCGCACTATCACGACATTGGCCTAGGCGCCTCTTCGATCGCTGTCCGTAACCATTCACCCCATCGCGACTGTTCAACCCTTCGATGTCCGAAGACGCGGCTCCGACTATCGGACGGTTGTCACCAGACGGCAGATGGCGGTGGGACGGTTCGACGTGGACACCGGTTCCCGTGGCGATACCCCATTACATGCCTGCGTGGGCGAGCCTCAAGGTCACTGTTGAGGCGACCTGGTGGGTC
>DATLPO010000120.1:0-10682 GCA_035535675.1 Candidatus Limnocylindria bacterium
CCCAGCCTCTTCAAAAGCTCCGCCTTCGTCATCTTCGAGCGCCCTTTGATCCCGTGCTCGCGCGCCTCGTTGCGCAGCTGGGCGTAGGTCCGGCCCCGAGAACCCGAGTGGGAGTGCAGGCCACCACGCCTGCTGGATGAGATGTCGTCGATCGACGACCTGCTCGCGGTCCGGCTCTCGCCGGCGCGTGCGCGCTCCTTGTTTACGGTTCGCGCAGCGATCTCCTTCGCTTTTTTCAACCCGGTTCCGCGATCGAGAAGGCTTTCCTTGATGTGCTTGTACTGGCGCTGACGCTTGGGGCTTCCGGATCGCATTGGCATACCGTCTTCTCCTACCAGTTGGTGCTTTCGCTCATAGAACGCACAGCACCGCTGGATAAACTGGCGGCGGTGCGCGCCGCCCCCTACGACCCCGTCCGTTCCCTGTACCGCGCGCTTCTCTTCTTCGACCTGGTCGCCATCCTGATCCTGGCGGTCGGAATTGCCGAATTTCTCTACTTCGAACCCCCCGGCCAGGGCACCGGCGTCAAAGCCACCATCGTCGGTGTCTACCAGTACGACCCCGCCACCCGCACAACGATCGGCCCCGACCGCAGTACCTTCCCGCGTACAGAGCAGTTCGCAGCGGTGGTCGACTGGACGTCGCTGCATCAAGACATCACAGTCGACGCTCGCTGGTACGACAGCTTCGAGGCAATCGTCGGCAGGGTTGGACCCGGAACGCCCGGACAGCTTGCAGGCGAGGCAATCGTTCCAGTCGGTGTGCCGGCCGGCCTGAAGCACAACCTCCCTGGCCAGTACGTCTTTGTCGTCGAACGACTCGACAACGGCGTCCCGGTCGAGGTCCTGGCGAGACGCATCGTGCTGGTCGAGCGAGAATGAACGCGAACCTCTCGCTTCGAGCCGCCAATCCGCGACCTCGCGGGCGTCCTGCCCGCTACGGAGTGACGATTGCCGTCGCAGTTGTCGTCCTGATCGTGCTGATCGCGAGCTCGATCCTCGACTACGTCTTCCTCGACACCATCCCCTCACGCACCGCCCTCTATGGCTTGCTGTCAGTGGCGCTCGTCGCCATGGGCACGATCATCGGGGTGCGGGCCTTCGACCGAAATCCCGCGGACCGGAGGCGCCACCTGATACGCGCGGGAGTCCTCCTCGGGCTGGCTGTGTTGCTCTGGCTCCTGCTCATCGACGTC
This sequence comes from Candidatus Limnocylindria bacterium, assembly GCA_035535675.1. Taxonomy (GTDB): domain Bacteria; phylum Chloroflexota; class Dormibacteria; order Dormibacterales; family Dormibacteraceae; genus Palsa-872. The sequence continues at coordinate 1,196 of DATLPO010000120.1, forward strand.
TTCGTATTCACAGGCTCGGCTGGTCCAGGCGTAGCAGCCATCTCTGCACTTGCCTGCTTACCGACCACAGCGTTCGGCCTCTTCGTCGTGCGGCGGTTGGACCGCAATGAGAAAGAGCCATGGCGGCTCGTGCTCGTTGCATTCGCGTGGGGCGCCATCGTCGCGACGAGCATGGTGATCTGGGGCGAGAGCCTGTGGAGCGCTGTCGCCGAGCGCACGTTGGTGCCAGGTCCTGGCCTCGATGCCTCCAGTGCGTTCTCTGCCGGTCTGCTCGAGGAGCTTGCGAAAGGAGTTGCCGTCCTCCTTCTATTCCTCGTCATGCGCAACGAGTTCGACGACGTCGTCGACGGCATCGTCTACGGCGCAGCAGTGGGCCTCGGTTTCAACTTCATGGAATCGATCGCGTACATGACCAACCTCTACGCGATCTTCAACCCTGAAGGCGTGGGTGCGTACGCGGCAGGTTTCCAGTGGTACGCGCGCCAGGTGCTCGGCCTCTTTTTCGGGCACGCCACCTATACGGCGCTGATCGGCGCCGGCATCGGTATCGCACGGCAGCTGCCCAACCCGAGCCAGAAGGTGATCGCGATCGTGAGCGGTTTCCTGATCGCCATCGCGGCCCATTTCTCCTGGGACGCGTGGCTCGCCTTCTTTCCGATCGAGAGCTCAGCTCTTGGCCTTGTCGAAATCCACCTGCGGACTCTGATCATGACCGGCCCCTTCACTGCCGCTGTGGTCGCGCTCCTGCTGTCAGGTATCCACTTCGAAGGCCGCGCGCTTTCTGAGCAGTTTCGCAAGGAGGCTGCAGAAGGCGCCGGCGCCATCTTGCCCGCAGAGGTGTACATCCTTTCGAGTCCTTGGCGCAGGTTGACTGAACGGATGCGCGCCCTGAGAAGAGGCGGCCTCCGAGCGTACTTCGCGCTCGCCCGGCTGCAGACCGCACAGCTCGACCTCGCGATGGAGCGCTGGCATCGCGAGCGGCAGGAGATCGAAACTCCGCTGGAGGCAGAGCATGAGCTCAGACAGCACGTGATCGTGCTGAGGCGCCAGGCCGCCTTTTGACAGTCGACGCCCGCGCGCTCGGCTCGGCGTAGCATCGGGCCGCGATGGCCAACATGACGCCGATGGCGAGCATCGATGCCGCCTGGCTGGGGATGGAAGACCCGACCAACCTGATGATGGTCACAGGCGTGATGGCCCTCGACGGGAAGGTCGACCTCAAACGCCTCCGCCTGGTCCTCGACGGCCGGCTACAGCCGTTCGGTCGCTTCCACCAGCGCGTCGTCCGGCCCCGAACGCGCGCTGGTTTGCCTCATTGGGAAGACGACCTCAACTTCGACATCGACAACCACGTGAGCCACGTTGCCCTCCCCGCCCCAGGCGGCGATGACGCGCTACGCGAGATGGTCAGCGAGCTCATGAGCGTGCCCTTGGATTTCAGCAAGCCGCTTTGGCACATGCACGTGATCGACAACTATCGGGGCGGCTCGGTCGTCCTCACGCGCGTTCATCACTGCATTGCCGATGGCATCGCGTTGGTGCGCGTGCTGCTCTCCCTCACTGACGAATCGGCGGATGCGAAACCGGCACGCGCTGCTGCACGTGCGCCCGCGCCGACCTTCCGCCAGCCGCTCGATTGGCTTCCCGCCGCAGTGGGCCGAGGCGTTGCCCGAGGGCAAGAGCTGGTCGCCGATCCAGCAAAGGCTGTAGGTCTTGCGCGAGTGGGAGCACACGGCGCCTACCGGTTGGGGCGGATGGTGGTGCTCCCATCGGATCCCGAGACCGTCTTCAAAGGCAAGCTTGGGCGCCAAAAGCGCGCCGCCTGGTCGGAGCCGGTGCCGCTCGAGGACTTCAAGATGATCGGCAAAGCGTTTGGGGCCACCGTCAACGACGTCCTCGTCGCCGTCGCGACGGGCGCGCTGAGGCGATACATGGAAAAGCGCGGGCAGCGCACATCGGGGATCTCGATTCGAGCCTCGGTCCCCGTCAATCTCCGGCCCGCCGACCAGGCGCACAGGCTCGGCAACGCGTTCGGTCTCGTCTTCCTGACGCTTCCCATCGGCATCGTCGATCCTGCGCGGCGCGTGCGGGCGATCAAGAAGGAGATGGACGAGCTCAAAGGTTCTCCAGAAGCCCTTGTCGCATTCGGCCTGCTCAGCCTGATGGGGCTGGCCCCTGTCGAGGTCGAGCAGCTTGGCTTGCGTTTCTTCGGCAGCAAGGCGACGGCTGTGCTCACCAACGTGCCAGGTCCCCGTCAACCGCTGTACATGGCGGGCCGCAAGATCGACAAGGTCATGTTCTGGGTCCCGCAGTCAGGCCATATGGGCCTCGGCATCAGCATCCTCAGCTACAACGGCGGGGTGATGCTTGGGATCGCGACAGATGCAGGGCTGGTGCCGGATCCGGAGCGGATCGTTGAGAACTTCAAAGTCGAGTTCGAGGTGGTCCGCGCCGCGGCCAAGGCACTTTCGAAGCCGAAAAAAGTTAGACGCGCTTCGCAGGCGCGGCCGGACCTCCCCGCCGTGCGGGGAGGACGTGCAACGTCGTAATCTTGTAACACGATGCAAAACGGAACCTCGGTAGCCACGACCGAACGGGAAGCTCTTGACGCCTACTCTCAGATCGTCAGCACTGTGGCGGAGCGCGTGCTGCCTTCTGTCGCCAGCCTGAAGGTTCGCCGGAGCGGCAGCCCCCGAGACGCCGGCGCCGGCTCGGGCGTGGTCATCACCCCCGACGGCTACCTTGTCACCTCCGCCCATGTTGTGGCGCAGGTGCGCTCTGCGAGCGCGTCGTTCATCGACGGCACCGAATACGAGCTCGACGTGGTCGGCGCCGACCCGCTGTCGGACCTGGCCATTGCGCGTGCGCGTGCCGCCACCCTCGCGCCGATCCCCATCGGCGATGCCGACACCCTTCGAGTCGGCCAGCTGGTGGTCGCAATTGGGAATCCGATGGGGTTTTCGGGGTCCGTGACATCGGGGGTCGTCAGCGGGTTAGGCCGCTCGCTGGCGACCGCCGACGGCAACGGGCACCGCCGCTTCGTCGAGGATGTGATCCAGACGGACGCAGCACTGAACCCTGGCAACTCCGGTGGCGCGCTCGCCGACTGGAAGGCCCGCCTGATCGGGGTCAACACCGCAGTCGCTGGGATGGGCCTCGGTCTCGCGGTCCCCATCAACTCGACAACGCAGGCGATCCTCGCTGCGCTGATGCGAAACGGGCGCGTACGCCGCGCCTTCCTCGGCATCGCCGGCGGAACACGCGCCTTGCCTCCCGCCATGGCCGAGCGCCTTGGGAGGAAAGCCGGCGTGGAAGTCCAGGAGGTGGTCAGCGGGAGTCCCGCTGCCGCGGCAGGTCTTCAGGGTGGCGACCTCATCGTCTCGGTCGGAGAGTCTTCGGTCGCCAAGGCCGGCGATCTGCAGCGGCTGATGGTCGAGGCGCGCATCGGCTCGAAACTTCCGTTGACCGTTTTACGCAATGATCACCTCCTGACCATCGACGTGGTGCCCGCCGAACTCACGTAGGCGAACTCACATAGACTTGGCCTGGGTGGCCAAAGACAAAGACCTACGAGATGTGCTCCGCGCCCAGATGCGCGACGGGCGCTTCCGGATGGCGGATGTCGATCCCGACTCGACTCCTGGCCTGAAGAAGCGAAAGAAGGCGCGCAAGGAAATGGAGGCGGCTCACGCCAAGCTGTTCGACCTGCAGGAGCGCCTCTTCGCCGAGAACAAGCGGTCGATTCTCGTGGTGGTGCAGGCGATGGACACTGGCGGGAAGGACGGAACCATCACGCACGTGATGGGTCACCTCAACCCGCAGGGGGTCCACATAACCACGTTCAAGCAGCCGACACCGGAGGAAAAGCGCCACGGATTTCTCTGGCGCATCCGGCGGAATCTGCCGGAGCCGGGCGTCATCGGTATCTTCAACCGCTCCCAGTACGAGGACGTCCTCATCGCCCGCGTCCATGACCTGGCCAAACCTCCGGTCATCGAGCGCCGCTACAAGCAGATCAACGACTTCGAGAAGCAGGTGGTGCGAAGCGGAACGAAGATCATCAAGTTCTGCCTACACATCTCTTATGACGAACAGCGGCAGCGATTGCTGGACCGTCTCCATGACCCAGACAAGCACTGGAAGTTCCACGAGACGGACATCGATGAGCGCGCTTACTGGGACGACTACATGAGCGCGTACAGCATCGCGATCACCAACTGTTCGACGGATTGGGCGCCCTGGTACGTCATCCCCGCCAACGACAAGGCCTATCGCGACTGGGCGGTCAGCAAGATTGTCAGCGAGACTCTCGATGAGATGAATCCCAAGTACCCACGCCCTAAGCTCAACATTCCTGCCCTTCGCAAGCGGCTGAAGGACTGACGCCCAGCCGCAATTCGCGCGAAGGTTTGGTACGTTTAGGATCGGCGCGGGCATTTTGTATAGGGGGACGAACATGAAAGGGGTACGCCTGGTTTCTTTGCTAGCCGCGGCCATCCTCATCGCGGCTTGCGGGTCGAGCACCGGTAGTTCTTCCGGAAAGGTCATCAAACTCGGCGCGATCCTCTCGATCACCGGCGCGGGTGGCGTTTACGGGCCGCAGAGCCGAGACGGCATGAAGCTTGCTGAGAAGCAGATCAACGCCGCCGGCGGCGTCAACGGCGCAAAGATCCAGCTCACCATCAACGACGATGCTTCGGACAAGGCACAGGCCTCGCAGCTTGCGCAGAAATTGATCCAGCAGGAGCAAGACCTCGCGCTGCTCGGGCCCACTCTTTCGAACTCAGCCGTCGGGGCTCACCCCCTTGCAGAGGGCCTGAAGACACCCATCCTCGCCGTCAGCACGACAGGGATCCACATCGTCCCCGACTGCAACTTCCCAGCCACGGCGCCGTGCAAGTACGTCTTCCGCGACAGCCTGGGCGAAGAGACTGCGATCCCCGCGAACATCAAGTCCTACGCGGAAGATTCCCACCCGAAGACCGGCGTGCTGCTGGTCGCCCAGGACGACAAGTTCTCCAGCGACGGCGGCCAGATCGTTCAGAACACTGTTGCCAAGTACAACATCAACCTGCTCAAGACGATCAAGTTCAACAAGGCCGAGGCGGACCTGTCGCCCTACGTCACGCAGGCGGTGCAGCTCAAGCCGGACGTGATCTTCATCACCTCGCTTGGCGGTATCCCGGCCAAGATCATGACCGAGGCACGCAAGCAGAACTGGACAGGCCAGTTCCTTGGCGGCAACGGCTTCAACACCTCCACCGTTTCGACCCAGGCCGGCGCCAGCGGCAAGGGGGCTCGAAGCGCGAGCGCGTGGTACCTGGGCAACACCTTCCCTTCCAACGCCGACTTCGTGACCGCATTCAAGGCGGAGTTCAACAAGGACCCTGACCAGTTCTCTGCCCAGGGCTACTCGGCGATCAAGATCCTCGCCGACGCGGCAGGTCGCGCCAACCTTTCGTTCAGCGACCTCGCCGGGGACCGCGAAAAGCTGCGCGCAGCGATGGAGACAGTCGACATCCAGACGCCGCTCGGGCCGTTCCAGTTCACCGCCTCACACGACGTCAAACAGACGGTCTGGATCATCGCGATGGATGGCCAAGGTGGTTTTTCTCTCGTGCACGAGATCAAGGCGAGCTAGAAAGGGCAAATGGGAGGGCTGACGGGGGGGATAGTGATCCCCCCGTCGATGCTTTGGGACAGCAGCTCCTAAACGCGATCTTCATCGGCTCCATCTACGCACTGTTCGCAGTCGGCTACACCCTCGTCTTCGGGATCCTCGACATCCTCAACCTGGCGCACAGCGCGGTCTTCATGCTTGGCGCCGCCCTCACCTACTCGTTGGTGGTCAACCATGGCCAATCCTTTTTGGTGGCCTGCGTTCTCGGCGTCGCCGTCGCCGCGCTGATGGGACTGGTCATCGAACATGTCTGCCTACGACCACTGAGGCGGCGGCACGCTCCGCCCATCGCAGCGCTCATCTCGACCATCGGCCTTGCGCTGGTCATCGTCGCCGCGATCGAGCAGGGCCGGCCGGACACGATCTTCAGCTGGTTGTGGGTTGACGGTGCAAACTCGGTCAGCTTTCCGGTCTCAGCGGTTCCCAACCCGACGTGGCACGTCGCGGGGCTCACTCTGGAGGCGAGCAAGGTCGCCATCATCCCGATCTCGATCTTCCTGATGCTCGTGCTCGGTTTTGTGATGCGATACACGCAAGTGGGCCGCGGCCTGCGCGCCGTCGCCGAGAACCCTCGCGCTGCGCAGCTGATGGGCCTCAACGTCGATCGCATGATCTCTCTCACCCTGATCATCTCCTCCGCGCTCGGCGGGTTGGCCGGCATCCTGTTTGGAGTCGCGCTCGGCGACATCAGCCCGTACATCGGTCGTGACAACGTCGAGGTGCGCGGGCTTGCCGTGATCGTCCTGGGCGGCATGGGCAGCATTCCCGGTGCCGTGGCCGGTGGCTATCTGCTGGGGCTGATCGAGGTTATTGCGCTCGTCACCATTGGCAGCAACGCAAGGGCCGGTGTCGCGTTCGCAGCCCTATTTCTGATGTTGGTCCTTCGCCCTCAGGGTCTGTTCGGCGCCCAGGTTCGAGAGAAGGTGTGACCGCCTGATGGATTTCCTGATCCAGCTCGTGACGGACCCGGTCGGCTTCTACAACTCCCATACGCTGCTCATCGCCCAGATCGGCATCAACAGCATCATCGCCACCTCGATGTTCGTCGTTCTTTATTCGGGGCAGCTTTCGCTCGCGGCGCCTGGCTTCATGGCGATCGGCGCATACACGTCTGTGTTGATGGACCTGTACTGGCATACGCCGTTCGCCGTGAACCTCGCTGCTGGGACTCTGCTGGCAGGGGCTCTGGGCGTGCTTGTCGGATTGCCCGTGCTGCGCCTGCGCGGCGTCTTCCTGGCCATCGCGACAATCGGTTTCATCGAGGCGCTGCGTCTCGGCGTCATCCTCAACCTGCCAATCACAGGCGAGGGCCTTGGGCTCAAGAACGGAAACGCCGACCCGCTGGGCGGCATCAACCTGGTGCTGGTCGCCCTGGTCGTGGTGGTCTTTCTAATGTGGCGCCTGACCAAGGGCAGGCTTGGCCATGCATGGTCCGCCATCCGCCAGGACGAGCTCGCCGCGCTGAGCCAGGGGATCGATGTGGCGCGCTACAAGCTGCTCGCCTTCACCCTGAGCGCAGTAATCGCCGGATTCGCCGGAGGCCTCGAAGCCCACCTCAATTTCTTTGTCGACCCTGGCGACGCCCAGTACGGCGTCTCGCGAGCTGTGCAGATTCTCACCTTTGCAGTGCTGGGCGGCAGCGGCAACATTTTCGGTCCAGTGGTCGGAGCGCTCTTCCTGACCACGCTGCCGGAGATCATTCGCCAGGCCGCGGACTACCGTGACGTGGTCAGCGGAATCATCCTGATCGCGGTCATCGTCTTCCGGCCGCAGGGCATCGTCGGCCGCGGCGGCCTCGCGATCGTCAGACCCCGCTGGTGGCCTCGGGCCCAACCCCATGCTCCTTCGCCTGGATAGCGTTCAGCGTCACTTCGGCGGCGTGAAGGCCGTCGACGGAGTGTCGCTGGACGTGGAGGAGGGTTCGATCCAGGGCCTCATCGGGCCCAACGGCGCCGGCAAGACGACGCTCGTCAATGTCATCACCGGCTACATACCCTTCCAATCGGGCCAGGCCTGGATTGGAAAGGACGTTCTCGGCGGGCTTCCGGCCCACCGAATCGCCGGGCTCGGCATCGCGAGGACCTTTCAGAACATCAGGCTGTTCAAGGACCTTGACGCCCTCGACAACGTGCTCGTCGGAATGCACTCGCGGCGCCACGACGACACCCTCTCCCAGCTCGCGACGCTGCCGGTCTTCCGCCGTGACCACCGCGCGCGAATCAACGAGGCCCACCGGCTGATGGAGGTCGCAGGTCTCGATCCGGGCGAGGTGGGTGGACGCGCTGCCGGCACATTGCCGTATGGCGACCAGAGGCGCCTCGAGATCGCGCGAGCGCTCGCGCTGCAACCACGCCTTCTGATTCTCGACGAACCTGCCGCGGGCATGAACCCTTCCGAGAAGCAAGGCATGCGAGAGCTGATAGAGCGCCTCAACCAGGACGGCTTGACGATCCTCCTCATCGACCATGACATGCGGCTCGTGATGGGAGTCTGCACGCACGTCGCCGTTCTCAACTTCGGCCGGAAGATCGCCGACGGCAGCCCCAAGGAGGTCTCCACCGACGCCGGAGTGATCAAGGCCTACCTTGGCACGGGGGGTGAGCGCGAGGTCTCGAGCGCGCCTGGGGCCAGCGGCGTCGACGAGGCGACGGAGGTGGTCGAGGCGGCAGCCACGTCAAGGGTCACCGCCGAACCGGAAAACGCGATTCTCGACGTCCGGGACCTTTCGGTGAGCTATGGCGCAGTGAACGCGGTGCGAGGCGCCTCGCTTCGCGTCGCCGCCGGTGAGGTGGTGGCGTTGATCGGCGCCAACGGGGCGGGAAAATCCACCATTCTGAACACGCTGTCAGGCCTCATCCGTCCTGACTCTGGCACTGCGAACTTCGACGGGCTGGACCTGACCGCCGCCAAGCCATCCGCCATCGTCCGCCACGGACTCGCCCAGGTGCCGGAGGGTCGCGAGATCCTGGCGCGCCAGACAGTGCTCGAAAACCTGGAGCTTGCAACCTGGGCCAGGCACGACAGGGAGGCGGCCGCCAAGGACATCGAGGCCGCGATGAAGCGGTTTCCAATCCTCGGCGAGCGGCGCGCGATGAGGGCCGGCACGCTCTCAGGCGGCGAGCAGCAGATGCTGGCGATCGCGCGCGGTCTGCTCGCCAAGCCGCGCCTGCTGCTGCTTGATGAGCCTTCTCTGGGCCTGGCGCCTCAGATGGTGGACGAGGTGTTTGCAGCCATCGCTGAGATCCACCGCGAGGGGACCACGATCCTGCTCGTCGAGCAGAACGCGCTGCGCGCCCTCGCGATCGCCGACCGCGCATACGTCCTGGAAACAGGCAGGATCCTGCTCAGTGGGAGCGGCGACGACCTGCTCCACAACCCGGCTGTCCGCCGCGCCTACCTGGGGGGATAGCAGAGCGGCGTTGAGGATGGGCCTTACTGAGTGCATCGCCGGGCGCTTCGCGCGCGGACCCGGCCCTGAATCCATCTCCAACGAAGGCATTGGTCGGCAAAGGGCCGGCGCTCTCTTTCCGGCTAAGGATGGGCTTTGTTTAGAAGGGTTTCTCCTCGCCATGCGCGGGAGTGGATGTAAACAAAGTTATGGCCGGGGGGAACCCCGGCCACCCCTGCCGCGCTAGTGCCGATGGAAACAAAAAACCCCGGGCCGTTAGGCCCGGGGCTTTGATTGGTCGTTTAACCCTTAGAGGGTGCGAACGCTCTTCGCGCGTGGCCCCTTGGGGCTCGCCTCGATCTCGAAGGATACCTTCTCGCCACCCTGGAGGCTGTCGAAGTCACCTTCGGTGCCACTCC
>DATLPO010000121.1:0-65140 GCA_035535675.1 Candidatus Limnocylindria bacterium
GTATGCCGTTCTGGCGGTTCCAGCTTTTCAGCGTGCTGGGCGCGCTTGGCTGGGCCACGGTCCTCGGAGTCGCCGGCTACCTGCTGGGCGACAACATCGCTTTGATCGCGGCGGTTCTTCGCGCGATCGGCATCGGAGGCCTGGTGTTCATCGCGGTGGTCGCAGTCACATTGATTTTTGTACAGTGGCGCGCTGCCCGGCGATGAAGATGCCCAGCCCTCCGATGATGAGCAGGGCCCCCAGCCCTCCGATCACATGCGCAGTGCCGATGGCGTCGGAGAGCGCTGCGGCGGCGAGCACTGGCAGCGCGGTGACTCCGTTGATGACCATATAGAGCAGAGCGAAGATCCTTCCGCGGATCTCATCTGAGGTGGTCTCCATCAGGTACGTGATCGCCGGGATCATGATCGCCCCGAACTCGATCCCAAGCAGCAGGCTGATCGCTGCTCCGGTGATCCTTGCGTGGACCCGAAGATCGGGTAGCTGGGTCATCGCCTGTGGCACCGCTGCCAGGGCGAGCAGAGTCAGGCCATTCGCGATCAGCGAGCCGATCAGCAATCGCGACCTGTCGATGTTGCGGACGAACTGCCCCAGCAGGATTGCGGCGAGGATGGCTCCTAAAGTCGCCGGACCGATGATGACGTAGCTGTCCTGGGGCGCGATCCCGATCACATTGCTCACATATGCCGGTGCGAGCGCGAAGAGCATGAACAGGACGAGAACCGCGATGCTTACCTGTCCGAAAGCGAGCATCAGGCCACGCGATGCGCGAAGGGCATCGAGGCCCTCCTTCAGATCGACCAGCATGATGTGGAACCGGTTCCGGCTCGCCGCCATCGGCGGCTCGGTGGTCCGCTCCAGCGGAGGAATGTCGGAAGCGAAGATGAAAACGCCACCCACGACCAGCAGCACCGCAGCCACCCAGTAGGGTGCGTACAGGTCGATGCGCGAAACGATTGGCGCAAGGGCAACGCCGACGACCAGCGTAAGGACCATTGTCAAAAGGGCCATCGAGTTGGCGGTGATGAGGGCTGAGCGCGGCAGGATGGTCGGAATCGTTGCCGCCTCGGCCGGACCGAAGAGCTGGCCCACTGCTGAGAAGATGAAAGTGATAACCAGCAAGTGGACGAAGTCTCCGCGCAGCTGCGGGATCAAGGCTGCAATCGGGATCAGCGCGACAGCGGCGGCGCGGCCGAAGTTGCACCACATCATGATCTGCTTGCGGTCCAGCCGGTCCGCGATCACTCCAGCAGGCGGCGCAAACAGCACTGCCGGCACCGTGTACGTCAGCAACGTGATCGCGACAGGCGTGCTGCCTCCCGAGACCTCGTAAGCGAGGATCATCAGCGAGAAGAGGAGGAACTTGTCAGCCAGCTGCGCCGCGAGCTGCGCGAACCAGATGTTCCTGAACGTGGTGACGCGCAGCACAGCTCGAAAGCCACCAGGACCTTCGACCTCGAACTTGAAAGGGGATGTCACCGCGCGAATCTTAGATAGACCTTCTCCCATTCGTCGAGGGTCAGCGTTTGGGCTCTTCGCTCCGGGTCGATGCCCGCCTCGCGCAGGCGTGAAGCCGCGGCTTCGCTGCCGATGCCGGCGATTCGGCCCAGCGCCCCGCCCAGCTGCTTGCGCCTGAACTGGAACACCGCCTCGACGAGGCGAAAGAAAGAATCCATGTCACGCACGTCCACCGCAGGCTTGTCACGCACATCGAGCACCACGAGAGCCGAGTCGACACGCGGCTCGGGAGTGAACGCGGCAGCAGGGATGGTGAATGCGTATCGCGCTGTCGCGAAAACCTGCACTGCGACTGTGGCCAGGCTGGCTCCCGTCGTGGCCGTCCACCGCTCGGCGACCTCTTTCTGCACCACCAGCGATAGGCGGCGTGGCCGGGGCGGGCGGTCGAGGACCTTGCGGATCAGCGCCCCTGTGAGGTTGTAAGGGATGTTGCCCGCAATCAGCTCTCCACCCTCTGGATAGAGCTTGGCGAAGTCGACCTTCAGGATGTCGGCTTCCACCATTTCGACGCTGTCGCGACCCTCAATCACCTCGCGCAGCGCTGGAATCAGGCTGTGGTCGAGCTCGACCGCGATCACGCGGCGGTACCTGTCTGCGAGCGCGATGGTGAGAGTGCCTACGCCGGCGCCCACCTCTATGACTTCGTCATCGGGCGCGCCTTCCACCGCCTGGGCCACCGAGTCGCGTATGCGGCCGTCGACGAGGAAGTTCTGGCCCAGCCTCTTCTTCAGGTCGATCCTGTGCTTTCGCAGCAGTCGAGCCAGCTGGTCAGGGTCGGCCGGGTCGATCACTTCATCCTGCTGAACAGTGCCAGCGCGTTCCCACTTTCGAGATTCCCAAGGTCGTCGAGGTTGATACCTCGAAGCTCGGCCACGAGCTCGGCGGTGTCGATGAGGTAGGCAGGCCGGTTCTGCACCCCCATGCGCTTGTGCGCATTGCCGTAAGGGGAGTCGGTCTCGAGCAGCAGCCGGTCGGCGGGACATTGCCTGACCACGTCGCGAAGCGCGTGACGGCTCGGACGTGTGACCAGGCCCGCGAACGACAGGTAGAAACCGAGGTTGAGAAAACGCTGCGCCCAATCCCACTCCAGCGCGAAGTAGTGCATGACGCCGCGGAGCCCCGGGTGCTCGGCGATGATTTCCGCAATCTCAGCCGCAGCGCCACGATTGTGAATCGAAATCGGCAGGTCGGCGTCAACTGCCAATGCGCATAGCTCGTGCAGGCGCGAAACCTGCTCGGCCGGGGGCGGGACGCCCCCCTCCTCGAAGTCAAGCCCTACCTCGCCGACCGCGACCACGCGCGGATCGGCCATGAGGCTGCGCAGGTCATCGAGGTCTGGCGCCGACGGCTCGGTCGGGTGGTGGCCGACGCCTGCCCAAACCTCTTGATAATCGTGGGCCAGTGCGATCGCGGTGCGGCTGCGAGCCGCATCCACCCCCATCGTGACCATGCGGGTCACGCCGGCGTTCACCGCCGCTCCCACCACCTCCCGCGCCTCACCCAGCTCCTCCAGGTGGAGGTGGGTGTCTACGAAGATGCCGGCCCCTCCATTGCCTCGGACACGTCGTCAAGGCGCTTGAACAACGCTTGAGGCTGCGGCAGCGGGTGACCGGGTGCGAGCTTCGAGGCCAGCCAGCGGTTGGCGATCGGATAGTTTCCGGTCAGGACGTTGTGGACAGTCCCGTCCTCCGAGAATTCGCGCACCTCAGGCTGCGGTGCGATCACATCCGTGTAGCCGAGCATCTCGTGCAGTCGTTGGGCGGAAAAGGGCAGGAACGGGGTGAGCATCGTCTTCAGGTTGTCGACGCACCTGAGCGCCACGTACAGAACTGTCCCGGCTCGATTGCGATCGGTCTTGATCGTGTGCCACGGCTGTTCGGTACCGAGGTAGACGTTCACCCTCGCCGCCATGGACATGGCGTACTTCAAAGCCAGCTGGAACCGCGCCTGACCCAATTGAAGAGCTACGTGGTCGAGGGCGTCCTCAACCTCGCTGATAAGTCCCTGGTCTGTTGGTGTCAGCGGCCCTGGCTTGGGCACCGCGCCGAAATTGCGGTGGGCGTTGACAAGCGTGCGATGGACGAGGTTGCCCCATGTGGCAACCAGCTCGTCGTTGTTGCGGCGCACAAACTCGGCCCATGTGAAGTCGGAGTCCTGGTTCTCAGGCCCCGCGATCATCAGGTAGTAGCGCAAGGCGTCAGGGTCGTAGCGCTCCAGCACATCGCTCACGTAGATGACCTGGCCGCGGCTCGTCGAGAACTTCTTGCCGCCCATGTTGAGGTACTCGCTGGCAACGATCTCGTCAGGTAGGTGAAGGTCCCCGGCGCCCATCAGGATCGCCGGCCACAGCACCGTGTGGAACGTGATGTTGTCCTTCCCCATCACGTAGTAGTGCCACGCGTCGCGGTTCTCCCACCAATCCTTCCAGGAGTCGGGCTCGCCGCGCTGCTGCGACCACTCGATCGACGCCGAGAGGTAGCCGATCACGGCGTCGAACCAGACATAGATCTTCTTGTGGGGGTTTTCCTCCCAGCCCGGGAGAGGCACAGGCACTCCCCAATCGAGGTCGCGGGTGATCGCGCGGGGCTTGAGGTTGCGAACGAACTCGAGCGAGTACTTGCGCACGTTAGGGCGCCAGTCGTCGTGCTGCTCGATCCAGTCTTTCAGCTGCGTGCCGAAGGCGGGCAGGTCGAAGAAGAAGTGCTCAGTCTCCTTGAACTCGACCGGGGCATCGCTGCCGCGCTGGTGCGGGTTGATCAGGTCGATCGGGTCCAGCTGGTTGCCACAGTTGTCGCACTGATCGCCGCGCGCGTCGGGGAAGCCGCAGATCGGGCATTTGCCTTCGATGTATCGATCCGGCAGCGTCCGCCCGCTGACCGGGTCGAAAGCGCCCATCTGCGTCTTCTTGACCAGGTAGCCCTTCTCGTAAAGCTTGAGGAACAGGTCCTGCGTGACCTTGTAATGGTTGGCGGTCGTCGTGCGCGTGAAGATGTCGTAGGTCATCCCCAGGCGGCGCAGGTCCTCGACGATCAGAGCGCTGTTCTGGTCGACGAACTCCCTCGGCGGGATGCCCTGCTTGTCGGCCTCGTACGTGATCGGAGTGCCGTGCTCATCAGTACCACTCGCCATCAGCACGCGCGAACCGCGCAGCCGCTCGAAGCGCGCGAGCACGTCGGCGGGCACGGCAAAGCCCGCCACATGACCGATATGGCGAGGGCCGTTGGCATAAGGCCAGGCCGGCGCGACAAGGACAGTTCTGCGACTAGGCTCCACTGATCACAAGGGTAAACTCGCCGCGCGTTCGATCGCCCAGGGCCGAAATCACGTTGAGTGCGGTGCCGCGAACCACTTGCTCGTGCAGCTTCGTCAGCTCTCGTGCCACGGTGAGCTCGCGCTTGGGCATCATCTCAGCGATGATCGCAAGCGATTTCAAGACGCGATAGGGCGAGTCGAATGCGACAGCAGGACGTGGGTCGTCCGCAAGCGTCGCGAGCAAACGCTTCATCTCTCCTGGTTTGCGCGGCAGGTACCCAAGGAAGGTAAAGCCGGGGCCACCGTAGCCTGCGACCGAGAGCGCGGCGGTGACTGCGCTCGGGCCTGGGATCGGCACCACAGTGTGGCCTGCCGCCCAAGCCGCCTCGACCAGAGCCTGCCCGGGGTCCGACACGGTCGGCGTGCCCGCATCGCTCACCAGGGCGACATCGTTTTGGTCAAGAGCCGAGAGGACTCGGGGCAGGCCCCGGCGCTCCACCGGCGCGCGATAGCTGATCAGCGGTTTCTTGATGCCGTGGCGCGCAAGCAGCCGAGCCGTGACGCGCGTGTCCTCGGCCGCGATGGCTCCCACCTCGCCCAAAACGCGAACCGCCCGGGCAGTCGTGTCCTCGAGGTTGCCGATGGGAGTGCCGATCACGAAAAGCGTGCTCACGAGGGCTCCAGCCACTCTCCAACCTGGTCGGCGATCTCGTGGGCCGGGCCGACGAACCTCGAGGCCGGCGGCAGGACGTCAAGGAACGCCTTGCCGTAGTCCTTGCCGAGGATGCGGTTGTCGAGAATCACCACCGCCCCACGGTCGGTGGATCGGCGGATCAAACGCCCGAAGCCCTGTTTCAGCCTCAATGCCGCTTGCGGCAGCGCGAGCTGGGCGAAAGCGTCGCGAACCTGCTCAGCTCGCGCTGCGTATACCGGCTCACTCGGCACAGGAAAAGGCAGCCGGACCATGATCACGCAGCTGAGCCTCTCGCCTGGCACGTCGATGCCTTCCCAGAAGCTCGCAGTGCCCAGGAGCAGCGGCCGGTCAGCCTCCTCGAACGACTTGAGCAGGTGGCGCCGCTGGCCGTCGATCCCCTGCCCAAGAATGAGCACCTGGTCGAGGTCCACCCGATGCTTCAGGGCCGTATGGACGTCGCGCAGCTGTCGGTGCGAGGTGAAGAGAACAAGGGTGCGTCCGCCCACCCGCCGCGCCACTGCCGCCACCACTTCCTCGACCGCGCGATCGAAGTCCTCGTGCTCCGGCGCAGGCAGGTCGACCGGGAGGCACACGAGCGCCTGGTGCAGGAAGTCAAAGGGCGAAGGCAGGATGAGCTCCTCTGTATCGGGGCCCAATCCAACTCGTGAGCGAAAGTAGTCAAATGTCCCCCCGACGGCAAGGGTCGCAGAGGTGAACACCGTCGACCGTCGCTCCGTGTACACGCGCTCACGCAAAAGGGTGCCTACGTTGATGGGCGCCGCCCGCAGCACAAGATTGTCGGTGCGGGCGAAGAGCGTGAACCAGTAGACCCGGTTCGGATCGGGCGTCAGCAGGGCTTCATCGAGCAGCTCCCCCGCGGCGTGCAGCCGGCCGCGGATGATCTCGAGCTCCCTGACCCCCTGGTCGGGCTCGGTGCCCCCAAGCCAATCGCGCGCGCCGCTGACTGCTCGTCGCAGCGCTCCATCGAGAGCCGCCAGCGAGGTCGCAGCGTTCTCGCCTGCTATACCGACTGATTGCCAGCCTGGGTCGGCGCGTTGCTGTGGCGTCAAGCGGAGTGAGTCGTCACGGCGATCAACCTCATTCAGGCGGGCTCCCACCCACACCACCGCGAACTCGAACAGCTCGCGTACCCGCTGCGTCGCTGCCAGCGCCAGCGGCACAGCTTCAGCCAGCGCATCGCCCGAAGCGCCGAGATGTGGCTGCTTGCGAAGCTCGTCGAGCAAGCCGGTACCCCCAAGTCGCTCCAGCAACGCTCGCAGCCCGGGACCGTCGACCTCCTGGCGCAGGCCCCTCGTCGCCGCATCCTCCAGGTGATGGGCTTCGTCGATGACGAGGTGATCGAACGGCGGCAGGAGGCCTCCACCGATCTCCGCGTCGGCCAGCAGCAGTGCGTGGTTGATGACCACGAGGTCCGCGGCTTCGGCCTCTGCGCGTGCGCGGTGCACGTAGCAGTCCTCCTTCGTGCAGTGGATCCCAACGCAGTCGAGGGGATCGGACGCGATCCTCGCCCACATCACCTCTTCTCTACCGTGCAGCCTCAGCTCGGAGCGATCGCCGCTTTCAGTCGAGTGAAGCCAGATGAGGATCTTGAGCTTGAAGCGCAGCTCCTCGGAGTCGCGGCAAACCTCAGCCAGGTAACGGCGCCAACGGCGGAGGGATACGTAATTGGATCGCCCCTTGAGAAGGCAGGCGGTGAAGTCCCACGGCAGCCACTCACGCAACCCAGGGAGATCCTTGGTCATGAGCTGCTCCTGCAGCGTGTGGGTGTTGGTCGACACCACGATTCGCTCGTCATGGCGGACCGCTCGGGCAATCGAGGGCACGAGGTAGGCAAGGCTCTTGCCAGTGCCGGTGCCGGCCTCCACCACCAGCGACCCGCCGCGACCCTGGATCTGCGCGACGGCCAGCAGCATCTGCAGCTGAGGCTCGCGATGCTCGTAGCCCGGTAGGACACCCGCCAGCGGGCCCTCCGGCCCCAGCAGCGCGGCCACAAGGCCTGGGTCCTCCGGAGGCTGGCCCGCCGACTTACCGGTATGCGTCGAATGCGCGCGCGCAGCGGATGCCGGCACGGGATCGGGGTTCGGAGCCGTCAGCGACTCGGCGAAGAAGCGCGCCACCGGCCACTCGTAGGGCGCGACAAGCGCCAGCATCGACTCCTTCAAGCCATCGTCAAAGGCCGCAGCCTCTTCGCGCAGCCTTAGCAGGAGCTGGCGCGTGGCGTCCGCGTCGTCAAGGGCGCGATGAGGTCTCGGCTGTGAAAAGCCGAGCTCCACCGCGAGCAGCGGCAGGCTGTGGCTGGGCGCCGCGGGGAGCAGGATTCGCGCGACGTCGAGAGTGTCAAGGATCTCCTGGTTCGGGTCCCAGAGCCCGGCGGCGGTCAGAAAGTCGACGTCGAGGCGCGCGCCGTGCCCGACGGGCTGGCGGCCTCGCAGGAAATCGGATAGCTCCCGCAGGGCGATTTCTGCGCTGTGAGCGCCTCGAAGCTCGTCCTGCCTGATCCCCGTCAGGCGCAAGATCGCCTCGGGCACCGGCCGGCCGGGATCCACCAGGCGCTCCATCGTGGCGCTCACGTGATCGGGCGTGAAGGCGACTGCGCCGACCTCGATCACTCGGTCCCGGGCCGGGTCGAGACCGGTCGTCTCGAGGTCGAGAGCTGCGTATTCCGGCACCGCTAACACTCTAGTGGGGGTCGGATCGGAGCGCCTGTTGCTATATTTGCGCGCGATGCTGACCGGAGCGATCGAGGCACCCAAGCGAATCGAAGACCTGCACGTAAGGCGGGACCTTGTCGCCAGCCTCCTGCTGCGTACTCTCGCTTTCGCCGATCAGCTGAGCGGCGCCTCCCTCGAGACGCGACTCGGCCTTCCCTTTGAGACATTGCTCCCCCTCATCGAAGAGTTTCAGAAGACCCAGCTCATGGACACGCTGGGTTTCTCGAACGAACCGGCCGTCGAGGGCCGCCCAATCCCCGTGCGTATGAACTACACGGTATCCAGCGCCGGGCGGCAGCGCGCGGCTGAAATGTCGGCGGTGCAGACACGATATCTGGGGCCGTGTCCAGTCAACTTCGAGGACTACCTCTCGCTCGTGCGCTCGCAGGTGACTGGAAAAGCGAATGTCACCGACTCCGCGCTGAAGAAGGCGCTGGGCACGCTGGAGCTCGAGCAGCACGTCATCGACCAGATCGGCGGCGCCATGGTGTCGAGGGCGTCACTTTTCATCTTCGGCGCCCCCGGCAATGGCAAGAGCACCATCACCGAGCGCATGGCGCTTCTCATGGGCGCCCCTATCGAGATCCCTCACGCGGTATCGGTCGGCGACGAGATCATTCGCGTCATCGACCCCGTCTATCACAAGATCGCCGAGGGCGACCAGCCGATCGATCGGCGTCTCGTCAAGGTTGAGCGCCCGGTCGTGGTGGCCGGCGGCGAGCTCAAACTGCAGCAGCTCGACCTCACATACGACCAGTCGAACCGCTATTACGAAGCGCCGCTCCAGTGGAAGGCGAACGCAGGAGTCTTCGTCATCGACGACTTCGGACGGCAGGAGGTGCCGCCGATGCGCCTTCTCAACCGCTTCATCGTGCCCATGGAAAAGAAGGTCGACTACCTCGACCTCTCCGCGTCTGGTCGAAAGATCGAGCTTCCCTTCCTCTGCCAGGTCGTCTTCTCCACCAACCTCTCGCCCACCGAGCTGGTTGACGAAGCCTTCCTTCGCCGCATGGCGTACAAGATCGGCGTCGGCAACCCCTCGCCTGAAGCGTTCGGCCGCATCCTCAGGTACGAGTGCGACAGGCAGGGTGTGAGCTTTGACGAAAAAGCCATCGGATACCTCTTGAACAACCTGTACGGCAAGAAGCCCCTTCGGGGTTCGCACCCTCGTGCGCTGATTGCCCGATTGGTGGACCTCGCCAACTACCGGCAGGAGTCGCCTCGCCTCACACCGCAGACGTTGAAAGAGGCGTTCGACGCCTGCTTCAACCCTGCCCTGGGCAGCCTCACCGAGGACGACTGGGCCCGACCCGCGATCAACTGATCGGCTGAGTCACCCCTGCCAGGCGCTTCCGAAGCGTTGGCAGGTCGCTGAAAGCCCCGCGCTGGTGCTCCGGGAGCAGCTCGGCAATCTCGACCATGATCGCGTCGGCTGCTTCCTGGTGCGTGATCTTCGTTCCGTCAGGCCGCCGTGTCGCGACGAGGAAAGGCTTGCCGTAGGTGATGGTGACCGGCACGCGGCGGGGCCAGTGCGCTCCCTTGGGCAGGCACTCGCGGGTGCCTGTCAGCCCGACTGCCACCACCGCGCAAGCGGCTTTCTGAGCGATGAAGCCGGCGCCTGGCTCAGGCGTCGCGAGGACTCCCGATTCGACTCGAGTCCCCTCCGGATAGATGATCAGCGCCTGGCCGGCCTTCAACACGTCGAACGACCGACGAAGAGCGTTGCGATCTGCCGAGTGACGCACCACCGGAAATGCGTGGTATCGCCGGAAGAAGAATTCAACGACGCCGCCCCTGAAATACTCCGACTTGGCCATGTTCCAGGTGTCGGTTCTGGGGGTGAAGGCAGGCACCATCGGCGGGTCGAGCGTCGCGGAGTGGCTCGGGCAGATGATCAATGGCCCTTTCCTGGGCAGATTCTCGGCGCCCACCACATGAAACAGTCCGATCAGATACGTCCTCGTGATCGCGCGCATCAACCAGCGCAGGGCCGCGTAAATCATTGCGCCGCTCGTTGTTCACGCACGTGTCGCAGGATGAGATCACGTACCTCCTCGACGTCGAGGTTGTCGGTGTCGATGATCACAGCGTCTTCAGCAGGGCGAAGAGGAGCGACGGCGCGCTGGGTATCGACGCGATCGCGCTCTTCAACCTCGCGCCGCATCGCCTCCCTGTCGACATCCTCGCCGCGCCTCTCGAATTGCGCGGCACGCCGGCGCACCTTCTCGTCGAGGCTGGCGGTCAGAAAGAACTTGTGGGCGGCGTCGGGAAAGACGACAGTGCCGATGTCGCGCCCCGCCATGATCACGCCTCCGTGGCCGAGCCGCCTCTGCTGCTCCACCAACGCCTCGCGCACGCCAGGGATCGCGGAAATTCTAGGCAGGGCATCCGAGTTTTCAACGTCGTAGATCCCCTCGGATAGATCGATGCCATCTGCCCAGATCCGCTCTCCATCGATCTTCAGCTCGACGGACCGAGCGAGAGAGGTGACCGCGTCGGAATCACCCGGATCGATACCTCTCTCGACTGCAAGCTTCGTCACTGCGCGATACATCAACCCGCTGTCGACGAACGGCAGCCTCAGCGCCTCGGCCACGCGGCGGCCCACCGCTGACTTCCCGGTTGCCGCCCCGCCGTCGATGGCGACGATCACTTCGTTTTGATGCCGACGGCGCGATGCAGCGCGACAATCTCAGGCTCACCGAGGACGCGCCAGCCACCTACTTTCAAGCGGCCCAGCTTCAAGGGGCCGAAGCCGGTACGAACGAGGGTGTGCACCTTCCGACCTATCGCATGCACCATGCGGCGGACCTGCCGGTGCCTTCCCTCGCTGATCACAATCCGCAGCTCGGCCAGCACCGAGTCACGGCTGCCGGGAGCGACGGCGATCACCTCGACCTCCGCAGGGGCCGTCATACCTTCCTCCAGCTTGACGCCTGTCCGCAGCGCTTCGAGGTCGGCAGTGCTCGGGCTCCCGATCACCACGGCGATGTACTCCTTCGAGACTTTGTATCGCGGGTGTGTCAACCGAAACGCGAGCTCGCCATCATCGGTGAGCAAGAGCAGTCCCGAAGTGTCAGCGTCGAGCCGCCCGACGGGAAAGAGGCGGTGCCCGCTGTGTCCCTCCTCGCCCACCACGTCAAGGACCGTCGTCCGCTCCGACTCGTCCTTGGCGGTGGTGATCACGCCGAGCGGCTTGTTGAGGACCACGTAGCGATGCTTCGTGACGGGCTTGACGACGCGGCCGTCGACAGTGACCTGGTCCAGGCGCGGATCGATTAGCGTTCCTGACGGCGGCGGGCGCTCGCCGTTGACCCTGACCGCGCCCGAGGAGATGAGCTCGTCGGCAGCGCGGCGGCTGGCCACCCCCGCCCTTGCGAGAAAGCGGTTGAGACGCTCCTTCAGCTGGTCTTGTTCAGGTGACTCGCCGGCGATGACCCCACCTCCGTGCGGTCTAGCCGCGGAGTTGGCAGGTGATCGAGCGACTCGAGACCCATCACCTGGAGGAACCTCATGGTCGTGCCGTAAAGCTTGGGTAGGCCGGGACCTGTGCCACGACCGACCTCGGCAATCAGACCGCGCAGCTCGAGATTGGTGAGAACGCTCTCGCAGCTCACCCCACGCACCTCCTCGATGCGCGAGCGCGGTACTGGCTGCTGATACGCAACTATCGCCAGCGTTTCGTACGCGGCCGGCGAGAGCTTGCCCGAGACTTCAGGACGAAGAGCGCGGCGCACGGCTGCCGCGTAGGCAGGTCGCGTCGCGAGATTCAGCTCGTCCTGGTGCCTTATCAGCATCACTCCGCGCCCCTCGAGCGCTTGCTTCAGCTCTTCGAGGGCCTGTTCGACTGCGGTCCGGTCACTGCCCGTGGCCTGCTGAAGCTCGCGCAGCTTCAGCGGACGGTTGGAGCTGAAGAGGATCGCCTCCAGCGTGGCTGCGAGGTCAGTCATCGTGGAGATTCCTGCGGTTGGTTCCTGGACTCGATGTGAATCGGCCCAAATCGTTCCTTCTGCTTGATGCTGATTGCCGATCGTCTGAGGAGCTCGAGCACAGCGACGAATGTGACCACAGCCTCGAGCCTGTCCTCCGACTCGAGGATCAGCTCGAGGAGCTCGATCGGGCCTCGCAACAGCCTCTCGGTGATGGTATCCAGCTTCTCCTCCAGGGTCCAGGTCCGGCCCGTGACGACCAGAGGCCGGGGCGGGATTCGTGCAAGGACGCTGTTGAATGCCACCACGAGCAGCCCCACCTCCAGCGGCTCCTCCTGGCCCGCCGCCTCGACAGGCCTCGCGGGCGGTGGAAACGCAAATGGCTCCTGCTCGGCCCGCGTCATCAGGCCCTGCGCCATCTCCTTGTAGGCCCGGTACTCCTCCAGGCGCTGGCGCACATCCTCTTCCCAGCCGAGCAGCTCGGTCTCCTCATCGGTCATCGCCTCGCCGGGCAGCAGGCGGATCGACTTGAGCAGGAGCAACCTGGCGGCCATCCACAGGAACTCCGCCATCTCGGCGGGGTCGGCCACCTCCCGCGCGGCCAGCTCGATCAAGTAGGCGTCGGTCACCTTGGCCAGCGAGACTTCGAGGATGTCGACCTCTTCGCGCTCGACCAGCGCCAGCAGCAGCTCGAGCGGCCCTTCGAACACCGACGTCTTGACGTCGAGGCGCGGAGTAGCCGCCGGATGTTCCATCGACGGGTAAGGCTAGCGCAGGTTGACTTGGTGGAACCTCTCGACGCGCGCGGTCGCCCGCCAGCGTCGCGTGAGAGACGCGGGGCTCCT
Organism: Candidatus Limnocylindria bacterium; assembly: GCA_035535675.1. Taxonomy (GTDB): domain Bacteria; phylum Chloroflexota; class Dormibacteria; order Dormibacterales; family Dormibacteraceae; genus Palsa-872. Next base: position 12,971 of record DATLPO010000121.1, read on the forward strand.
GGTTTGGCTCGAATGCGCAAGGCGCGCCTCGATCTTCTTGCCCAGCACATCGTCAACATCGACCTCGAACGTTGGCTGAAGGCCTCCGAAGCACCATGCCTCGGCCGTCTCGTGCGGCGGGCCGGCTTTCGGGAAGGTGAGCGGGTCGCGAGCGCTGGGCCACGCTGCGTCCAATGCGACTCGCCCGACAGCGCGGTGGTCGGGATGAAATCGATAAGGGACGTTGGGGTCGAACGTGAGCAGCACGTCAGGCTTCGAGACGCGAATCTCATGCACGAGCTCTTCTCGCAGCTCGAGACTCTCGACCAGCTCCGCATCAGGGTGCCGGAGAAATGCAACACGCTTCACACCGAGCACGTCCGCCGCGAGCTCCTGCTCGCGCTCGCGGGTCCGCGCCACCTTGGCGCGCGACTTGCTCGCGTCCCGCGCACCTTTGTCTCCTGAGGTCGCGAGGACGAAGTCGACGGTCACACCTCGACCTGTCATGAGAAGGACCGCGCCGCCGCAGTAGAACTCGATGTCGTCGGGGTGCGCGACGATGCAGAGCGCGCGTTTGATGCGCCGATCTGCCGGACCTGAGAACAGCCTGGGCACTAGCGCCGAGACTCTTCCAGAAGCTCGTGGGCTCGCGCGACAGCCTTGGGCGTGACGCCTCCGCTCATCATTCGCGCCAGCTCCTTGGCTCGCTCCGCATCAGAGGTCAGCTCACGCACGGTGACGACGTTGCGCCCGTCCGAGCCTGGAGACTTCTCCACCACCAGGTGGTGGTCGGCGAAAGACGCAATCTGTGCGAGGTGCGTGACCACAAGGACCTGGTGCCTGGCGCCCAACGCTTTCAAGCGAATGCCGACCTGGGTTGCAGCTTCGCCGCCGATGCCGGCGTCCACCTCATCGAAAACCAGGGTCGGAAGGCGGTCGGCGTCGGCGCCCACCGTCTTGATGGCCAGCATCAGCCGCGCGAGCTCGCCACCTGAGGCGACACGCGCCAGCGGCGCGATTGGCTCTCCGGGATTGGCCGAGAACATCATCTCAGCCGCCTCGGCCCCGTCGGGCCCGATCTCCGGCCTGTCGCGCAACTCGACGGCGAATCGCGCGCCCTCCAGGCGCAAGCCGGCGAGCTCTCCTGCCACCGCCTTCTGCATCCGCAACGCGGCGCTTTGACGAGCCTTCGTCAGTCGTGCCGCTGCCGCTTCGAGGTCGGCGCGGCGACTGTCCCGCTCTTTCTCGGCTGCGGTCACCGCAGCGTCGAGGTCTTGCGTCACGCCCAGCTGGCTCTCGAGGCGATCCCGTTCGGCGATCGCAGCTTCCAGGCTGCCGCCGTACTTTCGTTTGATCCCGTCCAGCACCGCGAGGCGGGCTTCAACGGTCTCGAGCCGGCCGGGATCGGTGTCGAGCAGCTCGCCGTAGCGCCGGATCTCCGCGGCTACATCGGCGATCTCGCTTTCCAGTGCAGCCAGGCGAGCAGCTTGCTCTCCCAATCGCGGGTCGAGCTCAGCCGCCGAGCCCAGAGCGGCCGCCGCGCGAGCGACGCCATCCTCGTGCAGAGCAGCGATCGAATCGTGGCCCAGCTCCGCCAGGCGGGCTGCGTGTCTGACGGCGGCGCGCTCCGCAGCGAGCTCAACGTCCTCACCCGGGTGTGGATCGGCAGCGCGCAGCTCTTCGAGCTGCCAGCGGAGATACTCCTGCTCCCGCTGGCCGCGCGAGCGAAGCCTCTCGAGGTCGTTCAATGCATTGAGCGCTGCGGTCCACGCCGTATGCGCAGCGGCGACGTTCGCCCCCAGCTCGTTCGCGCCTGCGTAGCCGTCGAGGAGCTCGGTCTGCGTCTCGGTGTCCAGCAACGCATGGTGCTCGTGCTGGCCGTGGAGCGCGACAAGACCGCGGCCGAGCTCGCGCAGCTGGCCTGGATTGGCAGGCCGGCCATCGATGCGTGAGGCCCCGCGCTTGCCAAGCTCTCGCATGAGGACGAGCGAGTTGCCCCCCGACTCGAAGAAGCCCTCGATTGTCGCCTTGCCCGCGCCGTGGCGCACCTGATCAGCCCCACCGCGCCCGCCGAGCGTGAGCCCGAGAGCGTCGACTATGAGCGACTTGCCACTGCCGGTTTCGCCCGTGAGCAGGTTGAGCCCAGGGCCAAAACGGACTCGAGATTCGGCGACGAGGGCCAGGTCGCGGACCCTGAGCTCCCGCAGCATCACTTCATAGGAACGAGCGGGCGGCCCCATCCGAGCTTGTCGCCAAGCCTGCGGTAGAAGCTTTCCGGCGGACTGAACCTGACGACCTTGAGCCGGCGCGCGTGCGAGCCGCAGCGCACCGAATCGCCTGTCTCGACCGCGCGTGATGCACGTCCGCCGTCAACGCGCATCTCCGCCGGCCCGCGCACGATCGCCAGGCTGATGTCCTGCCCTGGAGGAAACACGATGGGGCGCACTGTCAACGCGAATGGATTGATCGGCACAAGCACGAGATCTCGCAAAGTCGGCTCGAGGATCGGGCCTCCGCTCGCCAGCGCATAAGCGGTCGACCCGGTGGCGGTGGCCACCATGACGCCGTCCGCGTCGATCACACCCACCGCCTGGCCGCCGACGTCAATCTCGACCCTGAGCATTCGGGCGTCGCCGGCGCGGTTGACCACCACCTCGTTGAGGCCGATCGCGCGAAACACGTCCTTTGCCTCGCGGCGAAGCGTCACCTGCAGGATCGTTCGCTCCTCGATCCTGTATGAGCCCTTCATGAACTTGGCCACACCGTCTTCGACCTGCTCGGCCTCGAGCTCGGTCAAAAAGCCCAACCGCCCGAGGTTGACGCCCAGGAGAGGGATGCCCCGGGGGGCAGCCAGCCGAGCGCCGGCGAGAAACGTGCCGTCGCCACCGAGCGTGATCACGAGCGTGGTGTCCTTCAGCTCGCCGGTGAAGGCGCTGACCGGCCCGTCCCTGTCAGCCTCGTAGCAGCCGGCATTCCGTGCCTTCAGCGCCTTGATCGTGCGGTCGACAACTGCCCTTTCCGCTCTGGGCCCATGCAGGATGCAGACTTTCACTCCGGCACCATGTGAATGAAGATTTCGCGGTTGCCGTCGGCGCCCGGCAGCTCTGACGGCGCTTCAGCTCTCACCACGTACCCGTTGCCGGCGCACCACAGTCGAAAGTGCTCGAGCGCTGCCTCGATGACGGCGCTGTCGCGCACTATCCCGCCCTTCCCCACATCCGAACGCCCGACCTGGAACTGCGGCTTGAACAGGGCGACGACCTCGGCCTCGGGCGCCGCCCTGCGCAAGGCCGGGAGCACCTTCTCAAGGCCGATGAATGAGACGTCGACGACGATCAGCTTCACTGTCTCGGGGAAGCTCTCGAGCTCGCGAGCGTTGACCCGCTCGATCACCACCACCCGCGGGTCCTGACGCAGCCGCCAGTGGAGCAATCCGCGGCCGACGTCGACCGCATACACCTTGCTTGCCCCACGTCGCAGGAGCACGTCGGTGAAACCGCCAGTCGAGGCGCCTATGTCGGCGCAGGCGAGGCCTGAGGGATCGACGCCGAACTCCGTCAGGGCCGGGGCGAGCTTCAGCGCTCCCCGGCTCGCATAGCCTGGCGATTCCTCGACCGAAATCGGCGCATCGTCGCTGACCGACCTGTCGGGGCGCCTGACGGTTTCGCCGGCGACGCGAACCTTGCCGGCGATGATCAGCGCCTGGGCGCGTTCGCGCGACTCGGCAAGGCCGCTTTTCGTCACCAGAACGTCAAGGCGCGGCACCGTCAGAGGATGAGCCCCGCCGCCACGCCGAGGACCGCGCCGACCAGCACCTCCACGGGCGTGTGACCCAGCAGCTCTCGGAGCTTCGCCTCCTGCACGCCGCGCATGTTGACGAGGTCTTCGACAAGGCGGTTGAGGATGGCGGCCTGCCGGCCTGCGGCGCGGCGCAGGCCGGCAGCGTCGTACATGACCACGAAGGAGAAGATAAGCGCGATCGCGAACGCGGCGGAATTGATCCCCGCATATTTACCGACCGCCGTGGTCATGCCCATGACGATCGCGCTGTGGCTGCTGGGCATTCCGCCCGTCACTGCGAGGACTCGCAGGTTCAGGCGGTGCTCTCGAATCGAGTAGATGATCACCTTGGCCGTCTGGGCGATGGTCCACGCCACCAGCGGCGCGAGGAGGAATTTCATTCTTTGCGCGCTGGCGCGGCGTTGACGATGGGACTATCTGAATGCAGGGAGGTGACGAGTCGGTCGGCGCGAGCCTTCAGCTCGTCAAGGCGCCCCTCTGCCTCGGCGATGAGGCCTGCCGCGCGCTGATGGGCGGCGACGAGCTCGTCCAAGGGCGCCGTTCCTTCGGCCAGCTGGGCGATGGTGCCCTCGAGGCGGACGAGCAATTCTTCAAAGCTGACTTTCGGTGAATCGCCCGCGCTCATGGGGTGACGCTCGCCGCGACGCGGCCCAGGATTCCGTTGACGAACCTGCCGGCTTCTTCCCCGGAGAACGTTTTCGCCAGCTCGATCGACTCGTTGATCGCAGCCTTCGTCGGCACGTGCCGGTCGATTGTGATCTCGTACACAGCGATGCGCAGAACAATGCGGTCCACCTTCGCCATCTGCTCGAGCTTCCAGTGCTCAGAGGTCTCGGAGAGCACTGCATCGAGCTTTTCACGGTTGGCGATCACGCCTCGGACCAGCTGGCCTGCGAAGTTCGCTACGTCACTCGTGGCGGCCCCTTCGGCGGCGTGATACTGCAGCACCTCTTCGGGATCGTCGCCTGAACTCTCGAGCTGGAACAGGACCTTGAGCGCCAGCTCCCTGGCCTGATGTCGTTTTCCCACGCGCCTAGTTGGCGAACGCGACGCTCGAGACGAAGACGTTGACCTCCCCCACTTCCAGCCCGAGCATGCGCTCTGTTGCTTCGACGACGTTGGCCTGGACGGCGCTGGCCACCTCCGCGAGCTTGCCCTCCGAGTCGACAGTGAGGAACACCTCGAGATGGATCGAACGATCAGCTTCAACCTGGACGCGGACCCCGCGATGCGCGGTCTGGCGTCGCACCCAATCGCCGAAATGGCGGGCGGCAGTCTCGTCCATGCCGGCGACCCCTTCGACCTCGCACGCCGCGAGCGCAGCGATGCTGGCGATGACCTCGTTGGCCACGCGAACCGCTCCTCGAGCGCCGTTCTCACCCATGAAAGGCAGTTTAGCCGCAGGAACCGACGCCCGAACCCCAGCCTAGGCTCGTTCCATGTACGTGCCCGTACGCGTGTCCACCCTGATCAGGTCGCCCGGCTGGATGAACAGCGGCACGTTGATCTTGGCCCCGGTCTCGAGCTTGGCAGGCTTCGTCGACCCGGAAACCGTGTCGCCCTTGAACCCCGGATCCGTGTCGACCACCCTGAGCTCCACGTTGATGGGCAGCTCGACGCCGATCAGCTTGTTCTGGTAACGCAGCAGGTAAGCGGGGCTTCCCTCCTTGAGAAAGGGCAGCACCGACTCGACCATGTCCTCGTCGACAGGGACCTGGTCGTATGTCTGTGTGTCCATGAAGTGGTGGTGCGAGCCATCCGCGTACAGATAGGTGGCCTCCTTCTTGTCGATGCGGACGGTCTTGTACTTGTCACCGCTGCGAAAGCTGTGCTCGAAGATGGACCCTGTCAGCAGGTTTCGCAGCTTGGCTTTGATCACCGCGCCGGCGCGAGCCAGCTTGATGTGCTCCACGCTGACCACGCTGAGGAGCTGGCCGTCCATCTCGAACATGGTCCCGTTGCGAAAGTCGCTGGTCGAAATCACAAACTACTCGACCAGGTACTCCATCGCCAGGAGGTAACCCGTGAAGCCAAGTCCTGTGATCACGCCCTTGGCGGCGCGGGCGGTGACACTCTTTGAGCGGAACTCCTCGCGTGCGTGAATGTTCGAGAGATGCACTTCCACTGTCGGCAGCGCAAGAGACTGCAGGCAATCGAACAGGGCAAGTGAGTAGTGAGACAGGGCGCCGGGGTTGATGACGATGCCCAACGAGCCGGGCGCCTCCTTCTGGAGATGATCGATGAGCTCGCCTTCGTGGTTGCTCTGGAACACGCTGACCTCGACCCCGAGCTTGCGTGCCTTCGCACGCACAGCCTTGACGAGGTCGGCGTGCGAGCGCGTGCCGTAGATGTGCGGCTCACGCTTTCCCAACAGGTTCAGGTTCGGGCCGTTGACGATGACTATGCGTTTCACGCCAGCGCCTTGCGAAGAACCCGCCGCACGATCGCAGCCGGCACTGCATGGCCAGGCTCAGCGTGGCCAAGGCGCCGTGGCATCACCCACGCCACCTTTCCGCGGCGCGCCTTCTTGTCTCGGGGAATCGCGGCCAGCACTTTCGCGAGGTCGACCCGCGGAGCCCTCTCCGGCAATCCGTAGGCGGTGAGCATCGCGTCCTGCGACTCCACCAGCCTCCTGCCGCAGAGGTCCATCGAGAGCGCGATCCGTGCGGCGACGCGCATGCCGAACGCCACGGCGCGGCCGTGAGAGATTCGAAAGCCGCTCGCCGCCTCCAGCGCATGGCCTGCAGTGTGGCCGTAATTGAGGATCGCGCGGGGCCCTTTCTCTCGCTCGTCCTTTGCCACCACCAGCGCTTTGGCCATGACGCATTGGAACACCACCCGCTCGAGCGCAGCGCGGTCGCCGGCGACGAGGCGATCACGGTTTTTCATCAGCAGCTCGAACAGGCCGTGATCCATGGCAACGGCGTACTTTACAACCTCGGCGAAAGCTTCCCTGTAATTCGCGGGCGGCAGCGTTTCGAGGAAGGCCAGGTCGGTGACCACGGCGGTGGGCTGCCAGAAGCTGCCGATCGCGTTCTTCGATCGCAGCCCGTTGACACCTGTCTTGCCTCCGATGCTCGAGTCCACCATTGCCAGCAGCGTGGTGGGCACCTGGACGACGCGAATGCCGCGCTGCCAGACCGCTGCCGCGAATCCCGCAACGTCGCCGACCGTTCCGCCCCCGACGGCGATCACGCAACCCGCTCGGTCCACCTTCTGCCGCTCGAGGAATGAGAGCACGTCCCCGAGGGCCGACATCGACTTCGATCGCTCGCCAGGCCGGATCACGTGGATCGGAGTTTTGACTCCTGCGCGCTTGATGGTCCGCGCCACCTTTCTGGCCCACGGCAGCACGTTCGTGTCGGTGATTATCGCGGCGCTTGTCGGGTCGAGGCGGGCCACGGCGCCACGGAGCTCGCGATGGATGTTGTTTCCGATCACGACCGGGTAGCTGCCCGCCGGCGCTTCGATGATCAGCCGGACCAAAGGCTCAGCACCTCCTCGGCGACGACGTCCGCCGGGCGGTCTGCATCGACTGTGTGGACGGCTTCGAGATAGCGGGGCCGGCGCTGCTTGAGCAGCGCCTCGAGCTGGGCGCGCGATTGGCTCGCGAACAATGGCCGGTTCGTGCTGCCTTTAATCCTCCCCCAGATGGTCTCGAAGCCACAGTCGAGGAAGACAGTTGTGGAGCGCTCCACGATCAGCCGCCAGTTGGCTTCGTCGACGGGTGCGCCGCCGCCGAGCGCCACGACCGTCCCCGGCTCGAGCAGGCTCGGCAGAAGGCGTGACTCCATCGCGCGAAAAGCTGCCTCCCCTTTGGTCGCGAAGATGTCCGAGATTGACATGCCTGCCTCGTTCTCGATCACGAAGTCAAGGTCGTGGAAGGTGGCGCCTGCACGTTGTGCGACAAGGACGCCCACCACGGACTTGCCGCAGCCCATGAACCCGATAAGAACCAGTGGCGGTTTCAGACGCCGCTCGGATGGGGTTGGGTGCTCGGCGACCCGCCGCGGCGCCGTTCAGTCTGCACGAAGACCTGGTCCCTGAAGACGTCGGGGTTGGGCAGGTGGTCGAGAACCTCCGCGCCCTGAGCGCCAGCCGCGTCGACCTCCACTCGACCGTAGCCGAGAATCCGGCCGACGAGCGATTGCTTGGTGGTGCAGTCCTGAACCCTGTCGATCGGGATCATTTTCGACTGGCGCGAGAACACGCCTGTCTCGATCTTGATGCGCTGGTCGGTCAGCGTGTACGCGGTCGACTGCCAGCGGATCCACACGACGATCAGCCAGAGTCCCGCGATTGCTATCGCGCCAAGCGTGACGATCAATTGAAAGTTCGGGACGTCCACGTTGTGGACAGTCAGGTCGACGATCCCGGCAGCGATCAGCAGAATGATCGGGGCGACGAGCGACTTGACGATGACGATCCAGTGCGGGTGGTCCATGAGGATGAGGTTCTCGCCGGGCAGGAGTTGGCTAGTCATCGGGGCCTATTGTGGCAGCAGCAAGAGGACGATCAGCGCGCCCGCCGCAAGGTACGGCCCGTACGCGATGGTGCCCTTGAGGTTTCGCTGCCGCGCGATTATCACGATTGACACCACGCCCGCGAGGACCACGCCGTAGAACACTGCCTGGACGGTTGGCAGCGGGCCAAGGAGCAGGCCCATGAACGCCGCGAACTTCACATCGCCAAATCCCAGCGCCTCTGTTTTGAAGATCGCAGAGCCCGCCAGGGCGAGGACGAGAAAGAGCAGACCGGCACCAAGTCCAGCCGCGATCCCCGCCCACCATGGATCTCTGAAGAGGCTGACCAGGAGCGCCACCGCCATCGCCGGGAACATCACCCGATCGAGGATCAACCGATGCTCGAAGTCGAAGAAGATGACCTGGACGAGGACCAGGATGAAAAGGCTGCGCACGAGCAGCGTCGGAGTCGCGCCGAGCTGAAAAGCGAAGACGCCGAAGACAAGGGCCGCGAGGATTGGCGGGCCGAAAACCTGCCAGCGCAAGCTGCCCGGCTCAAGCTCTTCCATGCGAGCCAGCTTCACGGAACCCCAGCGGACGAACCACCCGGCAGCTCCACCGACGAGCCCCCATCCGATCGAAAACAGGATGGTGGTTGCGCTCACGGCTGCAAAGTGTGGCGCATGGCATCGATCGGCGGCGGCCGGCCAGTCCAAGCCTCGAACGAGCGTGTCCCCTGCGCCAGGAGGACCACCCACCCATCTGCAGTCCGCAGTCCGAGGGACTTCGCCTTGCGGATCAGCGGCGTGCCACCCGTCACGTAGACGAGGTCGATCACCGCGCCCTCCTTGGGCAGCGCGGCGGGGCGGATCGGCATCTCCTCCCGCCGCCCGAGCGGAGTCGCGTTGAGAAGGAGGTCTGCCGACCGCACAAGGCCGGGCATTGCCCGATCGCTCCAGCCGATGACCCTGCCGGGCAGGTCATCCGCGTCGGGGTGGCGGGACACGAAGGTCAGGTGAGCGCCGTCGAGCGCGACCGCGGCGGCTCTCGCCGAACCCCCACCCCCCAGGATGACGGCGTTCGCGCCCACGGGCCGCAAGCCCACCTCGGAGATCGCGGCGCGGATCCCGTCCACGTCGGTGTTGGAGCCGAGCAAGCGGTTGCCGTCATGGACGATCGTGTTGACTGCGTGCGCGCGCAACGCGTCGGCATCAAGCCCGTCGAGGCGCTCCATCACGCCCTGCTTGTGTGGAATTGTCACGTTGGCGCCCGCCACCTCGGGCGCCCTCAGCCGTTCGACAGCGGCGGGGAGCTCGGCGGGCGGAACATCCATCAGCTCGTACTGCCAGTCGAGGCCCGCTGCAGCGAATGCGGCATTGTGCATTGCAGGGCTGCGTGAATAGGAGATGCCGTGGCCGAGGAGGTAGACCCTCAGCTGCCGCTAAGCCCGTAGGTCGCGATGTCGCGCTCGAAATCCTGCTGGTTCGTCTCGAAATGCGTCTTGCCCTGCCGATCCGTGAAGTAGTAGAGGAAGTCGGTCTTCGGCGGATTTATGCAGGCGAGGATCGCCGCCTTGCCTGGGTTGCCGATCGGCCCGGGTGGCAGGCCGGCGTGTTTGCGCGTGTTGTAAGGCGAGTTGAGCGAAAGCTCCGCCGCGGTCGGTTCCGGGGTCAAGCGGCCCAAGGCGTATAGCAGGGTGGCGTCGACACCGAGCGGCATCTTCAGCTGCAGGCGGTTGTAGTAAACGCTGCACACGTTGCCGCGGTCGGTGCTCGTGTTGGCCTCGCGGTCCACCATCGAAGCGAGGATGACTATCGCCTGAACCGTCTCGGCCGGCCGGTTCGCTGTGCCCTTGGCGATCTGCGCGCGAAGTGAAGCGTTGAAAACGACTCCGAACTGGGTGAGCTGTGCCCGCACCAGGCCGCGCACGTCGCCCGGATCGACAAGGTAAGTGTCAGGGAACAGGTAGCCCTCCAGGGGGGGCTTGGCATTCGCGGGTCGCGAGCCAAGGAAATCGAAGGAGGCGGACCACGCCGGCTCTGCAGCGATGGCGAGATAGTCGGCCCCCTTCCCCAACCCAGACCTTTCGACAAACTTTGCCTGCTCACGAAGTGGGAATCCCTCGGGGATGGTGACGCTCACCTGGGTGGACCTGCCGTGTTGAAGGGCGTCGACGATCTGGGGCATCGTCATGTTGCGGTTGAGCAGGAACGTACCAGCCTCGAAATTTGAGCCTGCGCCGGTGAACCTCAGATAAAGGTCGAAGGCGTTGCGATCCCTGATCAATCGCTGGGTGTAAAGGTCATCGCTTACCTCGCTTGGAAGCTCGCCCGGATCGATCTTGAACACCACGGGGTCGCTGCTGGTGGAAACTGGGGTGTTGACGTTGTAGTTCCACCAGTCAAGGCCGCGAGAGGTTCCAAACCCCAGCGCGGCGATCACCACCACCACCACTGCCAGCCGCTTCACTCGACCTGGTCCTCCTCCAGCGCACCGATCACCCGCTGGAACTCCTCGCCCTCGACTGTCTCCAGCCCGCCTTCTGCCTCACGCAACAACAAGACCTGCGATGGGTCGTCGATGTTCTCGACGAGGTAATAGGCGGCTCCCTGGTGGTCGAACGCGTCGTGAAGCTGAAACTGGCGCTCGCGCCCGCTCTCGTCGATCAGGGTTATCGGCTGGGGCGAGACATCCCCTTGTTGATCAGCCGGCACGCCGGCGATCCAGGTGGGCCTGCAGCATCAGCGTCGCGGCCACCCGATCCACGGTGAGCCGCCTCTTTTCGCGCTTTATTCCGCCTTCGATCAGAGAGCGCTCCGCGGCCACGGTGGTGAGCCGCTCGTCGACCATCTCCACCGGCAGGCCCGACTCCTTCCGGATGGCGTCGGCGAGCACCTGGGCGGCCCTGGCCTCCGGGCCGCGCGAGCCGTCCAGCCTGCGAGGCAGGCCGACCACGATCCGCGCCGCCTCGTTCGTTCGCGCGACCTGGGCGATGCGCGACGGTAGGGTGGCGACCGGTTCCGCCGGCAGCGTCGCCAGCGCCTGCGCGATGGTGGCGGTCGGGTCGCTGAGGGCCAGGCCTACGCGCTTGGACCCTGGGTCGATCGCGAGGATCCTCAAGGTTGAGGTGGAGACGGCAAGGCTCCTTGCTCGACGACGTAATGGATCGAGATGCGGCCAGCCAAAAGAGGCATCAGCGGCAGGGTCATCGGCTGTTCCTTGATGCTGACCGCGCGCACGTTCAAACCCTGCAGATAGAACCTGGCCTGCGCAAGCGGCCGGCCGACCACCTGCGCGCGGATCTTGTCCATGTCGAGCTTGGGAGCCACGAACGCCGCGGCATCGCCGACAAATGTCAGGTTGCCGCCCTTCGTCGCGCTGAGGATCCTGTAGTCGACCTCGATCGCGCTCTCCGTCAGAAGCTGCTGGTTGTTCGGCACTCGTTGCGCCAGGTAATCCTCGAACGCCTTCTTCACGTCTGCGTCGACGTAAAAGTCGCCTTCGCCCTGCAGCGACATGGTCCCGTTGAAGACCGCGACTTTGTCACCAGGCTGATGGTCGGTGCTGAACAGGGGAGCCCCGTAGATCATCGTCTCGCTCAATGTTTCGTTGGCCTTCTTTCCGGCAGCGATCTGCTGCGCGATGGACTGCCGGAGCTCCTGCTCCAGAACCGCCCGCGCGGCATCGAAGTCAGCCACCGTCATGATCGGGGTCTTCGAGGCGTTGGCGCCACCGCCGGTTGCCTGCGGATTGGTAACCGACAAGCAGTCGTACTGAGGAGCTCCTGGCGGATAAACAATCTGATTGATGGTGTCCGAGCCCACATTTCCAGCCGTGCCGCGGTTGACAGCAATCACGCTCGCGCTCGCGGAGCCCTTCCACGGCACAAGCGTGTTGGCCGACGTTTGGGCAAAGGCCTGGCCGTCTGTATTCATCAGTCTTTGTCCCCGCTTCAAGATGAAGCCGTCGCCATCGCTGAAACCCTTGTTGCAGTTGTTGGAGTACGCGACGCTGCCAGTCGCGGGGGCGAGCAATACCTGGATGAGCCCTGTTGTCTTGAAGCCCTGCGATTCGGAGCGCGTGAGCGACGAAGCTCGCACTCGGATCGGCGGCTTGCCCGGTTGCGCCGCAATCTCGACAGCCTTCTGGGAGAAGGGCACGGCCGGCGCGAGCAGGGTGATCGAGGCGGAGGGAACATAAACCACAGTCGCGAAAAGGCCAACCACGAGAAGGGTCGCAGCCGCAACGTAAAGGAGGAATCGCCCCGGCTTCATCTCCGTCGCGCTCTTGGTTATGAGCTTGGACGGCGCCAGGACCCCGATATGGGTGGCCGGCTCGTGCCGGTCGCGCTCCCACCAACGCTTGGGCGCCGGCTCGACCTCGGGTTCCGACGCGATCCCCTCGCCCTGGATGCCGACAGCGCCATACACCGGAAAGCCACTCTCAGATGCCATCTTCTGGACCGCAGGGTCGTCACAGACCACGGTGACCCTCTTACCCATCTGGGTTGCGTAGTTGCGGAGCAGCTGGAAGTTGAACCGGCTCTGTCCGATGCGTGAGCGGATCGGCAGGACGAGCATAGTGTCGTCGCCGTTGTAGCGACGCAGGCGCTCGACCAGCTCGGGAATCTCTTCCTCGGTCTCGACGTAAATCGGGTTCGTTGCCATGGCGTTTACAAGTCTCCTAGGGGGCCTTTCAGACCTTTATAGCGCTTAGGACCCGGCGCATGACGGTGTTCACGTTGTCACGCTCCTCCGCTTCAGTCCGTAACGCATGGTTGGCAAGACCCATCGGGGCGATGTCCTGCGGGCTCGAGAGCTGGCCCGTGGAGTCGGTCACATTGCGCACGTCAGGCGGTACGAGGTGCCTGATGCGCGGCTCCTTTGGAAACGGGAGCCCGGTGGCCCAGTTGTTCTTGACCATCTCGAGAGTCAGCTCCGGGAGCAGGCTTCCACCTCCGCATAGATAGATGCTGGTTGGGAGCCGCTCGCCGCGCGACAGCTCTTTGACGCTGAGCGCGAGGCCCTGCAGAAGAACCTCGGCATCGGCGGCGAGAAGCTCGGAGACCTGGCGATGCTGCTCCGCCGACAGCAGGCCCTCCGAGTGTCGCAGCTTGCGCGCTTCAGCCTCCTCGTAGCTGAGCCCGAAAGCCAAAGCGAGGCGCCGGGTGAACGCGCGCCCGCCCAGGTTGAACATGCGAGTGCCCTCGACGCCACCATCGCGGATGAGCGCCACATCGGTGGTGCCTCCGCCGATGTCGACGAAGATGCCGCCCTCGGCCCACGTCTCCTCGCTGGCGCATGCGCGGGCCAGCGCGTAGGGCTGTGCGACAGCGCCCGCCAGCTCGAGGTCGAGCTCGCGCACCACTGTGTCAATGGCGTTGATGTGTGTCATCGGAGCGAAGGTGTTGAAGACGGTGACCTCGAGGTTCTTGCCGGTGAAACCAACGGGGTTGGTCACCGGATAGCCGTCCACGCGAACGTTGGTGATCGAAGAGTGGACCAGCCGCGCCTCGAGCTGTCCGTAGCTCCGCTCGAGCTCGAGAAGGTGCTGGGCCTCACGCAGCGCTCGGCGCTGCACCATCTGCAGCATGGTCGAGATCTCGCTGGAGCGGACGCGCGATTTGGAGCTCTCACGGGGATAGGCGATGGTCGAAGAGAAACCCTTGATCAGCTCTCCTGCGATTCCGACGACGACCTGCCCAGGGACCGTCTTCGCCATGTCCTCGGCCGCCTCGAGAGCGCGGTTGGAGGATTGGATCACCGACTCGAGATCGGCGATGGCGCCCCCTGACATCGCGGCCGGCGCCTGAGGCTCGCGTCCGACGCCCAGGACCTCTCCGTCCACGCCGTCGCGACGCACCACAAGCACCTTGATGAGATCAGTGCCGATGTCCAGCACCGTGAAGTGCCTGTAGTAATCGCTTCGCTTGCGCAGGAACTTGAACTTGCTCACCGCAAAGCCTCTTCGAGGCGCTTGAACGCCTCACCGGGAGGGACTGTCAGCTTCCCGCTCGCAAGCTGCGGACGACCGCCGCCGGTGCCAATGAGGGCCTTGAGACGGGTGGCGTCGTATTCGGGGGTCAGGTCATTGGACACCTTGATCACAAACAGCCCGCCGCCGACAACGGTTACGATCCCGGACTTCACAAGCTCGAGATAGCGATCGGCATAGGCCTTCAACTCGTCTAGGTTAGAGGCGTCGACGGTCTCGGTGACGTAAGCCACCCGGCCCTGCTTGACCACAGCCCCATCCCCGCCGCCCACGCGAGCGCTCCGTACCTGTTCGCGGAGCTTCTCGAGCTCGCGCTCTGCGTCTTTGAGCTGTGATCTGAGACCGCGCACCCGCTCCGGCAGCTGGTCAGGGCTCGCTTTGAACGATTGTGCCAGCTCCGACAGCAGCTCGCGATCTCGGCGGACGAGCTCGCCGGCAGCTTCGCCCACCACGAGGTCGATGCGCCTCAGGCCTGAGCCGATGCTGCTCTCGGACACGATCACAGCGGTGCCGATGTCGGCCGTGTTCGTCACGTGAGTTCCGCCACACAGCTCGCATGTCCAGTCGCCGAAACACACCACACGGACGACATCGCCGTACTTCTCCTCGAACAGGTGCATCGCGCCCTGGGCGACCGCCTCCTTGTAAGGCTTTTGCGTGGCATGGAAAGGAAGCGCCTCACGGACCTTCTCCATCACGCGCCGGTTGATCTGGGCCAGCTCATCCCTGGTCAACGCGCGGTTCAGCGGGATGTCGAAGGTCGTGTGGTCGGGCCCCACCCATGAGCCCTTCTGCACCACCTGCTCGCCGACAGTCTCGCGCAGCGCCTTGTGCAGAAGGTGAGTCGCCGAGTGATGGCGAGCGATCTGGCGCCGGCGGCCGGCGTCGACCGCCGCGGTCGCTGTCTCGCCGGCGCGAACTTCGCCGGTCACCACCGTGCCGAGGTGCGCGATCACGCCGTCAGCCGGCTTCTGTGTGTCCTCGACACGGATGCGACCGCTTGGGGTGGTGATGGTCCCTGTGTCACCCACCTGGCCGCCGGACTCCGCGTAGAAAGGAGAGCGCTCGAGGAAGACCTCGACAGTGTCGCCCTCGGCTGCGACGTCAGTCGCCTTGCCTTCATTGCGCAGAGCAGCGACGGCGGTCTGCGTTACGAGCTCGTCGTATCCGGTGAACTCGGATTTCGGCAGGTCCTTCGCCGCCGCTGATTGCCTCGTCATGCCGGCGCGCGACCTCTCACGCTGGCCGGCCATCGCCGCCTTGAAACCTTCCTCGTCGACTTGAATGCCACGTTCTTCCGCGAGCTCTCTTGTGACGTCGATCGGAACGCCGAAGGTATCGTGCAGCTTGAAGGCTTCGCTGCCAGGAACTGTTTTCGGATGCTTGTCGACGAGGCGTTCGAACATTTCCATTCCCTGTTCCAAGGTGCGCTGAAATCGCGCTTCTTCAGACTCGATGCCCGCGCGAATCGCCTTCTGCTGCTCGCGCAGCTCTGGGTACTGATCGCCCATCACCTTGACCACGTCTTCGACAAGAGCACCGAGCCCCCCACCCATCCTCAATCGGCGGGCGTGCACAGTCGCGCGGCGGATCAGGCGGCGAAGCACGTACCCGCGGCCCTCATTGCTCGGAGTGATGCGCTCCAACATCACGAAGCACGCAGCGCGAACGTGGTCGGACACGATGCGCTCGGACAGGGTCACCTCGGTTTCTGAGAGCCCGCGGATTCGTTCGATGATCGGAGCGAAGAGGTCGGTTTCAAAGACGTTCGTCTTGCCCTGGAGGATGTAAGCCATTCGCTCCAGCCCCATTCCTGTGTCGATCGCAGGGTGCGCCAGCGGGACCAGGCTCCCGTCGTCCTGCTGGTCGAATTGCGGAAACACAAGGTTCCAGAACTCGGTGAAACGTTCGCAGTGATCTGGCACGCAATCCGGCTGCCCGCAGCCCACCTCGGGCCCACGGTCCCACCAGATCTCCGAGTCGGGCCCGCACGGCCCCCGGCCGAGCCCCCACCAGTTGTCGGCGAGCCGCGTGATATGCGCTGCCGGGATGCCAGTGCGCTGGGTCCAGATCTCGTACGCCTCGTCGTCGGTCGGATGAATCGTCACTCGCAGCCTGTCTGCCGGCATCTCGAAACCGCCGGTCACCAGCTCCCAGGCGAGGGGAATCGCCGTCTCCTTGAAGTACGCCCCCGTCGGAGTGAAGTTGCCGAGCATCTCGAAGAACGTGTGGTGACGGTCGGTCCTCCCCACCTCGTCGATGTCGCCGGTGCGCAGGCACTTCTGGCAGCTGGCCAGCCTGGGCGCGGGCGGCTGGCTAAAGCCCTGGTAATAAGGCTGAAGCGGTTGCATTCCGGCCGAGATGAAGAGCGTGCTCGGATCCCCTCGCGGCACCAGCGGCGCGCTGGGCAGGACCAGATGCTCCCGGCTCGCGAAATGCTCTAGAAAACGTCTGCGGATCTCGTTCCCGGTCATGTCGGGGCCGAACTAGCTTACGGCGCGAGGCGCTCCAATCGCCAATCGCCTCCCCGCAGGCGAACGTAGCGAAGCCTGTCGTGGAGCCGGTCGGCGCGGCCTTCCCAGAACTCGATCCAGGCGGGACGGAGGGCGTAGCCACCCCAATCGGCGGGCAGGGGCACCACAGCCGGGTGGCGCCTGTCGAGGTCTGTCACCGCGCGCTCGAGCACTGCGCGCGAGGCGATGACGCGGCTCTGATTTGAGGCGGCGGCCGACAGCTGGGCCCCGCGAGGACGGCTGTGGAAGTACACGGCCGACGTGGCGCGGCTGACGCGTCGCACCGTGCCGGAGACCCTAACCTGGTGCCGGGTCACCGACCAGAAGAAGACCACCGCTGCGCGCCGGTTGGCGGCCAGGTCGCGACCCTTACTGCTTTCGTAGTTCGAGTAGAACAGGAACGCGCCGTCCTCGAGACCCTTGAAAAGCACCATGCGCGCAGAGGGCATGCCTCCCGCGCCGGCTGTCGCGAGCGTCATCGCCTCCGGCTGCGGAGCGCCTGCACGCGCAGCCTCTCGATACCAGCGGCGGAACAGCGCTATCGGATCGGCCGGCGCTCGTGACTCGAGAAGCGGCAAAGGTTTCCTGCTAGACCGCTTCTTGCGGCATGTTCTTTCGCAGCTGCTCGAGCGCTGCCCGCTGCAAACGCGAAACGTGCATCTGGCTGATGCCCAGCCGTCGCGCGATCTCCGATTGCGACATCTGCTCGTAGAACCTCATCGCCATGATCGCCCGCTCGCGCGGAGTCAGATGCACCATCGCACGATCGAGGAGGTCACGCATCTCGACCCTGTCGAGCTCGGGGTCGACGGTGCCGATCTGCTCTGCGACGACACGTCCTTCCTGGCCGTCGGCTGAGCCGATCGGCTGGTCGAGCGAAAGAGGAACGTAGGCGGGCCCCATCTCCATCGCTTCCGTCACATCTTCGGGCGCCACCCCGAGTCGTTCGGCAAGCTCTGCGACGCTGGGCTCGCGACCCAGTTGATTCTTCATCTCCTCGTTGACGCGCACCACCGACTGGTGCAGCTCCTGGAGACGGCGCGGGAAACGGATCGCGGTGCCCTTGTCACGAAAGTGACGCTTTATCTCTCCGGCGACTGTCAGGGTGGCGAACGTGGTGAACTCGAACCCCAGGTCGGGGTCGAAGCGTTCGATTGCTTTGATCAGGCCCAGGTAGCCGACCTGGACGATGTCGTCAAGAGGCTCGCCCCGGTTCTGAAACTTGCGTGCGAGGAAGTACACGAAGTCGTGGTATGCGTCCACGAGCTGAGCACGAATCCGGTCGCGCTCCGCGGTGTCCTTTGTCTCCTTGTATCGGCGATGGAGCGCCCGCAACTCCTCGCGGGACATCCGAGGCGTCGAACCCAAATGCAGCCTCTATTAAATGCTGGTGGGGTCAGCCTGCGAGGTACTTGACCATCCTGTATCGCACGTGCCCTGTCGCAGGCTCGACGAGAGGGCGGAAGTCGTCAACGAAGCAGCGGATCATCTCGTATGCCAGCCTCTGCAGCTCCTCGTCGGCCTCCGGGTGCGGCCTGGGCGCCGGCAGCGCAAAGCCTGCGGTGGGAACGAGATCGACGTCGACCACCAGCGCCCTGTTGGTGGCGAAGTAGGTCAGCTTGAGATCGGCGTGGCCCTCGAGATCCTTCGCCGCCTCAATGGCGCTGTCACACGCCTGTGTGAGCGCGATGGTCAGCTCGTCGAGGTCGACAAGGCTGAGGCCCAGCTGTCCCCCCAGCGTCGTGGCCACCCGCTTGGCGACGGGGATGAAGTCCGGCGAGGCCGGGATCTTGAGCTCCGCCAGATCGCGCTTGGCCAAGCCTTACTCCGCCACGCCTTTCTTGTTCTCTTCGCCGTTCGTCGCCGATTGGATCTTGCTCCTCGCGGCAGCCTCTAGCTCCTCGCGCCGGCGCTTCGCCGCCGCCACGCCATCCTGGATGGCCTTGCCCACCGGGTTTTCCGGGTCGGTGACCGCCACGCGCGCCCGCTGCGCCGCCTGCTTGGCTTTCTGCACTGGCTCGCTGCCGCTCAGCTCGATGGTCTTGCTGCGAATGGTGTCGACCTGCCCGCGACCCGGTCCGGAGGCGATATAAGCACCTGCTGCCAGGCCGACGATCCCGCCGAGGATGAACCATCCGAAACCACTGCCGCCGCTTTTCTGCTCGTCAGACATCGCCATTACCTCCTAATACCGTGCGAACGAGGCTTCTACCCGCCACCCTCACGCCGTGCGCTGCCGCTTTGATGCCGTGCCCGACCGATGACGCTCCGCCACCTGCCGCATGCAGGCCGACGTTGACGCCGGCCGTGATGTCGTTGACGTTGCCGATCGTCTGTCTCACCTCGGGCAGGGTCTCCTTCAACTCTTCGTTGGTCGTCTCCAGCAGCTCTTCGACCGCTCCCAGGGTCCCGCGCAGCCGAAACAAGACGGCGGCCAGGGCAAGCGCCACCACCAGAGCGGCGACCCCGAAGGCGAGCCACATGAAGTTCTGCAATTGGTGGATACCCCCTTATCCGGGCCGGCAAACAACACTCATGTTAAGTGTCGTGCGCGGGGCGCTTGGGTTCCTTGGGCTCTTTTGGCTCTTTGGGCTCCTGTTTCGGGCGGGGAACGAATTTCGCAAGGGGCTGGAGCAGGAGCGCAAAGAGGACCGCCGGCACCATGTTGGCCTGGCCCATGCGGAGGGAAGGCAAGCCGAGGAAGTCCCACAGCTGGCCCAGCGCGAAGCCCGCAGCAGTCATGACGAGGATCGGAATGTAGGACCGCTTCCGGTAAGGAACGAATGCATAGCAGAGTTGCGACAGCACGAGGATCGCCAGGACCGCAACGATCAGGCCCGGTGGAATCAGGTTGAGCAGGGCCAAGGTGCTCCCTCGGGGTCACGGGGGTGGGTTGTCCTGAGCAAGCTCAGGTTGGGTCCCCTGCCTCGGCTCTCCAAGTCCCGTCGAGCGGGCTTTTGGTCGGCCGTCCGGACTCCGGAGTCCCTAATGCTGTTCTGTTGGGCAACGCGCACATCGCCCGCAGCCCTTCGGGAGCCACCCAATATTACGTGCCGGGGTTCTTGGATGGTTCCACGCGAATACGAAGCTCCTCGAGCTGCGAAGGGTCGACCTCTGAGGGCGCTCCCAGCATCAGGTCCGACATCGACTGCGTCTTGGGAAATGCGACGACGTCCCTGATGTTGTCGGTGCCTCCGAGCATCATCACGATCCGGTCGATGCCCGGCGCGATGCCACCGTGTGGCGGCACGCCGTATGTGAAGGCCTCGAGCAGAGTCCCAAAGCGGGCGCGAATCGTATCGAGGGGCATGCCCAGGAGCTGGAACACGCGCTCCTGCATTGCCGGGTCATAGATGCGAAGGCTGCCACCTCCGAGCTCATAGCCGTTCAAGACGATGTCGTACGCGTGCGCCCGAACGTCATACGGGCGATCCTCGACGAATCCCATGTCCTCGTCGAAGGGACGCGTGAACGGATGATGCGCGTAGGTCAGCTTGCCCTGGTCGTCCTCATCGAAGAGATAGGTGGGATTGATCCACAGGAATTTCCACTCGTCCTCTCTGATGAGCTTCCGCCGCCTCGCCACCTCCTGGCGGATCAGTCCCATCACCGTCTCGGCCTTGCGCCGCCGATCGGCCACCAACAGGACGAGGTCGTCACCTCCAGCCCCTATCGCTTGCTTGATGCCTGCGATCTCTTCCTCCGAGAGGAATTTGTCGATCGAGCTGCCAGGCAGCCAGGCCATCCCCTTTCCACCTGCGCCTTTGGCAACGGTCACCAGCTCGTCAAGGTCCCGGCGAGCCATGTCGCGCCCACCGGGGACCTTCATGCCGCGAACAACGCCCCCCGCGTCGAGGGCGCTGCGGAAGATCTGCGCCTTCGTCCCGGCGAGCACCGATCCCAAATCCGCAATCTCCAGGTCGTGGCGAAGGTCGGGCTTGTCTGTGCCAAACCTGAGCAACGACTCCTTGATGTCCATTCGCGGAAACGGAGTTTTCAGCTCGACGCCAAGCGCATCTCGCCATAGCTCGCTGAACAGGCCCTCGATCAATCCGAAGACGTCCTCTTCATCACAGAACGACATCTCAACGTCCAGCTGTGTGAACTCAGGCTGTCGATCGGCTCGCAAGTTCTCGTCGCGAAAGCAGCGAGCGATCTGGTAGTAGCGCTGCACGCCTGACACCATCAGCAGCTGCTTCAACATCTGTGGCGCCTGTGGAAGCGCATAGAAGCTTCCAGGGTGCAGGCGCGACGGAACCAGGAAATCGCGAGCTCCTGATGGCGAGCTCCGGGTCAGAATCGGCGTCTCAACCTCGATGAACTCGTGGCGGTCCATGAAGTCGCGAATTATCTTGTTGACGCGGTGTCGAAGCTGCAGCATCTGCATCATTCGCGGACGTCGCAGGTCGAGATATCGGTACTCGAGACGCGTCTTCTCGTCGGGATCGTCAAGATCCTCGATTGGAAATGGTGTGGTCTCCGACGTGTTGACGACCTCGAGCTCGGAAGCTGCCACCTCCACCTCGCCAGTCGCCATCCGTGGGTTTTCCGAGCCTGCCGGCCGCCGGCCGACGACGCCTTTGATGCGGACCACGTACTCCGCGCGCAGGTCTGACGCTGCCGCGTGAACCTGGGGCGCCTTGGTCGGGTTGAAGACGATCTGCACCGCTCCCCACCTGTCGCGCAGGTCGATGAAGATGAGACCGCCGTGGTCGCGACGCCGCGCCACCCAGCCATAGAGCTCCACCTCGCGACCTTCGTCGGCCGCCCTGATCGAGCCGCAATGGGGAGCGGTGAATCCGCTCACGCCAGCCGCTCCGCAAGTTCAGTCCAGGCAGCCTCCGCCTGTTCCCCACTCACCATGTCCTTCAGCTGCGCCACCTTGCGCTCGGCATCTTTTTCGCCGAGCAGCACCACCCAGCGTGCGCCCAGCTTGTTCGCCGACCGCATCTTGGCCCGCAGGCTCTTGGGCTCGTAATCGACCGCCACCGATCGGGCAGCTCGGCAGATCCGCGCGACCTCCGCGGCCGCGACCTCGAGGCCGGCCTCAGCAAGCACCACGACTTCCGCCGCCGGCGCTGCGATCACCTCCGCCCCGCCGGCCTTCACCATCTCCGTTACACGGTCCAATCCGCTCGCGAACCCCACCCCCGGGGTCGGCGGCCAGCCCTCTGCTTCGGCGAGCCCGTCGTACCGTCCCCCGCCCCCCAGCGCATCCTGCGACCCCGCCACGTGCGCCGGGTAGAACTCGAAGACGGTGCGCGTGTAGTAGTCGAGACCGCGCACGAGGTGGGGGTCGAGGCGGTACTCGATGCCTGCCGCATGGAGCAGGCGGCGGACGGCCTCCCACGCAGCCGCACACTCGTCACAAAGGTGGTCGGTGACGCGCGGCGCCTTGGCTTTGAATGGCTGGCACTGCGGAACTTTGCAGTCGAGCAGGAGCAGGGGGTTGGTCTCCAGCCGGCGCTGGCATTCGCCATGCAGCTCTGCTTTCAATGGACGGTAATAGGCCCGCAGCAGGTCGAGGTACGCCGGCCGGCATTTCGCATCCCCAATAGAGTTGAGGTCGAGCCGCAGATCGCGCAGGCCCAGCTCGTGCAGCCACGTCGCAGCAAGCTCGATGACTTCTGCGTCCACTGCCGGACTCTCGACGCCGATCGCCTCCACGTCGAACTGGAAGAACTGACGGTACCTACCCTTTTGCGGGCGGTTGTAGCGGAACATCGGACCGATCAGGAAGAGGCGCGCGGGCTGCGGCCCCTGGTTGAGGTGGCCCTCGAAATACGCGCGCACGATGCCCGCAGTCGCTTCCGGTCGCAGCGCCACCTGCCTGCCACCGCGGTCCTCGAATCGGTAAAGCTCCTTGGCTACTGCGTCGGTGTCCTCGCCGACCCGCTCGATCAGCTCCGCATGCTCGATGATCGGAGTGACGATCTCCTGATAACCGAAGGAGCGAGCGACCCGGGTGGCAGCAATCTCGACGGTTCGCCAGAGCGCCCGCTCTTGCGGCAGGAGATCGTGAACGCCGCGGACGGCCTTGATCGGTTCGGTGCGGGGCATTGGGTGACGATTGTAAGAAGGAAGGGATGTGACCGGAGATGCCAACCGGTGCTTCGGCGCCCATGCGGCCCATCTGCGTCGTTGCGTCCTCCGTTGCTCGCTTACGCATCCACGGATGCGCGCGCTGCGCTACTCGGCCGCGCCTAGCAGCTGGACCACCTGGCCACCGAATCCCTCGGCCGGCCCTCCGGTCACATCCCTGCCCGTTAGTATCACAGGCCATGACGGTCGCCCTGCTCCAGATGATCTCACTCATCCTCGCCGGTCTCGCGCTCTTGGTTGGCGCATACCTCTTGATCATTGGCAAGCGGCCCTGGCGCGGGGGTGAGGAAAACGAGCGCGTCGCCCCGCGGGTGAGGTTGCTCGGCGTCAGCTACATACTCGTCTTCGGCTCGGCAATGGTCCAGATCATCACCCAGCCTCGTGGCTCGAACGCGCTGATTCTTGGCGGGTTGATGGTGCTGGGCGGGCTGATCGTGATCGTTGTCGTTTTCCTGGAGGCTCGTGCCTCACGCCGCTCGATCGCGCGGGGCCGGCTCGACGACGCTTAAGCGGGGGGAGCCGTCCTCGACACCGTCCGCCAGCCCGCGGCAATCTTGAAAGCCTCTGCCAGCTGCTCCAGGTGCACCGGCTTGACCATGTAGTCGTCGAAGCCTGCCTTCAGGCACCGCTCCTGGTCTCCGGGACCGGCAAGGGCGGTCAGGGCGATCAATCGGGGACGCGTGCCGCGCGGCCAGCGGCGACATATCGCTTCGGCAGCTTCGAGGCCATCCATCTCGGGCATCAGCACGTCCATGAGAACTGCGTCGTATGGATCCTGGGCGACAGCGGCCACCGCCTCCCTGCCGTTGGAGACCACCGCGACCTTGTGACCCAGCTTGATCACGAGCCTCCGCAGCAGGTTCTGGTTGAGAGCGTTGTCGTCGGCCACGAGCACATTGAGAGCTCCTGGCGCAACCCTCTCGACGTCGGAGACCGGCGGCACTGCAGCGGGGTGGGCGCCGACCTGAGCCATCACGTCATGGAGCTTGCGCGGCGCGACAGGTTTGGTGAGCGTTGCCTGCACCAAACCGCTGTCGGCGGCGCCGGCCTCCTCCGCTCCCGGCGGCTCTGCCGCGATCAGCACGATCGGGAGCTGCGCCGGCCCGCGAAGCGCTCGCAGCGAGGCTGACACCGAAAGGCCGTCGATGGCCGGGAATCGATGCTCGACCAACGCGACATCGAATGGATGGCCGGCCTGGACCAGGGCGACCGCCTCCTCAGGAGTCGCGGCGGTCGCAACGGCGCCCCAGGTCTCGGTTTGCAATCCCATGACGCGCCGCTCCGTGGCGTCAGCCGCCACCACGAGCACTCTCATCGCTTCAAGAGTCACCGGCGCTGTCGCGACAGGTGCCGGCATCGCCTCGCACAGGATCGTGAACTCGAATAGGGTTCCGGCGTCCGGGCCCGCCTCAACGCCGCCCTGTTCGACCCGAAGCTCCCCATCCATCATCTCGACCAATCGCTTGCAGGTCGACAGGTTCAGGACGGCAAGCCGGTCGCCGGGCTCGAGGCCCGCGTGGGTGACGCCGGGCTCACCGAACGCGCTCCGGAGGATCCGTGCCGGGAGCCCCTTGCCGGTGTCGCGGACGCTGAACTTGAGGCCCATCAGGCCGCCCTGTGGTTGGGCGCTCAGCTCGACACCGACCCCGC
This sequence comes from Candidatus Limnocylindria bacterium, assembly GCA_035535675.1. Lineage (GTDB taxonomy): Bacteria > Chloroflexota > Dormibacteria > Dormibacterales > Dormibacteraceae > Palsa-872. Next base: position 37,473 of record DATLPO010000121.1, read on the forward strand.
CGCGAAGCGTTCTCTCCAGCCCTCCATTAAGGAGAGTGAGGAGGATCTGCTCGAGCCTGCGTGAATCACCGACGATGATGCTCGGCACGTCAAGCTCGGCCCGAAAGGACATATCGAGGCCCTTCGTACCGGCGGACTCTGCGACCAGTCCGAGGCAGCTCTCGACGCTCGACCTCACGTCGAACGGATGCAGGGCAAGCTCGAACTCGCCGCCCTGGATCATTGCCGCGTCGAGCACCTCCTCGACGAGTCTTGCGACCTGTTCGGCCCCGATCTCGACGATCGAGGCAAGCTCTCGCTCCTCAGTGCTCGTCGCGGTCATGGCAAGCAGGCCGGCGGCGCCAAGGACGGCGTTCAGCTGGTTGCGCAGCTGGTGCCCGAAATCGGCAAGGAGCTCCGCATCGAGCACCTCGGCTTTCGGAGCTCGAGGCTCGGGATCAGCCGCCTGTGTTGCGCTCACGTCCTTCTCGCTCACGGCTGCCGGCTCGGGGGAGGCACCGTGGCGGGCTGGAACATGGAATCCGGGATGTCAACGCCGTTCGAGCGGAAGTGTTTGAGAAAGGCCGACTTGACGCCGGTTGCGGTGTGATACCCGACAGCCACTCCGTCCGCGGTCACGCCGGTTTGCGAGAAAACGAACAGCTCCTGCATCTGGATCTCGCCGTCTGCGATGCCTGTGACTTCGGCCACACTGACCACTTTGCGCGCTCCGCCGCGAAGCCGCTCCGTTTGAACCACCACGTTGACCGCCGACGCGATCTGGCTGCGAATGGCTCGCGACGGAAGCTCTGTCCCGGCGAGCAGCACGAGAGTCTCCAGGCGATTCAATGCATCGCGCGGATTGTTGGAGTGAAGAGTGCTCATCGAGCCGTCATGTCCCGTGTTCATCGCCTGGAGCATGTCGAGGGCCTCAGGTCCTCGACACTCCCCCACCACGATCCGGTCGGGACGCATGCGCAGGCAATTGCGCACGAGGTCACGGATGGAGATCGCACCTCTGCCCTCGACGTTCTGCGGCTTTGATTCGAGGCTGATCACGTGGACCTGGCGCAGCCGAAGCTCGGCCGCATCCTCGCACGTCACGATTCTCTCGGTCGCCGGAATGAAACCCGACAGCACGTTCAGGAAGGTGGTCTTGCCCGACCCGGTACCACCCGAGACGATGATGTTGAGACGAGTCTTCACCGCGGCGTCGAGGTAGGTGATCATCGCGGGCGTCGCGCCGCCCAGGCTGACGATCTGTTCGGGGCTCAACACTTCCCGCCCGAACTTTCTGATCGTCAGGCAGGGACCGTATATGGCGACTGGAGGAATCACGACGTTGACGCGGGAGCCGTCCTTGAGACGCGCGTCACACATCGGTTCTGACTCATCTACCCGTCGGCCGATCGAGGAGACGATCCGGTCGATGACGCGGCGGAGGCTTGCCTCATCCTCGAATGCGAGGCTTGTCAGCTCGATCTTGCCACGCCGCTCGACGAAGATCTGCTCGGGCCTGTTGACCATGACCTCGCTGACGTCAGGGTCGCGCAGCAGGGCTTCGAGTGGCCCAAGGCCGACCACCTCGTCGAAAAGGATCTCCACCAGACGCTCTTTGTCGCTGGCGGTGACCAGCGTCGCCGGCGGCTTGGTGCGGAAGTGCTCCTCGGTCAGCTGCAGGAGCAGGCGCCTGATGCCGGCGGGGTTGTTGATGTCGATCTGAGCTGTGTGATGGGCGAGCAGCTGAGCGTGGATCTCGGCCTTCGCGGCCGCGAGCGACGGGGTTAGCTTCGCGGACGACTCGCTGACAAGAGCGGCAGGCACCGGTGGCGGCGTTGCGGCGACCACTGCTTGCGGGCGGGGAGGTGCCGGCGCCGGGGCATTCGCCACCGGCGGCCCGTTGGGCGACGGCGGGACCGGGATGACCGGCGTGGCGATCGGGGTCTGTTGATAGCGCCTGTCAAAGCGCTCCGAGAGCTTCATGTGACAGCGGGCCCCCTGGAGGGCTTGAACCGGCGCTGAGCTTTGGCAGCCGCCAGGCGCACACCTGCGTCGGGATCTCCGGTCAGGCCTCCCAGCCCGTCGGCGGTGGCGGGGTCGCCGATCATCGCCAGCGCCCGGCAGGCAGCCGCCCGCACGCGAGCCGGCCATCTCCTGTCATGAGCGATGGCTGAGAGTGGAGTCACTCTCAGGCGGTCATGCCGCAATCCACACGCCAGAACGGTCACCACTGCCGCTTGCACGCTTGCAGGCTCACGCATCAGCGCCTCGATGTCCATATCCGAAGCGGCGTGGGCGAGTTCTATGGCCAGACGGTGCTGGGAAAGCTTGCCCGATGCCGACATGAGCGCGTCGACCGCCCGCCTGCCTCCGAGCTGCCCCAGAGCGCGGACCGCGGCCTCCCGCACCCTGGGTTTGGGGTCATCCAGCATGTCCCCGAGCCAGGGCAGCGAGTCGGTCATCCGCAAAGCGCCGCACAGCCGCGCGGCGCCGACACGCACCTTCGGGTCGGGATCCACGAGCGCGTTCAAGAGCTCGTCTCCCAGCCCTGTCGGCTTGAGGGCCTGCGCGACACGCCATTGGACGATGACCCCAGGACCGCCGCCCTCGAGGGCATCACTGATCGCTGCCGCTACGGGGCCGGCTTCGGCGATCAGCTCGGAGGCCTTGAAATTGAGCGACACGTGGGCGTCGCCGGCAATTGCCGTACCCAGGAGGCGCTCCACGCGCGAGGCAAGGCGGGAACGAGGAATGCCCCCGTTGCTGCGATGTTGAAAGTCGGTTTGGGGGGACGTTGTTACATTATCGATGTATTTGAGTTCCCGCGAGGCTCTCGAGAGCCCCGGTCCGCGGGAGGAGGGATTGCAGCAGATGGCCGCGAATGCGGGGTCAGAGGCCGACCAGGCGCCATCGGCGCTCCAGTTGCGCGTCCGTATGCTGGAGATGTCTCCCGTGTTCGGAGAGCTGGGGGACGGCCCGCTCCGGGCGCTGGCGAGGCGCATGCGCGTGGTGGGCCTTCCCGCCGCCGACAAGCTCAAGCTGGGCACCGAACGCGGGGACGCGGTCGTCTTTCTCGCCTCAGGCCTTGTTGAACAGACCCTGATCGACGCTTCTGGCAAAGCCCTTCTGACCCGTCGCCGCATGCCCGGAGATCTCCTCATCCTTCCCGTCCACCGGGCGGGAGACAGGTACATGACGAGCATCGATGGCATCACCGACGCGGTGCTCCTCACGCTCGATCGCGACAGCCTCGTCCAGGGCCTCGGGGCGGACGTCGAGAAGGTGGCTGTCGCGCTCGATCAGCTGTGGAGCCAGGAGCTGGCGGCAGTCGACGCCGCCCAGGTCCAGATCGCATCGCGGACATCCGCGCCGATCGTCGCTTTCTTCTCTGCCAAGGGAGGCTCGGGCGCGACGACCCTGGCCGTCAACACCGCCGCGGCCCTGGCCCGCACCTACCCACGCCAGGTGCTTCTGATGGACCTCTCCGCGCCTTTTGGGCACGCCGCCCTGTTCTCGGACCTCATCGCGACCGGGTCGATCGCCAGCGCGGCCAAGGCCGCGCCGATGGACTTCGAGAAGGTGCTGCGCCAGCACATCGTCTACCACCGATCGGGTCTTGGCGTGCTGCCGGGGACGCTGCGTCCCGAAGAGGTGGACCTGATGACCGGCGAGGTCACCGGCCGCGTTCTTGACATAGTGGTCAGCTGGCAGCGCGTCATCGTGGTCGACCTCGGCACTTCGCTGGCCGAGGCGGCGCTCGCCGTGATCGAGCGCGCAGAGTGCTTGATAGTCGTGGTGCCGCCGGAGATCGCCGCCATGACCGACGCGCGGCGCTCGCTGGCAGTGTTCCGAGACATCATGAACGTGCCCGACAACCGCATCGAGCTGGTCCTCAACCAGCGTGTCCCCCATCCACCGCTCGACAGGGCAGCGATCGAATCGATCCTGGGCCGCAAGATGTCGGTGACGATCGGCTTCGACGACTCCAGGCCCGAGGACGCAACCCTTGCGGGCGGCCTCGTTCTTCAGCGCGACACCTCCTCGCTCGTCTCACGCGGCGCGACGGATCTGGCCCGCGTGGTGATGACGAGCTTGAAGCTAAGTGGGTAATCGCGCCCGAGGCCAGGCTCTAGTCGAGTTCGCAATCGCCCTCCCGATCCTCATCCTGCTCGTCGCCGGCGTGCTCGAGCTCGGTCGTGGATATGGCTACGCGATCGCCACCTCGGATGCGGCTCGAGATGCTGCAAGGTACGTGGCCGGCAAGACCTCGGTCACCGACGGCCCCGGGCTGGCCTCGATGTGCAGCCTCATCACTGCCGATCTCGCCTCGGTGACCACCAACATCAGCTGCCCGACAGTTGTCGCACACGCGCCGCCGTTCGTGAGCGGCACCGACTACGCGAACCCCACCGGCAACCAGATAGTGGTCGCCGTCTACTGCGGGACGAGCATCGACTGTCGAGGCACTCCGAACCCGCTCTACCAGTCACGCATCGACGTCTACGTCTATTACGGGTTTAACGACCTGAATCTGTTCGGGGGCCGCATCACCATCTCGGGCTCAAGCAGGACGACGACCTCATGGTGAGCAAGCACAACCAGCGCTCGCAGGCCCTTGTCGAGTTCGCGCTGATCGCGCCTGTCGTTCTGCTGATCATCGGCGCGACTGTTGACATGGGCCGCGGCATGCTGCTGTACGGCCTGCTGTCGGGCGCGTCGAGGGACATGGGCCGCCAGGCCACGCTCGAGTACTACAGCGGATCGAACACCCTGCCTCCCGACTGCACCGCGCTCACCACGCCATGCGGGTTGACTTCGCTCACCACGGGCGCCCACCTGCTCGACCCGCTCGGGGCCACCGTGGTTTACCTGGACTCCACAGCGACCTCGTCGCCCCCCACCTACGGCACCTATGCCGCCAACGCAGATCCGACACAGCCCGGCACCATCACGCTGACCGGCGCCAACACGAACACCGTCTACGTCTTCATCTACGAGTACGACCCCACGGGCGCCGGCCCCACGCGCTGGAGCTGTCCCTCATGCGCCGCCGCGAGCGGCAGCGCCGTGCGGATGCCAGGCAACCAACGAATCGTGGTGGACTTGAAGCTGAGGTGGCGCCCGGTGCTCGCCACCTTCCTCGGCATACCGACAACGATCATCTTCGACGCCCAGACGGTGGGCCGGCTCGAGTTTTGAAAAGGGCATCGCAGTCGGCGCAGGTGATGGTGCTGGTGGCGGTGGCGCTGATGGCGATGATCGGGTCGGCCGCCCTGGTTTTGCTAGCGGGCTCCGCCGAGTGGCAGAAGAACCAGCTGCAAGAGCTTGCCGACTCCGCCGCGCTCGATTCGGCCCTGAGCATCGGGGCTGGATGCGACGCGGCGAAAGCCACCGCAGTCCTCACACGGGCTGACAACTTCCTCGCCACGCGAAGGACGCGCACCGGCGCCCTCGCCGTGACCGCAGGCACATGCGCCACCCCCTACAAAGGGCAGGACACGTTTGCCGGCGGGCTCACCTCGACAGTCAACTACCCGTATCGCGCGCACCAGCAGCAGGTCGAGGTGATCCTCACGCTCACGCTGCCGATCTCATTCGGCGCCCAGGTGGGATCGCCCAGCACCACAGTGGTGCGCCGGGCGGTGGCGCAACAACTCGCAGGATCGGTGCCTGCGATCTCGGCGACCAACCTGACGTGCGCCGGCGGCCAGGTGAACGTTGCCGGCAGTGTGCGAGTTCAGAATCTGATCACTGTCGCCGGAACGTGCGCGCTCTACTCCCATGCGCGCTTTGACGCAGCCTCGGGCACTTACTCGGACCTTGGCGACACGAGGGTTTACACGGACTCACAGACCTGGGTCGGTGGTGGAGGCGCGTGTGCTGCCGGCTTGAATGCCGGATCTTCCACCGCAATCTGCGCCGACGGAATCGAGGAGACCGGCCACATCGCGCCGACGTGCGGAACCACAGGGACCAGCGCCTTTCTTTGGGCGGGCGTGGTGGCGGTCAACCCGAATCCTTGCGCGGCCGGTGTGGCGCCTCAGCCGGTGGCGCCGGTGTCGACACGTCTCCCACCCGAGCCCAACCTCGACGCCAATGCGGTCGCGACCCTTCAAGGCACGGGTGGCGCAGCGTGCGTGGCAGGCGCTGCTCACCCGAACATCGTTGTCGGTGGGGTCACTGTGGGCACCGGCCTTGGACCAGCTCCCGTCAAGGACGCAACCGGTTTCTATCACTTCAAGCCCAGCTGCTACGGGTACATCAACATCGGACCTCTGAGCGGCGGCATCTCGAATGTTCAAACGGGCACCGAGACCCCCCCGACCACGCACTTCATAACCCCTACGCTTCCCGCAGCAAGCCTGGCCGGCACCCTGCTGGTGGTCGTCATGGAGTGCGACCCATCGCCCAACCGGGTCACCATGCCGGCCCCTTGGGCCAATGCCGGCTTCGCTCAAGCGGGTGCCAACTCCCGCAGCGAGCTCTGGTACTACGCGAACAATCCGGGCGGGATAACGAACGCAACGATCACGTCGGTCCCGGCGAGCATCAATTGCGAAGCACAGATGACCGAGTGGCGGAATGTCGCGACTGTCAATCCGCTGGACCAGACTGGCACGGCGACGGTAACCACCAACCAGCTGACGGCGACCGTCTCGACGAGCGCCGCGACCACCGTGGCCAACGAGCTGGTGATCACCTCCGACGCTTTCACCAACAAACCGGGCATGACCGTCACGCAGGGTGCCGGGTGGACCAGCCTGCTCAATGACCCTGTCAACGGCCTGAGCAGCGAGTACCGGCTCGACCTTCCGGCCGCGGTCGCTTCCGAAACTGTCACCAGCACCGTCGCGACGACGTGGTCGCTGGTGATGGCTACCTTCAAACCGGTCGCCGGCGGCACCGGAGTCGTGTTCGACCCTGGCTTCTATTACTTCAACGGGTCGGGATTCGCAGGGGGTGGAGGCGTGTGCCTCAACGGCGGGACCCTGCTGGCTCGCGACGTGACGCTCGAGTTCGTCAACCAGGCCGGGTTTTCCTCCGGCACATGTGTGGCCGGCGGCGGCGCGAGCTGTGGCGGCGCCTGCCAGTTCGGATCTCCGCCCTGCTCACTGCTGGCGTGCCCGCCCAACGTTCCCGCCGATTCGCCCAACAACCTGACGTGGTTTGCGGCTCCGTGCTCGACCGCCCCAAGCGCCCTCGATGCCACCAGCTGCCCCGGGTCGGCATGGTGCCCCGCCGGCGATCGTGCGTGCTGGAACCTGGCGATCTGGGCGCAGGCCACGAATACCGGGCAGCTCTCGATCAAGGGCGCCGCCGCAGACGCGTGGCTGTTGGGCTCGACCTACTGGCCCGGGACCTGCAGCTTCGTCGACAACGGGACGAGCATGCTGGCCGGCACCATCTCGTGCGGCACCCTGTCGATCTCGGCTGCAGCCGGCGGCGGGATCGCCGTTGGAAGCGACGCCGGCATCAACACCGCTCTCGTCGAGTCTGTGCTGGTCGAGTGAATTTGCTGTATTCGGCGCACCATGTGAGCCTGTGAGCGCTTAGATGTCGATTACTGGAGCTGGAAGCCGGCCGCGTCGAGGTCGCCTTTATATCGTGATCGGGGCGATTTTGGCAGTGCTCGCCTTCGGCACCGCCGCCGCGGTGGCCAGCCTGCCCCTGCTGTCGTCAACCGCCACGGGCACCCAGGTGGTCGTCGCCAAGAACAACATCGGGGCCCGCACGCGGATCACGACCTCGGACCTCGAGCTCAAGGTGGTCTCTCCCAAGCCGCCACAGTCGTTCACCGACATTGCGACGGTGGCGGGCAAAGGCGCACGAGTCGACATCCCCGCAGGGTCGCCGGTGACCGCCAACCTCATCACTCAGACCCCGGACCAGCTCAGCAGCAGCGATGTCACCTTCCTGCCGATACCGTCAGGCTACGTCGCCGTCACAGTCCCCACCTCAGAGCAGGTCGGGGTCGCGGGTTACGTCCACGTCGGCGACAGGATCACCGTCCTCGCCACCATCAGCACGTCGGCCTTCGGCCCCGGAGTCGCCAGGCCCGTCGTGCGGACTGTGTTCAAAGACCTCATCGTGATCAGGGTCGGGCCTGCGACCACCGACCAGGCGGGCTCGGCTCAGCTGACCAGCAGCCTGACCGTGCTGGCCACCGCCTGCGATTCCGAGTACCTCTTCTGGCTGCTGAACAACGCGATTCTCAAATACGAGCTGGAGTCGTTCAACGATTACGGCACCACGCCGACCACGCCCGACCCACAGTGCCCGAACATTGCCGCGGCCGGCGGCGTGGGGCCTGTCGAGGTCAACAACAAGTGGCATTTCACGCGCTGATCGATGCCCTTCATCATCATCCTCGTCGCCGTCGCGGCAGCCGCTGGGGTGGCGCTGGTCGTGTACGGCATCGTCAGTAGGGACCAGGTTGTAGCCACCGCCGATTTTGGCCGGAGCGCGAGGGTCACCTACGGCACGCTGGCCGATGTTCGCGAACAGCTTCGGCGCAGGTTCGAGCCGACGGGTACACCCGTCTGGATCGCCGCCAACCAGAATGCCAACTCGCTGGCAGCCGACCTCGCCAGCGCGGATCTCCAGCTGCGCCCATACGAGTTCCGCCTCCTCCAGGTTGGCGTCGCGCTGGTTTTCATGCTCGTCGGTTTCCTGCGATTTGGTGTCGGCATCGCGGTCCCCGTCCTTGGCGTCGTCGGGTACGTTCTGCCCGCGCTGTACCTCAGGAACCGCCGGGGCCGCCGCCTTCGTACGTTCGAGGCAGGCTTGCCGCGCGCGATGGAGCTGATCGCGAACTCGATGAAAGCTGGGCAGTCGGTGGCGCAGGCGCTGAGCGCTGTGACCGACAATGCAGGGCCGCCGCTATCGGAGGAGTTCGGCCTCGCCCGGCGGGAGATCGAGCTTGGCGCCTCGGTCGACAGCGCCCTCACCAACATGGTGAAGCGAATGGGCAGCAGCGACCTGCGGCTCGTGGTCATGGTGATCACGATTCAGCATTCCGTCGGTGGAGACCTCCCGGCGATCCTCACCACGCTCGCGGACACGATGAGGCAGCGCGCCGAGATGCGCGAAGAGGTGCTCGCCGCCACCGCGCAGTCCCGCGCTTCGAGCCTGATCATCACGCTGCTGCCGGTGTCGGCTGCAGTGTTCCTCTACTTCCTCGTGCCCGACTACTTCCGCCCCATGTTCACCGACCCTCTGGGATGGGTGATGATCGGAATCTGCGCCGGGTTCCTCATCATCGGCAACGTGATCATCCGGAGGATCACGAAGATCGCATGAACGCCCTGCCCATCATCGTCGGCCTATTCGCTGCAGCCGGGGTCTGGCTGATCATCGTGGGCATTCGCGGCTCGCGCGCCGGCGATCCCGCCACCCTCGCGCGACAGCGACTCGCCCGCCAGGAGATAGGGCTCGGGCAAAGCGCTGTCGCGCTCGAGCTCGAGAGGCCCCTGGCCGAGCGCCTCGTCGCCCCTCTTCGGCGCTGGTTTATCAAGCAGATCACGAGGCTCACTCCAACCGCGCAGGCCGCCACGTTCCGGCGCAACCTCGACTTCGTCGGCGCTCCGTTCGGGCTCGACCCGGCAGGGCTTCAAACGCTGCGAATCGCAGGCGCCGCAGCATTTGGCACGCTCGGGGTCGGGCTCGGAGTCCTCATCGGCTCGCCGTTTGCGCTGGCCGTCGCGCTGGTCGGCGGCGCCGTCCTTGGGTTCTACCTACCGGTGCTTTGGCTCGACCAGCTCGTGCGCCAGCGGCGCGCGGAGCTCGAAAGCGCGCTGCCCAACGCGCTCGACGTGGTGGCGATCAGCATGGAGGCGGGCCTCGGCCTTGATCGCGCACTCGAGCAGCTCGTCCGCCACCAGGAAGGGCCGCTGACGCTGCTCGTTGCGCGGGCGCTGCGCGAGATCGAGCTCGGCCGGCCACGCGCGGAGGCACTGGAGGAGATGGCGCAGGCGACCGGTGTGGAGGACTTCGTCGCTCTTGTGCGGTCGATCATTCACGCCGAGCGCACCGGCGTCCCCATCGCTCGCACGATCGCCGCGCATTCGGCTCAGATGCGCGTCAAACGCCGGCTCCGCATTCGCGCCGACGCCGCGCGCGCGTCGCTGAAGATCCTGCTCCCGACCGTCGGCTGCGTCTTTCCGACGCTGTGGCTGATCCTTCTCGGCCCCGCCCTACTTGTGGTGCTGGCGATCAAGCACTGAGGAACGGGTTAGTTCGCTTCTCCTTGCCGATCGTCGTTTTGGGGCCGTGGCCGCTGTAGACAACCGAGTCCTCTGGCAGGGACAGCAGCTTGGTGTGGATGCCCTCGAGCAACGCGCGACCATTCGAGTTTGCGAAGTCCGACCTTCCTATCGAGCCGGCGAAGAGTGCGTCTCCTGTGAAGAGGAGATTGCCGATTTTCAACGTGACACCGCCGGGGCTATGGCCCGGAGTGTGCAGCACCTCGAAATCGAGCGACCCGACCCGATAGTGGGATTGCTCCTTGAGGCTGGTCACGTTCTCAAGTCGAGGCGGCTCGGCTGCGAACTCGCGGCGCAGGGGCGTTCCGTCCACCAGCACGTGGCGCTCCGCGTCGTGGACCGCGACAGGTATCGGGCCCAGCTGCTCGAGCAGGGTCGGCAGCCCGGCGATGTGATCGACGTCGGTGTGTGTCATCAGGATCGCCAGCACGTTCGCGCCGGCTTTGCGCGCCACTTCAAGAGTCGACTCGGGCTCGTAGTTGGCGTCGATGATCACCGCGTCTTTCGTGTCCTCGTCCATGACCAGATAGGAGTTGGTGGCAAACCGCCCGTCGGCGGTCGCTTCAACGCGAATCGTCAATTGGCCTCGCGCGCCACGGTGTGCACGTCCTTCACGCCCTCCAGCTTCTCCATCACGCGCGACAGCTGCGCCAGCGAATCGATCTCGACGGTCGCGGACACCACGGCGGTCTTGTCATCGTAGACGTGCACCTCGAGCGCCGACATGTTGACCCGGTTCTCGGCCACCACTGTCGCGATGTCTCGCAGAAGTCCCTGGCGATCCCAGGCCTCGATTTTGATGTCGACTGGATAAAGGTGCGTTGCCTCCGCGTCCCAGTCCACCGGCACGACGCGCGCTAGGTCCTGCGCATTGATCGCGTTGACGCAGTCCGCCCTGTGCACAGTCACTCCCCTTCCGCGCGTGGTGTAGCCGACTATCGCGTCGCCTGGCACCGGCTGGCAGCACGGCGCGATCTTGGTGAGGATCCCCTTTTCGCCACGCACCAGCACGCGCGGCGTTGGCTGCACGTTGGGGATGAGCGGAATCGAGCGGAGGTCACCGTCCGCCGCGTCGGTGGTGAGAGCCATGCGCATTACCACCGAGTGCGGCGAGAGGTCGCCGTAGCCGATCGCAGCGAGGAAGTCGTCGATCGCGTTGTACTTGTGCAGGTTCGAGATCTCGAGGAGCTTGGCATCCGGGAGGTCAGCCAGGTTTACGCGGTGCATTCGATGAAGCTCTTTGTCGAGGAGGTCGCGACCTTTGGCCACGTTCTCCTCGCGGCGCTGGCTCTTGAACCACTTGCGGATGCGCTCTTTGGCTGAGGCGCTCTTAACGAAGTTGAGCCAGTCGCGGCTGGGGCCGTGCGGCGCTTTCGACGTCAGGATCTCAACTATCTCGCCGTTCTTGAGCGGGTAGTCGAGCGGCACCATGCGCCCGTTCGCCTTCGCGCCGATGCATCGATGTCCAACCTCGGTATGGATTCGGTAAGCGAAGTCCACAGGGGTTGAGTCCGCCGGCAGGTTGAGCACGTCGCCCTTGGGTGTGAAGACGTAAACCTCGTCCTGGAAGAGGTCGACCTTGACGGTGTCGAGAAACGACTCGGCGTCCCCCACCTCGTTCTGCCACTCGAGCAGGCTGCGCAGCCACGAAAGCTTCTGGTCGAAGTTCGTGTCCTTCCCACCCTCCTTGTAGGCCCAGTGCGCGGCCACGCCGACCTCCGCTATGCGATGCATCTCGTGGGTGCGGATCTGGATCTCTATCGGCTCGCCCGTGTGGGTGATCACTGTCGTGTGGAGCGACTGGTAGCCGTTGGACTTCGGCATCGCCACGTAGTCCTTGAACCGGCCCGGCACCGGCTTCCAGAGCGAATGGACCACGCCGAGCACGCCGTAGCAATCGCGCACGCTGTCGACCTGAACCCTGATCGCCGACAGGTCGTAGATCTCGGTGAAGTCCTTGTTCTCCCTCGTCATCTTCTGCCACACCGAGTAGATGTGCTTGGGCCGGCCGGTGATCTCGGCCCGGATCCCGACACTCTCCAGCTCCCGGGCCAGGATCTCTCGCAGGTCGGAGACCACCGCCTCACGTTCGTTGCGCTTGCGAAAGATTCGTTTGGCGACCTCGTCATAAGCCTCGGGCTCGAGATATCGAAATGCCAGGTCCTCCAGCTCCCACTTGACCTGCCCGATGCCGAGCCTGTGCGCCAGGGGCGCGTAGATGTCGAGCGTCTCCCGCGAGATCTTTCGCCGCTTCAGATCGGGCAGGGGATCGAGCGTTCGCATGTTGTGCAGCCGGTCGGCGAGCTTGATGAGGACGACCCTGAGGTCCTCCGCCATCGCGACCATCATCTTTCGGATGTTTTCCGCCTGCTGCTGCTGGTCGGACCGTAGCGAGATGCGGCCGAGCTTGGTCACCCCCTCGACGAGGTGCGCCACCTCAGGGCCGAACTCCTGCTCCACCTCTTCGGCGGTGAGGGCAGTGTCCTCAACCGTGTCGTGGAGGAGGGCGGCGGCGATCGTCTCCGCGTCCAGCTCGAGGTCCGCGAGGATGGCGGCGACCTCCATCGGGTGGTTGACGTAGTCCTCGCCAGACAGCCGGCGCTGACCGGTATGCGCGCTGGCCGCGCGCTCGTAGGCCCTCTTGACCATCGCCCGAGCCTCGGGCTCGAGGTGGTCGGCGATCCGCAGGAGCTCTGAAACCGTCACCTTGCCACTCGAACAGAAGTTTAGGAGACGTTTGAGTGAGGCCCATTCTCGCGCGCGCTCCTAGACTTAGCCGCGCCCTATATGAATTCCGATCGAGCCACCTTCGCCATTCGGATCGGCCTCTCCGCGGCAACGGCGATCCTCATTCTTGCCGGCGCCACCCTGAACGTCAGCGGCCGCACCGGCCAGGCGGCACTGGTGGCTGCTGTCGCTTGCCTGCTTGCGCTGCTGGCCGGCGCCCTCAACCAGCTGTTGAAGGTCGCTGTGCCCCTGGGCGTCGCCGCCATCGTCGTGTCGTTGATCACCCCACCATTCCGCCTCTTCGACCTTGGAGGTTTGGTGCTGATGGGACTCGGGGGCTTCGCCGGCAGCCTTGCCTATCGGAGCTTCACCGACGCGATGCGCCGCCAGCTGGACGACATGAAGCGCCTCAATGCACAGCTCGAGGAGAAACATCGCGCTTTCCTCGCCGCGACCTCCGATGCAGACAGCGCCCAACCCGGTGACGTCGCAGCCCTTACCGCAACCATCGCGCAGCAGATTGGCTCTGGGTTCGCGTGCTATTTCCTCGCCTCGCCGGACGGCAAGCAGTTCGTTCCTCAGCCGCCAGGCATCGGCCTCGAGCGCCTTCATCCGCAGGCGGTGAACCGCGTGCCAGGTGGCGCGGGGCCGCTCGTTGCCGCGATCGAGGCAGGCAAGGAGTTCGTCGGACGCGATGAGAGCGGGCTGATGGAGATCGCCCACTACCTGCCTGACGATCTTCACGTCGACAGCCTGATGGCGGTGCCGATGCCGATCGGCGAGCACATCGGCGGGTTTGTGCTGCTCGGCAACAAGCCCGGTGGCTTCACAGACGACGACCGCCGCCTCGCCCGCACCCTGACGCTGCGCGCCGGGGCCCAGCTCGCAAGCGCTCACGCGGTCGCCCTCTCGCGCAAGGAGTCAGCGCGCTACTCCCTCATGAACGAGCTCGTGAAGGAGGCCTCGGGCAAGTCGATGAAGGAGGTCCTCGACCTGGTGCTCGACAAGGGCAAGCAGGTCATCCGATACGACGCGGGCCGAGTCGCCCTGTTCGTGCCGGAAGGCACTTACTCAATCCTCGGCGAGGCGGGCGCCTCCTTCCCCATCGCCGGCCCAATGGCCAGGGTGCGAGATGGGGAGACGGTGCTCCGCAGCCTGGTCACCGTTGACGAAGGATTGTTCAGCGGGCTCCAGCCCGGCTCCGAGGGCGGAACCGTCAACGAAGCCCTGACCCCGATTCGCGGCAAGGAGGGCGTGTTCGGCGCCATCTGCCTCGGCCGGAACGGCACGGCCGGTTTCACCCAGCGTGACGTCGCGGCCCTCGATGAGCTCGGATCCATGGCCGGCGTCGCCGTCGAGAACTCCCGCATCCTCCAGGGTGTCACCACCCAGGCGTCCAAGCTTGACACCGCGCTCGACGCGCTCGGCGAGGTCTCCCAGGCGCTGACGACAGTGACCCAGGGCTCGAAGGTCCTCGAGCAGAAGACCCTGGAGACGGCTGTTCGCGTGACCATGGCCAGCGCGGGACTGCTCACGCGAACGTCAGCGGATGGCAGCCAGGCCACGATCATGTCGCTCGGGCTGCCGTCAACCGTCGACAACCTTGTCGTCCAGAACGGTCAGGGGATCATCGGTGCGGTGATGCTCAGCGGGCGGGCGACAGCGCTCGCCGACCTCAGCCAGAGCCCCGAGCTCCAGACCCCGCCGGACCTGGTCCAGTTCGGTCTGCAGGCAGCGATCTGCACGCCGATGCTGGAGGACGGGCGCCTGTGGGGCACCCTGTCCGTGTTCGACGTCAAGAAGCGCGAATGGACGCCCAACGATCGGCGCGTGCTCGCGACGCTCGGCAACCAGGGCGTGGTCGCAGTCCGGAACGCGGAGCTTTACGACAACAACCAGCGGAGCATCTGGGAGCTGCGAAACCTGCAGGAGGCCCTGCAGGCGGCGACCTCGACCCTTGACTTGAACCAGGTGCTTCAGCAGGTGCTGGCAGGAGCTGCAAAAGCGTCGAGCGCCCAGATCGGATGCCTCGCCCTGGAGGAGGCGGGCACACTGATCCTCAAAGGGGGCTTCGGCACCGACTCGCACACGGCGGAAAAGCTCGCGCTCGGCGTGGGAGGCGACATCTGCCGCGACGCGATGGCCTCAGGCAAACCATTCATGGAGGCGATGCAGCAGGACGACGCCAACGAAAGCCCTCTCAACCCTCGCGCGGTCCTCTGCGTCCCGATCACGCTCCGCGGCAAGCCCACGGGCATCCTTTTTCTGGCGAACTACCAGGTCGGCCACGCCTTCACACCCGACCACCGCAACCTTGTCACCGAGATCGCGGCACAGGCCGCTGTAGCCATCGACAACGCCCGCCTCTTCAAGGACCGCGAGGCTGTCATCCTCTCCGCCCTCGAGGCGCTCGCCAACGCAGTCGACGCACGCGACCCATACACGGCGGGTCACTCACAACGGGTCACGCAATATGCCTTGATGATCGCGCGTCAGATGAAGTACTCGCCCGAGGACCAGGCGGCATGGGTTCGGATCGAGCGCGGCGGACGGCTCCACGACATCGGCAAGATCGGCACGCCGGATGCCATCCTCCAGAAGGCCGGGAAGCTGACCGACGCAGAGTTCGCGAAGATGAAAGAGCATCCGGTCGCCGGCTTCAACATCCTCAGCGGCCTGAAGATGCTCACCGACGAGCTCGTCATCGTGCGGTCACACCACGAGCGCTATGACGGCAAGGGCTACCCCGACCGGAAGAAGGGAGACGAGCTGCCGATGTTCGCCTGGATCGTCAGCGCCGCGGACGCGATCGATGCGATGACGTCGGACCGCCCCTATCGGAAGGCCTCCCCGCTCGAGGTCGCCGTCGAGCAGGTCCGCTCGGGCGCCGGCACGCATTTCCACCCCGACGTGGCCGAGGCGGTGCTGGACGCCGCCCACAACGGGACGCTGAAAGTGATCCCGCAAGAAAATCTCTACAAAGACGCCCCAACTATTGGGGCGTTCGAAAACCCGACCGGCTAGTACGCCCGAGCCAGCGCGACCCGGTGCTTGGCAGGCTTGCCGCACACAACGCACTTTCCTGATGCCTTCTCGTCGGGGTCGATCGTGCGGACGGTCGCGCCTCCCGCTTCGGCCTTGATCCGGATTTCGCACTCTGCGTCGCCGCACCAGGGGACCCACACGAATCCGCCGCGCTCCTTGAAGTGCGCCACGACCTCGGCCAAGGTCGCCATCTCGAAGGTGTTGTCTCGAAGGAAGCCTTCGGCCCGTTCGTACAGCGCCTTCTGGAATGAGGCCAACTCATCTTTGAGTCGCCGGCCGATGCCTTCAACCGGCACCGCCCGCTTCTGCCTGGAAAGCCTGTCGACGAGCTCGACCTGGCCGGCGTCCGCATCGCGACCGCCCACGTTCAGTCGGAGGGGCACGCCTTTCAGCTCCCAATGCGCGTACTTGTCGCCTGGCCTCTCGTCGCGCCAGTCGATGCGGTGTCGGATTTCCGCCGCCTTCAGCTCGCCCGTCCAGCCGGCGATGAAGCGCTCCACCTTCACGCGGCTCTCAGCATCGCGAAAGATCGGCACGACCACCACCTGGACGGGCGCCACCATCGGAGGCACGATCAGGCCTGAGTCGTCGCCATGCGCCATCACCAAGGCGCCGACGAGGCGCGTGCTGATGCCCCACGAAGTGGAGTAGCAAAGCTCGCGCTCGTTGTCCTTGTTCGAGAAGGAGATGTCATACGCGCGGGCGAAGTTCTGGCCGAAGTAATGGGACGTCCCCATCTGAAGGGCCATCCCGTCGCGCATCAAGCCCTCGACTGTCAGCGTGTAGACGGCGCCTGGAAATGTCTCGGCGGGCGATTTCTTGCCGCCGAGCACCGGCACCGCGAGCCACTCCTGGGCGATGTCGCGGTAGTAGCCGAGGATCAGGTCGACCTCGTCCATCGCCTCCTTGGCGTCGGCATGGAAGGTGTGGCCCTCCTGCCACCAGAACTCACGGGAACGGAGGAACAGCCGCGAGCGCATCTCCCACCGCACGACGCTGTTCCACTGGTTGGTGAGCTTCGGCAGGTCGCGGTGGCTCTGGATGTAACGCTTGATGAGCGACCCGACGATGGTCTCGGAGGTCGGACGGACGGCCAGCGGCTCTTCAAGCTCCTGGTTGCCCGCGCCGGCCCTGGTCACCCAGGCGACCTCGGGCGCGAAGCCCTCGACGTGCTCTGCCTCCTTCATCAGGTACTCGCGGGGGATCAGCAGGGGGAAGGCCCAGTTCTCGTGCCCGCTCTCTTTGATCATGTCGTCGAAGGCGCGGGTGATCGCCTCCCACATCGCCCATCCATACGGACGGACGACCATCATTCCGCGAATCCCCGACCAGTCCGCGAGCTCGGCTTTCCGGATGACGTCCGTGTACCAGCGGTCGAAGTCATCGGACATCTTGGTGATGTCCTTTACGAAGTCCTGCTGCTCTTCGGCGACCTCTTTCATGCGACGCGTTCGGCGGCGATCGCGTCGATCTCGGCCAGCAGCACAGCGAGCAGCTCTGCCTGGGGCACCGTCTTGTAGAGCTTGCCCTTCTTGAAGATCACGCCCTTGCCGCGCCCTCCTGTGACGCCGATGTCAGCGTGACGGGCCTCGGCCGGGCCGTTGACCACGCAGCCCATTACCGCGACGGTGATCGGGATCTTCAGCCTCGCGATATGAGCCTCGACAGCTTTCACAGTCGGAACCATGTCGTACTCGAGCCTGCCGCACGTCGGGCAGGCGACAAGCGTCGCGCTCTCGTTTCGGATGGCGAGCGTCTTCAGGATCTCGTGCGCGACGCGCACCTCTTCGCGGGGATCGGACGTGGCGAGCGAGACTCGGATCGTGTCGCCGATTCCTTCGCTCAGCAGGATGCCCATACCCACTGCGCTGCGGATGCTGCCTGCCTCCACCGGGCCTGACTCCGTCACACCGAGGTGGATCGGATAGGGGCGTGCGGCTGCGAACTTGCGGTTCGCCATGATGTTGGTCCAGACGTCGGTCGCCTTCAGCGACACCTTGACGAACCCCGGACCGTAGTCGAGCTCCTCGAGGATCTTGCAGTGGCCGAGCGCCACCTCGACCATGCGATCCGCGGTCTGCTCGCGGTTGTCGCGGTCGATCTGATGCTCCTCGCGCATCGTCTTATGGACCTCTTCGGGGAGCGATCCCGCGTTGACCCCGATACGGAACGGGATCTGGCGTTCCTTCGCCGCGGTGACGACCTTGATCACCTTGTCGCGGTCGGGGATGTTGCCGGGGTTGAGGCGGAGGCAGTGCACGCCTGCCTCGATCGCCAGCAGCGCGAGAGTGTGGTCGTAGTGGATGTCCGCGATGACTGGCAGCGGCGAGCCCTTGACGATCTCCTTCAAGGCCTCGGCGGCCTCTTTGTCGGGAACCGCCGGGCGCACTATCTCGCACCCCGCCTCCTTGAGCTCGTGGATCTGTCGAAGCGTCGCTTTGACGTCGCGAGTGTCGGTCTTGGTCATCGTCTGCACGGCGATCGGCGCCGCGCCCCCGATCACCACCCCGCCGACGTTGACGGGTATCGACTTACGACGCGTGACCATCAGTGGACTCCGGTGAACTGTCCGGTCGCGATCCGTTGGATGTCCAGGAAGCTGATGATCGCGGCGAGTGCCAGAAGGGCGACCAGGCCCCAGCGCTGAAAGTTCAGCTCGCTGTTGCGGTCGAAAGGCTTCCGGCGCAGCCACTCGATGATCACGACGACGATCCGTCCCCCGTCGAGCGCGAGCAGTGGCAGCAGGTTGGTGAACCCGAGAGCCACCGACAGGAGCGCCACCAGGAAGATGTAGGTGGGCGGGCCCTGGTTGACCGATTCGGCGGTGATCGCGCCGATGCCGATCGGACCGGTCAGGCCGGATGGGCCGAACAGGCCGCCCTTGACCTGGCCTGTGATGAGCGCATCGAGGCCGCTGACGATGCCGCCGATCGCGACAAAGGGGAAGGTGACGCCGTCGACGACTGCCGATTGGACGGTGACGATCCTTGGCGCGACCCCGACCCCGATCAAGCAGGTGGCTGGCGTATCGCAGATCGGCGTCACGGTGATCGTGAATGGCTGTCCGTTCGGGTGAACGCCGGTCAGCACCAGGGGCGCGCCAGGGTGAGCGTTCTCCTCGCTCGAGATGAAGCCAGGCGCAGTCACCGGCTTGCCGTTGACTGTGCGGATGCTGTCTCCGACCTGGAGACCGGCCAGGGCCGCGGGCTTGCCGGCCAGCACCCTCTGGATCTTCCCGGGGTCGCTGTTGAGCTGGGTGAGGCCGAAGCCGGTGATCAGCAGCATGGCGACAAGAAAGTTGGCGATGGGCCCGCCGGCCAGGATGGCGATTCGCTTCATGGGGTGCTTGGAGTGGAACCCGTCGGGCTCCTCGAAGTCGCCTGCCTCCATCCCGCCCATCCGTACGTAGCCCAGGATCGGGAGCAGCCTCAGCGCGTACAGCGTGCCGCCCCGGGTCATCGACCACACCTTTGTCCCGGCGCCGATCGAGAACTCGATAACACGGACCTTGAACAGCTTCGCGATGAGAAAGTGCCCGGCCTCGTGGGGCGCGATCAGCAGCAGGAACATTCCAGCGATCCCAACCGCAATGAGGAGCCAGTTCAGCACGTTCGGCATCAGGCCTTCAGCCTACCGGAGTTTGCTTTCACGTACTCCCGGGCCCAGCGGTCGGCCTCGAGAATGTCGGCCAGCGACTCCCGCCCGCCGGGGAACGCTTCAAGGGCCCGCTGAACCGTCCTTACGATCCCGCTGAACTGGATGCTGCCGGCGAGGAACGCGTTGACTGCCTCCTCGTTGGCGGCGTTCAAGACGGCCGGGCGGCCGCCGCCGGCCATCGCCGCTTCCCGGGCCAGCCTGACGCTTGGAAACCTCTCCTCGTCGAGGGCGTGGAACTCCAGCCCGCTCAGCTCCTCGAGCACCGTCGGGGGAACAGCATCGGCGAGCCGGTCCGGGTAGCCAAGGGCGACCGCGATCGGAAGACGCATGTCAGGGTGTCCGAGCTGCGCCTTGAGCGACCCATCGATGAACTCGACGACCGAATGCACGACGCTCTGAGGATGGATGGTCACCGCGATCTGTTCGAGCCGGACACCGAAGAGATGATGGGCCTCGATCACCTCGAGGCCCTTGTTCATCAGGGTCGCGGAGTCCACCGTCACCTTTGGGCCCATCGACCAGCGCGGGTGGTTGAGCGCCTGCTCCACCGTCACCTGGTCGAGGTCGAGGTCGGGGTGGGCCCAGAACGGGCCCCCGCTCGCGGTGAGGATCAGGCGGCGGATGCTGTCGCGCCTCTCTCCCCACAGGCACTGCCAGATGGCGCTGTGCTCGGAGTCGACTGGCCTGATGCCGCGCTCGCCCGCCGCGCGCATCACAAGCGCCCCCGCCATGACGAGCACCTCCTTGGTCGCCAGCGCAATCTCCTTTCCCGCTTTGAGCGCTGCCAATGTTGGCGCCAGGGCACGGGCGCCGGGGATCGCGACGACCACAAGGTCGCAGCGAGGGTCGGTCACCATCGCCTCGACCCTGCTGTCGAAATCGGGATCGCCGGCCTGGCCCTGGATCAGATACTCGGCAGCGCGCTTGGCCGAACGCCTGCCTTCGGTGAGACCGAACAACCGCAATCGCGCCGGGTTGCGATCGATCACGTCAAGCGTTTGCTGGCCGATGGAACCTGTCGCGCCGAGAACAGCGACGTTGACGGGGCGTGTCATCGAAGGATGTTGAACATCGTCACGTAGAAGTAGACGAGGATCGGGGGAAACAGGATCGAGTCAAGCCTGTCGAGAAAACCGCCATGTCCCGGAATCAGGTTGGACGAATCCTTGACCTCGGCGATGCGCTTCATCTGTGACTCGACGAGGTCGCCAAGCTGGGCGCTCACGCCGACGAGGATCCCGATGGCGATGGCGTGAAGTGGAGCAAGGCCGATGATCGCGGAGACACCGATAAGCATCACGATCACAGCTCCAACAACCCCGGCGATCGCGCCCTCGACAGTTTTGCGCGGGCTGATCGTCGGGAAGAACGGATGCCGGCCGATCCTGCTGCCGACGAGAAGCGCCATCGCGTCGTTGGCGACGACCGCGAAGATCGTGAACATCGCCCACACCATGCCGTGAGGGGATGACGTGTAGAGCAGCAAGTAGTAGTTGAAGGGCATGCCGATGTAGAGCGCGCCCGCGACTCCCATCGCCCACCGCCCAAGGCCCTGCCGGCGCCCGGGCACGAACAGGAATGCGGCAAGGCCGCCGACCAGGGTCAGAGAGAGGACGAGGTTGACGTCGATCTGCTTGAGCACCGTGCCGCTGAAGATGAAAAAGGCGCCCAGCGGAAACAGCAGCCAGCTCGGTGCGCGCGAGCCCATGCCATCGGAGAGACCACGGAACTCCCACAGGGCAAGCCCACCGAGCACTATCGCGAGCGCGTAAGCGCCGTAGGTCCCGGCATAGATCGCGCCGATGACGATCGCGAGGATGACGAAGGCGCTGAGGATGCGGACGAGCAGGGGGCTGGGTTTAGCGCTGAAGATAGGCCGGCTTTCAGTCGTCATTGGGCGGCCGCGGCACTGTCTTCCGGCCTGCCGCCGAAGTTCCGTACACGCGACGAGTAGTCGGCGATCGCCGCCTTCAGGTCCTCGATGCCGAAGTCGGGCCACAACGTCTCGGTCACGAGCATCTCCGAGTATGCCGACTGCCACAGGAGGAAATTGCTTACCCGCCTTTCCCCCGCCGTGCGGATGATGAGATCCGGGTCGGGTAGCTCAGGCACGTACAGACGTCCTGCTATGGCCGCCTCGTCGATGTCGTTTGGCGCCACTCCATCCGCAACCAACCGGCGCACGGCGTCGACCAGCTCCGCCCGGCCACCGTAGTTCAGGCAGACGTTCAAGACGCCGTTCGTGTTGCCCGCAGTGCGCTCCATCGCCTCGTCGATGCGCTCACGCATCTTGCGCGACAGCGCGTCGCGCCGTCCGCTGACGACGATGCGCACGCCGCGCCTGTGCATCTCGTCGATCTCCCGCTGCATCGTCTCGTGGAAGAGCCGCATGAGCGCCCGCACCTCGGCGCGCGGACGCGACCAGTTCTCGGTCGAGAAGGCATAGACCGAAAGTACCCGCACTCCCAGCTCTTCGCATCCCTCGAGCGCCCGCTTGATGGCGCGCACACCTGCGCGGTGACCGAAGCTGGCGGGATGTCCGCGGCGGCGGGCCCAACGCCCGTTGCCGTCCATGATGATCCCGATGTGAGTAGGGACAGCCGCTTTCAAGGGCTACAGACTACCGACCTATACCTCCATGACTTCGGCTTCTTTCCGGGCCGCGATCGCGTCGACCTTCTCGACGTGGGATTCGGTCACTTTCTGCAGGCGGGCATGCGCTCGCTTTGCGTCGTCCTCGGCGATGTCGCCCTGCTTTGACATCTGATCCACGCGGTGTATCTCGTCGCGCCTGATGTTGCGGATGGCGACACGCGCCTCCTCCGCCTTCTGCCGCACGAGCTTCACGAACTCCTTGCGCCGCTCTTCGGTGAGCGGAGGGATCGGGACCCTGATCAGCTGGCCGTCGCTGGCCGGGTTGAGACCCTGCTCGCCCGAGCGAAGGGCTTTCTCGATGGCGCCGATCTGGCTCTTGTCATAGACCTGCACGATCAGCAATCGAGGCTCGGGGGCGCTGATCTGAGCCAGCTGGTTGAGCGGCGTCGGGGTGCCGTAATACGGAACCATGATCTTGTCGATGAGGGCGGCGTTCGCGCGACCTGTCCTGATCGTCGCCAGGTCGCCCGCGAAATGCTCCACTGACTTGGTCATCTTCGATTCGGCGTCTCGAATAATGGGATCGATCACTTCGTTGCGCCGACGAGAGTGCCGATCTCTTCGCCGAGAATCACACGCTCGATGTTGCCCGGGATCAACAGGTTGAACACGATGATCGGAACGTTATTGTCCATGCACAGCGTCACAGCCGTGTTGTCCATCACCTCGATGCCTCGGTTGAGCACCTCGAGGTAGTCGAGATGGTCGAGCTTGACGGCCGTCGGGTCAGTTTTCGGATCCGCCGTGTAGACCCCGTCCACCTTTGTCGCCTTGAGGATCACGTCAGCCTCGATCTCAACTGCGCGAAGCGCGGCAGTGGTGTCGGTTGTGAAGTAGGGGTTGCCGGTGCCGGCAGCGAGGATGACCACCCTTCCCTTCTCGAGATGGCGCACAGCGCGCCGGCGGATGTAGGGCTCGGCGACCTGCGGCATCTGGATCGCGGTCATCGTCCGAGCCGGGATGCCTATCCGCTCGAGCGCGTCCTGGAGGGCGAGAGCGTTGATGACGGTCGCCAGCATGCCCATGTAGTCGCCGGTCGCTCGATCGAAGCCGAGCTCGCTGGCGGCGAGGCCGCGGAAGATGTTGCCACCCCCGACCACGAGCGCCGTCTGCACACCCATCTCGTGCACGCGCTTGACCTGGCCGGCGATCGTCTGGGCAACCGAGAGGTCGATGCCGTAATCGCGCGCTCCGCCAAGTGCCTCGCCGCTCAGCTTGAGCAGAACGCGGTTGTACTTTGGCGAGCGGTCCCCCATCTCGTTCAATGCCTGCGTGATCACGCCTCCCTGACGTTGAAACGGGCGAAGCGGCGCACTGTGATGTTCTCCTGCAGCTTGGAGATGTTCTCCGCGATCAGATCATGCACTGTGGTCTTCGGGTCGCGCCAGTGAGGCTGCTCGAGCAGGCAGTTCTCCTTGAGGAAGTTCTCGACCTGGTTCTCCACGATCTTCGCGACCACGTTCTCGGGCTTGCCCTCCTGCTGCGCCTTCGATTCGAAGACGACCCTCTCCGCGACGAGCACCTCATCAGGCACCTCGTCGCGTGAGACCCAGCGGGGGTTGGTGGCTGCAACCTGGAGGGCGAGCTCCTTGGCCAGCTTGCGGAAATCCTCGCCTTTGGCGACGAAGTCGGTCTCGCAGTTGACCTCGATGAGCACGCCGACCTGCGGCGGAAAATCGTCACCGAGCTTGTGAAGGTAAGCCTCGACCACACCTTGGCCGGTGGACCGGCCCGCCCGCTTGACGGCTTTCGCAATGCCCTTTTCACGCAGGATCGTGAACGCCTTGTCGAGGTCACCATCGGCCTCCTCCAGCGCGTTCTTGCAATCCAGCATGCCGGCGCCAGACATCTCGCGCAGCTTCTTGACGAGCTCCATCGGCACCTTGGCCACTAACGAGCCTCCTCGTCGTCAACGGTCCGGCCGCTGAACTCCTCTTCGGAGACGGTCGGCAGGTAGTCCTCCTCGTCCTCGAGGTACTCCTCGATCTCCTCGTACCGCGGCGTCTCGAGGAACTCGCGCTCCTCGACCTCGGGCAGGATCTCACCGCGTGCCTGGGCCTCCTGGCGGCCGTCCTGGCATGCGTCTGCGATCTTGGCGGTCAGCAGCTTGACCGCTCGGATGGCGTCGTCGTTTCCAGGGATCACGTACGTGATCAGGTCTGGATCGCAGTTGGAGTCGGTGATCGCGACCACCGGGATCTTCAACCGGTTGGCCTCGGTCACAGCGATGTGCTCCTTGCGCGGGTCCACCACGTAGAGGGCGCCTGGCAGGCGCTTCATGTCGGCGATGCCGTCGAAGTGAAACATCAAGCGGTCGAGCTCGTCAGTGAGGCGCTTGGCCTCCTTTTTGGACATCGTCTCGAACTGGCCTTCCTGCTGCATCTTGCGCAGCTCCTGCAGGCGCTCGATCCTCTTCTTAACGGTGCTGAAGTTGGTGAGCATGCCACCCATCCAGCGCCGGTTGACGAAGTACATGCCGCAGCGCGCGGCTTCGGTCTGGATGGTCTCCTGGGCCTGCTTCTTGGTGCCTACGAAAAGCACAGGCCTGCCGCTCGCGGCCACGCTGCGCGTGAAGTCCCACGCCTCGTCAAGGAGCCGCACCGTTTTCTGCAGGTCGATGATGTGGATGCCGTTGCGCGCCGTGAAGATGTAGGCACGCATCTTGGGGTTCCAGCGGCTGGTCTGGTGACCGAAATGGACACCTGCCTCCAGCAGCTGCTTCAACGTCACTTGAGCCACGTTCGATTGCCTCCCTGTTGAACTTCCGCCCGGTTCCGGCCTTCTCAAGAAGGACAGGGGTCTTGCCCCGAGCGTGCTAACTCAGTCCGATGACTGGCCCTTCGAGTATACCCGTCACAGTCCGCCGGGAAACCGGCCGGCGCACTCGCCGCTGGCGGGCAGGGCCGTGATCGTCGTGGGCACTGGGCCTGGCGCCGATCCGATCTTCAAAGAGGGGAAGGCGATGACGGCATCTGGCGCCAGGAGGTGGTCTTCGTCAATCCATAGGCAGGCGTTGTGGCCTGCGACCGAAGCGAAGGGGCCACCAGCTCCCCTGGTGAAAATGTGGGTCACCGGGGAGGGGGCGCCGATGCCTGCGCCGGGCGAAAAGAAAACGCTCACTCCGCCTGGCGAGAGGCCCGACTGCCGGTCCGATGGGTCCGCGGGCTGGGCCGTGACAAAGATGCCACTCCAGTTGTAGACGGTTGCCTCGTGAGAGACCTGATCGATGCAAGCCACCCCAGCGGCAGAGGGCCAGAAGCTTGGGATACAGGGGTTGCCGATTTTCGCCACGCGCACCGCGGTCACTGCGTTTGCGACGTGCCACTCGAGCGGCGCGATGCCGGCGGGCTGGAAGGTGCACGGTGGGAAAACAGCAAGGGCCAGCAGGCCGTTGTGCCAGCCCATCGGCCAGAGGGTGGATCCGTTGCCCTTGATCTTGGGCACGGTGTTCGTGAAGATCACCGAGTGGTTGGTGTGACCGAGTAAGTCTTCTACGTACAGCGAGAGTTTGATCGTGGTGGTCGGCGACAGGTCCTCGACAAGCACGGCGATGCGCTGGTCGTCGGGGCTGACTGAGAAGAAGCTGACGGTCGTTGCGTTGCCCGGCACCGTCGTCACATTTCCGGTCTGCCCGTCGGGGGTGAGGAACTTGATGTTGGTGTTGCCATCTCGGTAATAGACCTTGTTGTCGCTGGCGCTCACGGGCGGCTGCAACACGGCGCCGGTGCCCTGTCCGCACGTGTGGACTGACGGCGCCGCGACATTGGCGTGGGCGGCGATGGTGCCGCTGGGAGTGATCATCTGAAGAGTTCCTGCCGTGAGGAGCAGGCCGTAGCTTTCGACGGTCGGCGCTCCGGATGGCGAGGCTGACGAATTTGCAGAGGGTGTCGCGCTCGGACTGTGACCACTTGAAGCAGGGCTCCCGCTGCAGGACATTGCGAGGACGGTCGTCGCCGCAAGCAGAGTGTCGGCCCGCATGCCACCTGAAACGTAAGACCTCCGCCGTGGTTACGCGAGGATTTTCGAGGCTGGGACTTAGGCTTCGACCTTCTTGACGCCCTTCGGGCCTGGGCACTTCGGGTAGTCAGAGCACGACTTGAACATCCCGTACCTGCCTCGGCGCTCCATCAGGGGCTTGCCACAGATCGGGCACGGCTCGTCAAGCATCTTTGGACCTTCCTTCGGTTTGCCGTCCTTGCCGATGTTGGCTCGGTACTTGCACTCCGGGTAGCGCGAGCAGGCGACAAACGGCCCGAACCGCCCAGTGCGCTCGACGACGTTGCCCTCTCCACACATCGGGCACTTCTCGCCAGTCAGCTTCTCGGCCTGCGCCGCGTCCTTCTTTATGTACTTGCAGTCGGGATAGCCTGAGCAGCCGACGAACTCGCCGTATCGACCAGTCCTTAGCTGCAGCGGCTTGCCGCACTGCGGGCACATCTCCTCGAGCAACTTGGGCTCAGGCAGCTCGCCGTTCGGAGTGAGCGCTCGGCGGAATTTGCACTTCGGATAACGCGAACAGCCGAGGAACGGGCCGAAACGGCTCGCCTTCAGCACGAGGTGCCCTTCCTTGCACAGCGGGCAGACCTCGTCAGTGTCGGAGGGCATCGCCTCTTCGGCCTCGGTGAGCATCTTCTGCAGCGGGCCGTAGAAGTCGCTGACCACCGGCACCCATTCCTGCTTGCCGTGCTCGACCGCGTCGAGCCGCTTCTCAAGGGTCGCGGTGTAGTCGTCGTCCGAGATGGCCTTGAAGTGCTCGACCATGATCGTGTTCACTGCCTCGCCGATGCGCGTCGGATGGAGCCTCCGCTCCTTGATCTCGACGTAGCCGTGGTCCTTGATCGTCTCGACGATCGGGGCATATGTCGAAGGCCGGCCGATCCCGCGCTGCTCGAGCTCCTTGATGAGCGTGGCCTCGGAGTATCGCGGCGGCGGCTGGGTGAAATGCTGCTCAGGCTTCAGGCCGTGGTAGTCAAGGTCCTCGCCCTCCGCAAGCTGAGGGAGGTCGGGCTCCTCTTTCTCATCGCGCTCCCACACCTTGTAGAAGCCGTCGAAGGCAAGAATCGAGCCGGTGACCCTGAACACGTACTCCCCGCCTTCGATCTCGACCTGCGTCTGGTCGTAGACGGCGGGCGCCATCCGGCTGGCCACGAATCGGCGCCAGATCAGGTCGTAGAGCTTGAGCTGATCCGCACTGAGGTACTGGCGGACGGACTCGGGCGTTCGGTTGACGTCGGTCGGCCGGACCGCCTCATGCGCATCCTGCGCACCGGGGCTCGCTTTCGCCGCGCGCGGGCCTCCGAGGTACTTCTCACCGTGCTTCTCCTTGATCCAGCCCTTGACCTT
>DATLPO010000122.1:0-9277 GCA_035535675.1 Candidatus Limnocylindria bacterium
GCCCTTGCCCATTCGGATACCGGGGCTCCGATCGCAACTCACTCCCACGCGGGCCGCCAGGCACTCTGGCAGCTGCATGCGCTCACCACTGCCGGAGTTCCAGCCAACCGAGTGGCGCTCGGACACCTTGACGAGGGACTCGGAAGAGACTCCTACATCGACGGCCTCGCCCGGCTAGCAGCACGTGGCGCATACCTGGGCTTCGACACCATCGGGATCACTTACTACAGCGAGTTCATGAGGAAGCAGCTGCCTTCCGACGAGCAGCGGGCTTCAGCCATCGCCAAGCTCGTCGCCATGGGCGTGGGCGACAGAATCCTGATCTCCCACGACATCTGCCGGCCATCGCATCTGAAGTCCGGCGGCGGTTGGGGCTACGGCCACATCTTCCAGGACTTTCTGCCGGTGCTCGAGAAACATGGTGTCGAGCGCAAAGTCGCGATGAGGTTCATGGTCGAGAATCCCCTTCGCTGGCTGACCGGCGTCTCAGGCAGCTAGGCCGAGAGCTCCTCGATCCTTTCGATCATTCTTGCGATGCCCTGCGACAGATCCTCTGGCGAGCTTGCAAGGCTGATCCTCACAGCTTTGCGCGCGGATTCACCGAACGCAGTTCCCGGTGCGACCGCCACCTTCTTGCTCTTCACCAGGTCAAATGCGAACTCGCGGGAATCCAGTCCGGCGCGACTAACGTCGGCCATGATGTAGAAGGCGCCCCGCGGCCGGCTGATGAGCAAGCCGGCTTCCTCGAGGAGGCCCACGCAAAGGTCGCGTCGCTCGCGGTAGGCCTTGACCATCTGCTGGAGGGGTTCGCGCGGCCCATCGAGAGCCGCTTCGGCAGCCTTCTGGCAGATCGTGGGCAGGCACGACGAGTTCGATTCCAGGACCTTGGTGATGCTGTCTGAGATCTTTTCGTTCGCTACCACGTACCCCACGCGCCAGCCGGTCATCGCATAAGTCTTCGAAAAGGTGAAAGCCGAGATCACCCGTCCGTCGGTGCAGAACGAGGCAGGGCTTGTGTGCTCGCCCTCCAGGATGACCTCGTCGTAGCACTCGTCCGAGAGGAAGTACAGGTTATGCCGAACCGCGAGGTCGACCAGCTCGTCCAGCAGCGCCCTCGGGAAGACGGCCCCAGTGGGGTTGCAAGGGCTGTTGACGATGATCATCTTGGTGCGGGAGGTTATCTGCCGCTCGATCTCTCGCGGGTCTGGCAGGAACTCGTTGCTCGGCGGGCACGCATAAGGCACCAGGACACCGTGCGCCCAGGCCAGCATGAGCCGGTAGTTGGGCCATGCCGGGTCCGGTACCAACACCTCGTCGCCTGGCTCGACCAGCGCCGCGACCGCTCCGGCGATGCCTCCCACGCCGCCGACGGAGGCGTTGATGTTGCTGACGCCGGCAGAGATTCCGTTGACCCTGCCCAACTTGGCCGCCAGGCGCTCGCGCAGGCTCAGCAGTCCGGCGGTCGCTGTGTACTTGACCTGGCCCTGGCGCGCGAACTCGATCGCCGCGTCCACAATGTGACCCGGTGTTGGAAAGTTCGGCTCGCCAACCTCCAACCGGATGCAGCCAGGCGTCACGAGAGCGAGGTTGACGACCTCGCGTATACCCGAATGAGCGGCCTCGGCAGGACCTGACGCGATCGCTGGGAGTGGGATGGTGGCCATGGCTGTCTCCTGATCGGCGGAAGGGATTTCTGCGCCCGCAGCTTACGATAGACTCCGTCAAAACTAAAGTGAACGTTCGTTCGTTTGTTTCACCGGCGGCGTGCCGGAACCATTCAGGGAGAATCGGGACCTCATGCAGGTGAAAGACATCGCGTACGCGCGGTCCGGGGACAAGGGTGATGTGGTCAACGTAGGCGTGCTTGCCCTTGACGACGCCGCGTACGACAAGCTGCTGAAAACGCTGACCCCCGAGCGGATCAAAGCCCACTTTGGCGATTGGGTCCGTGGGGAGGTCGATGTGTTTCCGATGCCCAACATAAACGGCTTCAACCTGCTGCTCCACAACGCGCTCGGCGGCGGCGCGACCAAGACTCTTCGATATGACGTCACAGGCAAGGCGTTCAGCACCGCGATCCTGCGCATGGAGGTGCCGGATTGAACGCAGATCCCAAGCCGGTCGAGACACCCGACGACGATCTGCGCAGGCGGATCGACACCGCTCGCGCCGGCGGCGACCCCAAGTATCACGCCAAGCTTCGCGAGCAGGGCAAGCTCTTCGTCCGCGACCGCCTGAACCGGATCATGGACCCCGGCTGGTCCTTTGAAGACGGCCTTCTGGCCCGCCATGTGGACGGAAACCTTCCAGCTGATGGAGTCGTCACCGTCGTCGGACGTATCGGCGGCCGGCCCGTTTGCGTGATAGCCAACGACATGACCGTCAAGGCCGGCACCTGGGGCCTGCGCACATTCCAAAAGATGACCGCCATGCAGGAGCTCGCCGGCCGAAGTAAGAGTGCGTTGCTCTACCTGGTCGACTCTGCGGGCGCGCGCATCGACGAGCAGCGGGCCAGCTATGCCGGCCGCAAGGCATGGGGAAACATCTTCTACAACCAGATCCAGCTCTCCGGCGTCGTACCGCAGGTATGCGTTCTGCTCGGACCTTCTCCGGCAGGCACTGCCTACCAGCCCGCGCTGTGCGACGTCTGCATCATGGTGCAGGGCAACGCCACCGCTTACATCGGCTCGCCTCGAATGTCAGAGATGGCGACAGGCGAGAAGGTGACCATGGAGGAGATGGGCGGGGCCGAGATGCACGCGAGGGTCAGTGGCCTCGGCGACTTCCTGTGCGCAAATGAAGAAGAAGCGCTGGGTGTCGCGAAGCAATACCTTTCCTACTTTCCCGGCCACTGGTCGGAAAAGCCTCCAATGCAGGAGTCCCGACCCCCCGCAAAGGGCAAGTCCATCGCTGAGATCGTCCCCATGAGCCAGCGGGTCGCCTTCAACATGGTCGAGCTCATCAAAGCTCTGGTCGACGAGGGCAGCTGGCTGGAGGTCAAGAAGCTCTGGGCACGCGAGCTGGTGACCGGCTACGCTCGACTTGGTGGACGATCGGTCGGCATTGTCGCCAACCAGTCTCGCCACAAGGGCGGTGTGCTGTTCCCCGACTCCTCTGACAAAGCAGCCCGCTTTATCTGGACCTGCAATGCGTTCAACATCCCGCTTCTCTTCTTGCAGGACATCCCTGGGTTCATGGTCGGCAGCCAGGTCGAGCAGGCTGGCATCATCCGGCACGGCGCCAAGATGCTTTTCGCGGTTGCGGAGGCGAGGGTGCCCCGGATCGCGGTGCTGGTCCGCAAGGCTTACGGCGGCGGGTACCTGGCGATGAGTGGATCGCCTATGGGACCGGATGCAGTGCTGGCCCTCCCGACCGCCAAACCGGCGCTGATGGGGCCGGAAAGCGCTATCAATGCCATTTACCTGAACAAGATCAATGAGCTGCCTGAAGAAGAGCGTGCCGCGTTCATCGCGGAGAAGCGTCGTGAGTATGAAGAGGACATCGACGTGTACCAGGTGGCCTCGGACTTTTCCATCGAGGCGGTGATTCCAAGTGATGAGCTGCGTGACGAGCTCATCCACAGGTATGAGATCTACTGCCGCAAAGATGTTGTGCCGCACAACCGCCGAAATGGAGTGATGCCTGTATGAAGAAAATCCGACTTGGCGCGGGGAGCGCTTACTGGGGCGACCTTCTCGAGCCGGCTGTGGAGCTCGCCGACAAAGGCGAGCTGGATTATCTCTGCTTCGACCATCTTTCCGAGCTGACCCTCGCCGTGCTGCAGCGCCAGAAGGCCAAGGATCCCAACGACGGGTATATCAAAGACATCGAGCCATGGCTCGAGGCCACGCTGCCTCAAGCGCGCAAGCAGGGGTTCAAGATCGTGACCAACGCGGGTGGCGCAAATCCTGCGGCGGCCGCGCAAAAAGTGATCGAGATGGCGCAGCGGCTCGGCCTGGGAAAGCTGAAGATCGCGGTGGTGACCGGAGACGACGTCTTCCCCGATCTCGATGAGATGCGTTCGCTGGGGATCAAGCTTCCAAACCTCGACACAGGCGAGGCGGACATCGATCGCATCCGTAAGGACATCGTCGCAGCCAACGCGTACGTGGGCGCCGACTACATCGCCAGAGGACTGGCGCAGGGTGCCGACGTCGTGATCTGCGGGCGCGTTTCAGACACCGCCCTTTTCATCGGGCCGATGATGCACGAGTTCGGATGGTCCTACGCCGCGGAGGACAACGACAAGCTGGGGGCGGCGATCACGATCGGACACACAGTGGAATGTGCAGCGTTGGCGACAGGCGCCGTGTCAAACCTGTGGCGCCAGGCTAAAGATCCCTGGCGGCCCGGTTATCCGATCGCGGAGGTGAGTGAAGACGCAACGGCAGTCATATCGAAGGTCGAGGGCTCGGGCGGGATCCTCAACGAGTGGACTGTAAAGGAGCAGCTGGTCTATGAGATCGGAGACCCGAACAACTATTACATGCCCGACGGCATTGCCGACTTCACCACGGTAAAGGTTGAGGAGATCGCGCCTGAGCGCATCAAGCTGTCGAACATGACAGGCAAAGGTCTGCCGGACAAGCTCAAGGTCTGCATCGGCTACCGCGACGGCTGGGAAGGTGAAGGATCGCTGCTGTTCAGCTGGCCCGACGCCTACGAGAAGGCGAGACGAGGAGAGAAGATCATCCGCGAGCGCTTGAAGCTTCTGGGCGTGGAGCCGATCGAACTCCACTTCGACTATATAGGCGTCAACGCGCTCCACGGTCCTGCGGCGCCAGAGCCCGCGGAGCTCAACGAGGTCGGCTTGCGCGTCGCCGCCCGCACGAACACGAAGGAGGAGGCTGACACCGTCAAGCGCGAGTCGACGCACCTCTGGACGCTCGGCGGGATTGGCACCGGTTATCTCTCGCCGGCGCAGCCGAGGCCGTCGGTCTCGTTGTGGCCGACGCTGGTTCCCCGTGACCAGGTTCAGATGAAGGTGACCATGGTGGAAACCCGCGCCAATTGAAATTAGGCCTCGGCGTTTACAGCTCCGAATGGATTCCGTCTGAAGGCATCAGCCACCACGAGGTCTACAAGAACGACCTCGAGCAGGCCCAGCTGGCAGAGAAGGTTGGCCTTGACTCGATCTGGTACACCGAACACCACTTTCTCAACTGGAACCCGAATGTCATGGGGATGTGCGCGGCAGCTGCTGCATTGACGTCACGTATCCAGCTGGGGCCTTCGGTCGTGTTGGGACCGCTCCACAATCCGATCAAGCTGGCCGAAGAGTGCGCGATGCTCGACGTGCTCTCCAACGGGCGCTTCACGATAGGGGTCGGCCTCGGTTATCGCGACGTGGAGTACGCAGGGTTCAACGTTCGACGCGCGGCGCGTGCCCCGATGACCGAAGAGCTGGTCCAGGTCATGAAGCTCGCCTGGAAGGAAGATCCCGTCACGTTCAACGGCAAGCACTGGAGCTTCGACAACGTGGACGTTTATCCGAAGCCCTTGCAGAAGGGCGGGCCGCCGGTGTGGATCGCCGGCTACGTCGACGCCTCACTCGACAGGGCGGCGCGCCTCGGAGACGGCTTCATCATGGACGGGGGAACCGACTCGAAGTCGTTCGGCGCCAGCGGCTACAACCGCGACATCTTCTGGCGTGTCCAGGACATGGTCGATCGCTACAAGTCGGCTCTTGCCAAACACGGCAAGCGTTACGAGGACCAGGAGTTCGCGATGACGCTGGGTGGATTTATCTCCGAGCGCGGTGCGGATGATGCGTGGGATCAGGTCAAGGAGTCATACATGCTGACGCGCCGGACCTACGGTTCGTGGTACGGGTTGCCGCCCGCCGACTACGCCGACTGGTATCCAAGCAAGATGACGAGCGAAGAGCTTGCTGCTCGCCGCAGCGAGATCATGCTCGGAACCCCCGAAGAGCTGGCCCAGAACTTGCGGCGGCTGCGGTCGATCGCAGGTGAGCGGCTCCACGTCATGTTCAGGGTCAAGTACCCGGGGGTGTCGAACGAACGCGTCTCTAAGGCGATCCGTCTGCTTGGTCAGGTGCGCGACCTGCTCCAGAGCCCGGTGAACGTCTAGCGCGGCTCTCGGCCAGGGGGACCATCCGCCCGTCCACGACTCGCCACAGGCTGACCGGCGCCTCGATCCGGTCGCCTTGTGGATCGAACCGGATTCTCCCACCCAGGCCCTGGAGGTCGGTGGAGGCGATTGCTTCACGGACCTCCGCTCGGGTGGAAGCGCCTTTTTCGAGCGCGGCTGCGATCACGCTCACCGCGTCGTAGCACTCGACGACATACGAAGGCGTCTCGCCGATCTCGCTCAGGCAGCGCCGCACGAGCTCGCGCGAGGCCGGCGTCCCCAGCGGGTCAGCGCCGGCGTATGTGTGGATGCTGCCCTCGCCGGCAGGCCCGGCCAGCCTCGCGATCGGGTTGTCGGGGCCGCCCTCCGAGCTGATCACCTGGGCTCTCACGCCAGCGACGCGAAGGGCGCGCATGAGCTTGCTGCTCTCGATCTCGGTCGCCCCGAAATCGACGATGTCCGCTTTGGCGGCTCGTATCGCACCAACGATCTCGGAGAAGTCCTCCTGCCCGACGTGCATGGCGAGAACCGTCACCTCGCGACCTGACAGCTCGTGTAGGCGAGTGGCGAAGGCCTCCACCAGGGGGCGCCCGTAATCAGTGCCGTCGTGCACCGCGACGGCGCGGGCCTTGGGGTGATGGGAGTGGGCGAACTCTGCTGCCACCGCCGCCTGGCGTTCGTTGTCGGCGCAGAGGCGGAAGAACGTCGCCCAGCCGGCGCGGCTCAGGGCGTTATCGGTTGAGCATTGCGTAACCTGTGCCAGGCCGGCCCGGGCGTAGATGGGGCCTCCGGCTCCGCTCGGGCCGCTGTTCTTGTGGCCGACGACCGCGATGACGGAGGGGTCGGCGACGAGCTCGGACGCCACCCGTACAGCCACGCCCTCGTCTTCTTTGTCGTCGGCGGCGCGAATCTCGAGGTCGAGGCCCCTGGAGCGAGCGTCGGCTGCGGCCATCTCGACTGTGCGCAGCATCGGTACGCCGACGATTGCTTGTGGAGTGGTCAGGGGTGCTGCAAAGCCGACTCGAAAACGCACGTTCGTTCGTCAAGTACTTTAATCTCCACGGAGTGTCCGGCGTGTCCGCTACTTACCGCCGCCTGATGCGGCGCGAGGTCGTGGACATTTGCGTTCTGATCTTCATCGCGGACGTTGTCACCGGCGTGCAGATTCCGGTTTTCCCCCTGTACACAATCAGCCTGGGCGCTTCCCTTGGGCTGCTGGGTCTGATCACCGCAGTCCTCGGACTTGCTCGCCTCGCCAGTGCGCTTCCGGTCGGGATGCTGTCCGATCGACTCGATCGCAAGACGGTGCTCGTAGGCGGGATGATCGCGTTCGCGCTTTCCTTCGTGCTTTACGCGTTTTCGCCGAGCGCGGAGTGGCTCGCGCTTCCACGTGCGCTGCAGGCGATCGCGATGGTCGCGACCTTCCCACTCGGGATCGCATACATAGGCGACGTCGTCGAGAAACGCGACAGGGGCGCCGCGATAGGTGTCTATACCGCGGCTATGGGGTCGGGGTTCGCAGTCGGGCCCTTGCTTGGAAGCTGGGTAGGCTCCGTCGCCGGGTATCCGGCCGCATACCTCTCGGGGGCGGTCATTGCAGTTGCGGGAGCGGCATACGGCGCCGTGCGATTGATCAGCACAAAGGTAAAGTCGGTCGAAACTTCAACAGCGCCCCGACTTGTGGATCTTCCCGCCCTTGCGGCTCTTGCTCGGCAACCCGCCATGGTCATGGCGTGCGTCGCCAACATCGCCATGACGCTGTCGATGACCGGCGCGATCTTCACTTACTTCCCTGTCTATGCGCAGGGCGTCGGGATCACCACTGTGACGATCGGCACGCTCTTCGCGTGGCGGTCCATCGCATCGGCGACAGGGCGCGTGCCGATGGGGCCGCTATCGTCGCGGTTGCCTGCTCATTGGACTCTCGCCGCCGTGCTGGTCGTCGAGGCCGCGATCGACCTGGGAATCTCGCGCACCGCATCGCCGCTGGTGCTGACCGCGCTCCTGATACTCGAGGGAATCGGTTTCGGAGTCTTCCTCGTCTCTGGTCAGATGGCGGTAGCCGCGACTGCCGCCCAAACCAACCGCGGCGCAGCGGTTGGGCTCTTCTGGATGGCCGGCAGCTTGGGCGACTTCTTCGGGCCGATCGCCCTTGGCTTCATCGCTCAAGAGCGAGGCTTGATCGCTGTCTTTCAAACCGTCGCTGTCGCCGTGATGGTGGGCGCGGTGATGGTGGCGGTTCTGGGGATGATTGCCGCGCATCGGTCTGCTCGAACCACGGCTCCGGTTACTTAGGCAGTCCTCCTCCGAGGATCGTCGAAAGCACCGCAGGGTCGATGTTCCCGCCGGATACAACGCAGACCACCCGACCCTGCCCCCCAAGACCCTTCATACCGGCGGCGACGGCTGCTCCCGCTGCGCCCTCACCCACCACTGCCGCGCGTTCGACGAGCATGCGGATCGCGGCCGCCACCTCGGCCAGGCTGACCACCAGCGATCCGGCCAGCAGGCGATGCGCCGGCGGCCACATCTCGGCCAGCATCGTGCGGGCTCCAATGCCATCGACGAACGTGGGCGTGCGCGTGGTCTCCACTGCGCCACCGGCGGCGATCGCCGCCCGAAGAGGGGCTGCAGTCTCGACCTCGCAGCCGTAGACGCGCACCTCCGGCTTCAAGCCACGGATGGCCGCCGCGATTCCACAGCTCAACCCACCGCCGCCAAACGGGACAAGGACAGCGCCAACGTCCGGCAGGTCGTCCAGGATTTCAAGCCCGATCGTGCCGTTGCCTGCCATCACCGCGACATCACTGACCGGATGAATGAATTGGGCGGGCTCCAGTGGCTCGTATCGATGCGTGGCGAGGATGTTCCACCACTCGTCGTAAGGAAGGGAAACGGTCTCCGCCCCCAGGCGACGGATTCCGTCGAGCTTGGTTTGTGGCGCGCCGTCGGGTACGACTACGGTGCAGCGCACTCCCTGCCTGCGGGCCGCCCAGGCCACGCCTTGCGCCATGTTCCCGGCGCTTGCCGTGTACACGCCGGCCGCCAGCTGGTCGGGGGTCAGCAGCGCCATCGCGTTGCCGGCTCCGCGAAGCTTGAAAGAGCGAATGGGTTGCAGGCTCTCGAGCTTCAGATAGAGCTCGCCGTTTCCGACCCCATCGATCCGGATCAGCGGTGTGCGCGGCAC
>DATLPO010000123.1:0-4273 GCA_035535675.1 Candidatus Limnocylindria bacterium
TCGCGCTCGCCCACTCAATGGAGGATAGCCCCAGTCCCTCGCCGCGGGCCACCACCTCGCTCATGCTGGCCTCGATCAGCTCGGAGGCTTCGGCTTCGTGGCCGCACCAGGCGGCGAGAAATACGGCGCCGTAGGGCGCGAGGTAGCTCCCCGTCGCCTCGAGGATCGCCGCCAGCTCCTCGACCAGTGAGGCGGCCGCGGCCAACTCGCCGGCGATCAGGTGCAGCGCGATCCGTGTGACGAGGGCGATGGGGAGCACTGTGAGCGCACCGGCATCACGCGCGAGCTGGACCTGACGGGCGGAGAGCACTTCCCAGATCTCGTCATCCCAAAGATCCGTGGCGGCGACGTGACAGGCAAGCCAGAACCAACGGATCGCCTGATCGTTGGGGAGGCGCTCGCTGCAAAAGGCGTTCAACGCTTGCCTCAACACCGGTGCCCCTGCCGCGTGGCCCTGGGTGGTCCGTAGCGCCAGGCCATCCAGCAGGAGATCGGCCGCCAGCGGGGGCTGCAATGACGGTGGCGCCGCGAGCGCCGCTTGCGCAACCTCCGGCATTCCGCCTCCGCTGGCCAGACGGCCGGCGAAAGTCGCCGCTGCGAACGCGTCCAGGTAAGTCTCGCGCGCGAGCGTCAGGTCGAGCGGCTCGAGCTGCTGGGCAGCCTTGAGCAGTAATGGAGGAGCGTCGCGGCCGCGGCGCACCGCGAACGCGATCTGGGCACCCAGCAGCTCGACCCGGGCACGACCCAGCTCATCGAGCGGGCCCGCCTTGGCAGTGGCCAGCAGTTCCAGCGCGGCGTCGGGCGCCCCGGCTTGGTGCTTGGCCTGCGCTGCGACCAACGCGCGCTGCGCCCGATGGGCCGGCTCGATCGTCAGCATCGCCGCGCGTTCGAGGAACGCAGCGGCGGCGGCAAGTCCCCCGCGCGCCTGCGCCCGCCCGGCCGAGCGTTCCAGCTCCGCGGCAACCTCCTCGTCTGGCCCCACCGCCGCGTGGGCACGATGCCACGCTCGTCGGTCAGGATCGAGATCTGGATCGGTGACATCGGCGAGCGCGCGATGCACCTCCTGCAGTTCGCCCACGCCGGCCGCCCGGTAGGCCGCCGAGCGCACCAGCGGATGACGGAAACGCACCCGCGCACTGAGCTCGATGAGCCCCGCGGCCTCGGCCGGCGCGGCCGCGTCGGCCCCGATTCCAAGCCGCTCGACCGCACGCCATAGCAGGTTCACGTCGCCGACCGGCTCGGCCGCCGCAATAAGGAGGAGTTGTCGGGTCTCAGCTGGGAGCGGTTGAAGCTGGCGGAGGAAACTCTGCTCTATCTGGCTCGCCAGCGGTGACGCGTCGGGAAGCGCGAATCCGCCCGCCAGCTCCGCTGGCGTCAGCCCGCGAGGCAACTCGAGCAGCGCAAGCGGGTTGCCACGCGTCTCGGCGACGATCCGGTCGCGCACGCGCTCGTCCAGTCGCCCGGCGATCGCCGAGTCCAGCAGCGCGCGGGCATCACCGTCACTCAGACCCCCGACCACCTGTTCCGGAAGCCCCGCAAACTCATGTTCGTCGATGACTGCACGCACCGCGAACACCAACCCGACCCGCTCCGCCAGTAGGCGGCGGGCAACGAACGCGAGTGTTTGCGCAGAGACTCGATCAAGCCACTGCGCGTCATCGACGAGGCAGACCAGCGGCGGCTCTTCCTCGGCCACCTCCGCCAGCAGACTGAGCACCGCCAGCCCGACGAGGAAGCGATCCGGCGGCTCCCCCGTCTTCAGGCCAAACGCCGTACCAAGCGCATCGCGCTGCGGGCCCGGCAGCTGCTCCAGTCGGTCCAGCATCGGCGCGCACAGCTGCTGCAACCCGGCGAACGCCAGCTCCATCTCGGACTCAACGCCCACCGCTCGCGCGAGGCGACATCCTGCAGCGCGCTCCGACAGGTATTCCAACAACGCGGTCTTCCCGAACCCCGGCTCGCCGCGCAAGACCAGCACCTGGCTCTGGCCCGCCCGCGCAGCCACCAGCAACCGATCAAGCGTCGCGCACTCGGCGCTACGACCGGCGAGCACAGCTCACACGTGCCGGCGCAGGGAAAGAGCCATCCAAAGGCCAGCATAGACCTCGCCTTCGCGCGGCGAGCACTGGCGATCCTGCGCCAGAGCAAAGAGCCGACCGGCTTCGACCGCTAGGTCTGCGAGCAACGTTGGGTGCGCCACTCTTTCCGACGGTCGATACTGAACGAGAACGCCGAGCCGAGACGATGGCAGACACCTCTCACTGGGACAGGTTTTCCGAGATCGAGATCCGCTCGATCGATTACGTGCCGCCTGAAGAGCGTCACGGCACCATCCGCGATCAGTTCACGCTCTGGTTTGGGCTGAATGCAGTGCTGTTTTTTGTGGTGCTCGGTGGCGTCCCCGTCCTGCTCGGAGTCAACTTTCTCTGGTCGACGATCGCGATCGTCGTCGGCGTCGTCATCGGCCTCGGCATGGCGGCGTTCCATGCGCTTCAAGGGCCGAGGCTGGGTGTTCCCCAGATGATTCAGAGTCGAGCTCAGTTCGGGTTCTACGGAGCCGTCCTTTTCTTCGCCGCGTTCATTCCGCTCGACGTCGGGTTCCTGGCAGCTCAACTCGTCATCCAGGGGCAGGCAATGAACGTCCTAATCGGTTCGATCAGCATCCCAGCGTGGATCGGCATCCTCTCGATTCCCGTCGTTGTTCTGACGATCTACGGCTACAACTGGATCCGACTCTGGCAGCGATGGATGACTCCGATCCTTGCGACGACCTTCGCGGTCCTCATTGTCCAGGCGATCAGATTCGGCGGGCTCGACGGTCACGCCGCTAGGACTGGAGCGCCCTCGGTCGCGCTCTTCATGGAGTCCGCCGGGCTCTTCGTGATCTCAATGGCCGCCTGGGCCCCCTACGTCTCGGACTACACTCGTTACCTTCCGGCGTCGGTCAACAAGGCCAAGCTTTTCTGGGCGGTCTTTCTCGGGTGCGCGATCGCCACGATAGCCACTGCTGTTCTCGGCGCCTACGTCACCGCTCTCCTTCCGGAGGCGTCCTCGACTCTCGCAGCAGTGCAACAGGTAGCAGGCAGCTGGGCGCTTCCGATCATGGCACTCAGCCTTGTTGGCGCAGATGCCGCAGTGGCCTACACAGGGATGCTCGCGCTGGCCAGCATCATCAGCTGCTTCAAGGACGTGCGCAGCTCGAAGACGATGCGCGTGCTCGGATCCCTGCTAATCATCGCCCTTGGAACGGGATGCGCCCTGCTCGGATACAAGTCATTCGTCAACAACCTTTCGAACTTCCTAGCTGTCGTGCTGTTTATCTTCATCCCGTGGACAGCGATCAACCTGACCGACTATTTCGTCGTTCGCCACGGCGAATACGACGTTCCCTCGTTTTTCACCCCTCATGGCGAATACGGCGGGTTCGTCTGGCGCGGCTTGATTTCTTATGCGCTCGCTGTCGCGGTAGAGCTCCCGTTCATCAGTCAGACGTACTACACAGGCCCGCTCCTCGGACCGCTCGGGGGTATCGACATCTCCTGGGTCGTCGGCGGTGTTGCAGGCGTCGTCTTCTATCTGATCGCCATTCGGCTTCCGATGCGTGGTTCACCGCAACCCTTAACTGGGATCCCCCGATCGTGGTTCTAGGTCAAGCATGCTCGACTGCTGGTCTCTGGGTGGTGTCGGCGGGACAACGACGTGGTCGACCCGGAGCGCCGTTAACGCGTGGGCCTTGGCAAGAGTCTCTGCTCGATCCGGTATGAGCCTTCTTCCGTCGAGGTCACCAGCAGCCCGGGTCACGGCGAACGACCCGACGCATTCTTATGTGCGCGCCCTCGAACCCTGGGCGCTTTGGCGGTATCTCTTGCTTTCCTGCGTGCGCGGCGCGCGCCGGACGGAGCCGCGCGCCGCGCGGTTGTGCGTTCAGGCTGGCTTCGTGTGGTTGACGGGAGTGCCGAGGCCGTTGGCGAGCGGGTCGCCCGGGTAGTCGTAGAACCTGCCGGGCTGTGAGCTCTCGACGCCGTAGCCGATGCCGAGTGCCTCGAGGGCTTCGCGGACCGCGCCGAGCGTGGGCCAGTCGAAGTTCTCGAAGCCGACGTCGTTAGGTGCGCCGATCTCCTTGCCCAGTTCGCTTTGTGCAAAGCGTACGAGGGCGCGGTGGACAGCCTCGGTGCCCATCGCCTCTGCGCACAGGCGGGCACCGAAGTCGTCGCCGCGGCGAGCGAAGACGCTGACCCCGATCAGGTAGAGGCTGATCTCGATCGTCTCGATG
>DATLPO010000124.1:0-4049 GCA_035535675.1 Candidatus Limnocylindria bacterium
CGAATCCTTGATCCCCACCACAGCGCCCTCGTGCGCAAGCGTCGCCACGGTTGCCGGCTCCGTCACGACCTTGGTGTTCTGGGGAATGTTGTAAATCAAGATCGGCAGTGGGCTGTCGGCGGCTACCGCGCGGTAGAAAGCAAGCACCGTCGGCTGGTCGATCGGGTAGTAATAAGGAGGGGCAACCAACGCCGCGACCGCGCCAAGCTCTGCCGCGGCCTTCACATCAGCGCGCGCCGCGCCAAGCTGGCTCTGGACAACGCCAGAGAGCACCGGAACTCGACCCGCCGCCGCCTTGACCACTGCCGCCAGCAACTTCCGGCGGGCAGGCCCATCGAGAGACGCGGCTTCACCTGTAGAACCAAGCGGCAGCAGCCCATGAACGCCGCCTGCGAGGACGTGCTCAACCAGGCGCTCTACTGCGGGCTCGTCCACCGCGCCATCCCGCGTCAACGGCGTGGCAAGTGCGGGCAGCACGCCGCGCAAGTCCTGGATGCTGAACATTCCCTTAGGTTAGCCGCCCGCGCCGCGTCACCGACTCAGCAGTGGTGATGGGGGCGTGGGTGAGCTTCGCCGCCCGGCGCCTGGTCACCGCCATTGTCGGATGTCTTTCCTTTGTCACCGACCAGGATTCCGGTCCACATCTCATCGAGCGAGCGCATCTGTTCAACTGTCTCGTCCAGGCTCCAGTCAATGCCCAGGAAACGTGAATAGTTACCACCCAGCATCCTTGCGATGTCGTTCGTCGGGACCAGCGGGTCATCGCCGGCGGATCGATTGACCAGCGCAAGCTTCGGCAGCAATGTCTCCGGAAACTCAAAGCCCGGATAGTCAGTGGCCCAGCAGACACGGCTCAGAGGACATCCAAGTTGGCGCGCTCTTTTCAGGAAGCCATATGTCTCACGCTGGTCGAGCGTGCTGTTCAAGAAACTCATGTCGAGATAAACGTTGCGGTGGCGTGAGATGAGCACCAGGCATTCGTCGATCCAGGGATGACCAGCGTGGCAGACGAGCAGCCGAAGGTTTGGAAACGCCCGCGCGACGTCATCGAGCAGCACCGGCCAGCCATAAAGAAGAACGGTGTCCGCGACCGGCGTCGTCGACAGGTGGACCATCACCGGGATGTCGAGCTCGGCGGCCTTGGCGAAGATCGGGAACGCGAGATCCCTGTCGTTGGGCGCCCAGTGGTCGTACATCGGGTAGAGCTTCAACCCGGTCAGCTTGAGCTTCGTGATCGCGCGCTCGAGCTCGGCGACGGCCGCCGGAACTCCACGGAAACGCGGGTTTACCGCGGACATCCCGATGAAGTAGTCAGGATACTTTTTGACCAGCGCCGCGATGTAGTCGTTGCCCTTGTCGATGCTCGGCGGCCCATCTACGCCCGTCACGCCGGTGATGTCGACGGTGCCCCGGGATTCGTACCGCGTGTACTCGGATGGGGCGACGGCCAGGATGGTGCACCTGTCGACCCCGACGACGGCGTGGTCGCGGATGAGAGTGTCCGGGTCGATGGGCTCCCACAGGTATTCGAGCCCTTTCCAGTCTTCATCACGTGGATCGCGGTCTTCGGGCAGCGATCCATGCACCTGGAAATATCCCATCGTCATCTCTTTGATGAACCGCTCGTAGCCCGGATACAGGCCGGCCGCGAGGATGTGGTTGTGCGCGTCGATGATCACCTCATTCCTCCATTTCGCAAGGCGCCGGAGGCGTCTTCATCGAGCGCATCCCGGGCACGACCAAAGCGTAATCCGCTCGCTACTATGGAGGCGTCGTCTTTGCTGGAGTGGAGGTGCCCATGACGGAATCCAAGGAGAGCTGGCGGGGCAAGGTCCGGGGAATGACGCCGGAGGAGGTCGAGGACTTTCTCGGTCTCGGGGTCAACATGTATCTCGCCTGTCTCACACCAGACGGAAGTCCCTATATAACCGTGTGTTGGCACGAGTGGCGAGATGGCGTGTTCTGGGTGATACCGCGCCAGCACTCACGTTGGGCCGAATACCTCGAGAAGGATCCTCGGGTGTCCTTTGTCGTCGAGCAGCCTAAGACTCTTGGCAAAGTGCTTGGCAAAGGGACAGCCGAGCTTGTCGAGCGTCCGAATATCGGCGGCGAATGGGTACCCATCGCGACCCGCATGAGCTATCGATACCTGGGCGAAAACGGCCCGACTTACCTGACGTCGACGATGAAGCAGCCACGCTGGCTGTTCAGGATCAAGCCGGATAGCTTCGAGACCTGGCAGGGTGTTGGTTGGGCTCGCCGGTATTGGGTCGAAGGCACTGGCGGTGACACCTACGAGGAGGCGCACGCCTCCGTCTAGGTCCACAGCGGCGGCCCGCGAGCGAGACGTGCTGAAGGCTCTCACCGCGCGGGAGCAAAAGCTCGTCCAGTTTGCGCGAGAGCTGATCGCGATCCCTAGCCCAAACCCGCCTGGCGACGAGCGCCAGGTCGCCGAGCGAGCGCGAAGCGAGATGTCGGAGCTCAAGTACGCGTCTGTCCGCGAGGTTGCCTTGGAACCCAGCCGTCCCAACGTGGCAGGAGAGGTGGCAGGGGAGGTGGTCGGAGGGCGGGCAGGCAAGGTGCTGATGTTCAACGGGCACATCGATACCAAGCCTGTCGGGGACCTTTCGGAGTGGGCGATCGGTCCATTTGACCCTGTCGTCCGCGATGGGCGTCTCCACGGTCTTGGCTCAGCCGACATGAAGGGCGCGGTGGCTGCGATGGTCTACGCCGGCGCGGCGCTGGCCGAGGTCGGAGCTCCGCCGGGCACGCTGCGGGTTGTGCTGACCGCTGACGAAGAGGCTGGAAGCCGGTTCGGCGCGCGCTTTCTTGCCGGGCGCCAGGATTTCGCTGCTGACGCCGCCGTTGTGTGTGAGGCCACCGGGATGGACAGGCCATGGGCGTACCTCGCAGTCGCCTCACGTGGCATCGCATGCTTCCGCGTCATAGTTCGCGGCACTCAGATGCACTCGAGCCTCAGCGACCAGGTCCCGTCAGTCAATGCCAGCGTG
This sequence comes from Candidatus Limnocylindria bacterium, assembly GCA_035535675.1. Taxonomy (GTDB): domain Bacteria; phylum Chloroflexota; class Dormibacteria; order Dormibacterales; family Dormibacteraceae; genus Palsa-872. Next base: position 3,012 of record DATLPO010000124.1, read on the forward strand.
AAGCTGAGCCAGGTCTTGTCCCGGATGGCCGCAGAGTTTCGTCCTCGATACCCGGTCAATCCAGATGTGCCGGGCGGGCCGACCGTCAACCTCGGCGTCACCCTGAGTGGAGGCGTCTACTACGGCGTATACCCGGGATACGCTGAATTCGGCATCGACGTCCGTACCGTGCCCGGGATGACACAGGTCGGTCTGCAGTCCGACCTCGAGGGCTTTCTGGAACGGCTGCGTCGCGACGACCCGGAGCTGGAAGTAGCGCTCGAGCCCAGGCCTGAGCTGGCGTGGATGCCGCCTTCGGCCATCGATCCGTCTCATCCACTGGTCGATGCGGCGCAGAGCGCCGGCCGCGACGTGCTAGGGCGCGACGTGCCCCTGGGGACCATGCCGGCGTTCACAGACGGGAGTCACTGGACGCTGGCCGGCCACGCGTGCATTCCCGCATATGGGCCGGGCACGCTTCTGCTGGCACATCGCCCCAACGAATATGTCGAAGTCGAGGAGATCGTGTCAGCGGCTCGCATCTACGCGCTGACTGCGCTTCGATACCTGGGCGCCGACAACACGTAGGCCCTACTCCGAAGTCCCTACGCGCCGATCGACCTCGCCCGGTTCGAGGGCGAGCAGGGCTGTAAACGGCTGTGGGTTCCAGCAGCGTAGAAGGTGGCCGTCCGACGCCGGCTCCAGCTCCGGATGGTCGTGCCAGCAGCGACTGATCGCGTAAGGGCACCGCGGAGCGAACAGGCAGGCCGGCGGGAGTGCGCGGGGATCGGGGACGCGTCCAGGGATCGTGTACAGGTGCTTGCGATCCCCGGCGGCGGACGGAATCGAGCTGAGCAGGCCTTGCGTGTAAGGATGCTGAGGATTGGCGAAGATTTCCGACGCAGGCGCCTCTTCGACGATCTCTCCTGCGTACATCACCGCAACGCGGTCCGCGACCTGGGAAACAACAGCCAGGTTGTGGGTGATCAGCAGAACCGCCAACCTGCGTCGCTCCTGCTCGGCGCGAACGAGGTCGAGGATCTGGGCCTGGATGGTGAC
>DATLPO010000125.1:0-3589 GCA_035535675.1 Candidatus Limnocylindria bacterium
ACCTTCACGTCGCGCCAGTAGCGCGCAACGGGGTAGTCCTCCATGAAGCCGTACCCGCCGTGGATCTGCACCGCCTGGTCGGCGGCGCGCTTTGAGGTCTCGGAGGCGTACAGCTTGCACATCGCTGCGAGCATCCTCGCCTCGTCGGTGGTCTTACCCTCCGTGTTCATGTAAGTCACCGCGGCGCGGTAGACCATGGTGCGGGCAATCTCCGTCTCCATCGCCATGTCCGCGAGCTTGAACTGAACTGCCTGGTGCTTTGAGATTGGCACGCCGAAGCTCTTGCGCTCCTTGGCATACGCGAGCGAAGCGTCAAGGCACGCTTGGGCCAGGCCGACTGACAGCGCCGCGATGGCGATGCGGCCGCCGAGCAGTGTATGGAGGAACTGACGGTAACCACCGCCACGCTTGCCGAGAAGGTTGTCCTCGGGGACCGCGCAGTCCTCGAAGCTCAGCGGGTGCGTGTCCGATGAGTGCCAACCGAGCTTTCGGTATGACTCGAGGACGTGGTACCCAGGCGTGCCGTTGGGAACCATGATTGCGCTGATCTCGGGCCGGTCGCCATTGCTCTTGGCAGTGACCGCCGTCACCGTCACGCCCGCGGAGATGTCGGTCCCGCTATTGGTGATGAACTGCTTCGCGCCATTGACGACCCACTTTCCATCTCGGATCTCAGCTCGGGTTTTGGTCGCACCAGCGTCTGAGCCGGCTTCAGGCTCGGTCAGGCCGAATGCCCAGAGCTTGCGTCCGGCGAGAAGGTCGGGGAGCCACTTTTCCTTCTGCTCCTTGGTTCCGAAATCGTAGATGGGGGCTGCGCCGAGGCAGACGGCAGCTTCGAGCGTGATACCGACTCCGGTGTCAGCGCGCGAAATCTCCTCGATCGCCAGGCACAACGAAAGAAAGTCGCCACCCGCGCCGCCGAATTCCTCTGAGAAGGGCAGGCCGAAAAGGCCGAGCTCGCCCATCTGGCGGACGATGTCGTAGCCGAACTTGTGCTCGCGGTCGAGCTCCTCGGCGGCGGGCGCGACGACCTCGCGCGCGAAATCACGACAGACGTCGCGAATCGCTACCTGCTCTGACGTCAGCTGAAAGTCCAATTACCCAATCGTTGCACGGAGGCGAGGTCCGGGTGTTAGCGCAATCTCTAATTGCCGAGTATGAAAACCTTGAGCGCCCAGCTCAGGGCAACAGTGCTGACCGCCCAAACGATGAGCAGCCGCCACTGTCGGGAGCTCAGGTTGGGCGTCCAGGTACGCCCCGTCGCGATACCCGCGGCGAGCCCCACGACCCCTGCCAGGCTGCCTGCAAACAGCGCAGGGCCGAGAGGGTAGAGCCTCACCGCGTCGGCGATGTCGCCCTGCCACATGTACGCGAAGGAGCGTGTGCCCCCACAGAAGGGACACGGGTGGCCCGTCAGGTAATAGAAAGGGCATGGCGGAAGCGTCATATGGCCAACCGAGATCGCCCAGTAGATCCGCGTGTAGGCAAGCCAGAGGAGCAGGCCTCCGAGAATTGCGAAATCGCGCGTCCGGTCACCCGGCATCGGGCGGGTGATGGATATCGGCAGAGCCCAGATGGGCCGGGTGTAGGGGCGCGCCATCCTTAGGACCCTAGCGGAGTAGCCCGACTATGTCGTCGGTCGTCTCAGCCACGGCGACCCCCGCCTTTTGGAATGCCTCGACCTTGCTCTTGGCAGTGCCGCGGTTGCCCGAAACAATCGCGCCGGCGTGCCCCATCCGCTTGCCCTCCGGCGCAGTCCGCCCGGAGATGAAGGCCACTGTCTTCAGCCGGCTGCCCCGCGCGAGCAGCTCGGCCGCGCGCTCCTCGTCGCTGCCTCCAATCTCACCGATCACGACGAGGTGCGTCGTCGCCTTGTCATTCTCGAAGAGCTCCACGACATCCTTGAACGTCAAGCCAAGGACCGGATCGCCACCGATGCCGACGATTGTCGATTGGCCCAGCCCTGCGGCGGTGAGGGCGGACGCCACCTCGTAGGTGAGCGTGCCGCTTCGCGACACGAGTCCGACGGGACCTGCGCTGGTGATGCGCTGCGGGATGATGCCGATCTTTGCCATCCCCGGCGTGATGAGTCCTGGGCAGTTGGCGCCGATCAAGCGCGCCGCCGGATATCCCGTGAGGAAGTCTTTGACCTTGATCATCTCCTGTATGGGGATTCCCTCGGTGATGCACACGATCAAGGTGATCCCGCCGGCGGCCGCTTCCATGATCGCGTCGGCCGCGAACGGGGGCGGAACAAAGATGCCCGTGGCGGTAGCCCCAGTCGCCTTGACAGCTTCGGCGACTGTGTTGAATACAGGGACGCCGATGTGCGTCGTGCCGCCCTTACCTGGACTCATGCCCCCGACCACCTTGGTCCCCATCTCCAGCATTTGACCGGCGTGGAATGTCCCTTCCCTGCCCGTGATGCCCTGGACGATGACCTTGGTCGACGAATCGAGAAGAATGCTCATCCCCCACCCCGGCTTTGCCGGACCTCCCCACCGAGTGGGGAGGACGGTGCCTTAGTCAGCTCGACGATCTTCTGAGCCGCCTCCCAGGCGCTCGCGCCTGGCTCGATTCCGTTCTGCTTGAGGATCGCGCGACCCTCTTCCTCATTGGTGCCGCTCATTCGCACCACGAGCGGCAGCCTCATGTTCAGGTTGTCGCGCGCCTTGACCAAACCCTTGGCGACCTCGTCACCGCGCGTGATGCCGCCGAACACATTCATCAGGACGCCCTTGACGCGGGGATTCATGAGGATCACCGCAAGTGCGTTTTCCACCACCTCGGCCTTGGCGCCGCCTCCTATGTCGCAGAAGTTGGCAGCCCGCCCACCAGCGCGGGCTACGAGGTCGAGGGTGTTCATGCAGAGCCCTGCGCCGTTGCCGATGATGCCGATGTCGCCCTCAAGCGACACGTACGTAAGGCCGCGCTTTTTGGCTTCGACCTCGTAAGGGTCGCCCTCCAGCACAGAGCCGTAGCGGTCCTCGAGATCCTTGTGCCTCCACGTGGCGTTGTCGTCGGTCTCCAGCTTTGCATCGCCCGCGATGACCTCGCCCTTCTTGGTGATCACGAGCGGGTTGATCTCAGCGGTGACCGCGTCGAGCTCTGGGATCGCTCGATATAGCTTCCTGATCAGCGCCGTAAGCGGTCGCGCAAGCTCGCCAAGGCCGGCGTCGAAGGCGAGCTGGTTGAGCTCGAAATCCAATGGACCCCTCCACGGGTTCGGATGCAGGCGCGCGATGGACTCAGGCGACTCCTCAGCAACCTGCTCGATGTCCATGCCGCCTTTCGCGGAGAGCATGAGGATGTTGGCGCGGGCGTCCCGGTCGACAGTGAAGCCGAGGTAGACCTCGCGTTCGATCTCCAGGGCGGCCTCGCAGTAGACCAGCGGCACCTTGAAGCCTTTGATGTCCATTCCGATGATCTGGGCTGCCGCCGCCCTTGCCTCGTCAGGCGACTTGACGAGCTTGATGCCGCCTGCCTTGCCCCGCCCGCCAACGGGAACCTGGGCCTTGACTGCCACGGGTCCGAGCTCTTCGCAGGCCTTGGCCGCCTCCTCAGGGGTTCGCGCAACCCTGCCAGGCGG
>DATLPO010000126.1:0-11536 GCA_035535675.1 Candidatus Limnocylindria bacterium
GCGTCGGAGGCAGCAGCCGAATATCGCATCGACGTTTCGGTGGTCGGGTTGCCTTCGGCTGTCCAACCGCTGCTCGACCAGCATCCCCTGCTGCGTCTGGTCCCTTGCACGCAGGTCGTCACCATGGACGACCACCCCGCGCAGGCGGTGCGCTCGAAGCAAGACTCGTCGATGAACGTCTGTGCCCGCCTGTGCAAGGACGGCAAGGCTGATGGCTGGGTCTCGGCGGGAAACTCGGGAGCGATCATGGCGACGGCGCTGTTCGTCCAGGGCAGGATCAGAGGTGTCGACAGGCCGGCCTTGGGATCCATAGTGCCCACCCAAACCGGCCTCGCCTACTTTCTCGATGTCGGGGCAAATGTGGATTCCAAGCCCGAGTACATGGTCCAGTTCGCGGCCATGGGCGCGGTCTACGCTCGTCAGATGCTTGGCCGCAACAACCCGCGTGTGGGCCTGCTGAGCAACGGCGAGGAGGAAGGCAAGGGAAGCGAGCTGGTCAGGGAGACGGCCCGCCGCCTCAAAGGGTCGATGCGATGGTTCGTGGGTAACATCGAACCGAAGGACATCTACGCGGCCAAGGCTGATGTCATAGTCGCTGACGGATTCGTCGGCAACATCGCAATCAAGATGGCCGAGGCGACGGCTGACTTCATGTTTCGAAATCTGCGTGACGAGATCCCGAAAACGACTCGTGGCAAAATCGGCGGCCTGCTGATCAGCGGTGGTGTGCGCAAGCTCCGTAAGCGCATCGACTGGCGGGAGTTCGGAGGCGCGCCATTGCTCGGCATTGACGGCGTGGCGGTGGTCGCGCACGGTCGTTCTGACGCACGCGCCATCAAGAATGCGATCAGGGTTGCGAAGGAAGCGGTGGAAAACGAGCTCGTGGGTAAGATTCGGGCAGAGGTGGGGAAGTCATGAAAAATGGTCGGACGCGGGTGGTCGTGACCGGGATGGGCACTGTCAATCCCCTGGGGAAGAACCTCGATCAGTACTGGGATGGCTTGATCGAAGGTCGAAGCACCGCCCGCTTGGTGGAGGGCAGCTATCCGACCGAAAAGCTGGCGACCAAGTTCGCCTGTGAGGTGCACGGCTTCGACCCGCAGGAATACATGGATCGCAAGGCCGCCCAGCGCATGGCGCGCTTCTCACAGATGGCGGTTGCGGCGTCGGGCATGGCCCTGGCCGACTCAGGCCTTGACCTCGCGAAAGAGGACAGCTTCCGAGTCGGCGTAGCTATGGGAACCGGGATTGGAGGCTTTATTGAGATGACCTCAGGAGCCATCTCCTACGCCACGAAAGGCCGCCTCAATCCGCTGTACGCGCCGATGATCATCCCCAACATGGCCGCTGCATCGGTGGCGATGAACTTCCACCTTCGCGGGCCGAACACCACTGTGACCACCGCGTGTGCCGCTTCGACGCACACTCTCGGCGACGCGGCTCGGATAATTCAGCATGGCGACGCCGATGTGATGCTCGCCGGCGGCTCCGAGGCATCACTGTGCGAGGTCGGCATTTCCTCCTTCAACGCTATCCGCGCTTTGTCGACGCGTAACGACGCGCCGGAGAAGGCGAGCCGGCCATTTGATAGAGATCGGGATGGATTCGTGCCCGGCGAGGGCGCGGGGACGCTGTTGCTCGAATCCATCGACCACGCGCTGGCACGCGGCGCTCGCATCTATGGCGAGGTATTGGGTTTTGCCACCACCTGCGACGCCTTTCACCAGGTGGCGCCAGACGAGACCGGCGAAGCTCCTGCGAAGGCGATCACGTTGGCGCTGAAGGATGCCGGCGTCGAAAAAGCTGACGTGGACTACGTCAACGCCCACGGCACGTCGACTGGTCTGAACGACGCAGCGGAGACCAGGGCGTTGAAGATGGCCCTTGGCGAGCACGCATACAAGGTGGCGATCAGCAGCACCAAGTCGATGATCGGACACCTGCTGGGCGCGGCCGGCGCAGTGGAGGCAATCGCTACTTTGCTTTCGATCAATCGCCGCATGATCCACCCGACCATCAACTACGAGAACCCCGATCCCGCCTGCGATCTCGACTACGTTCCCAACCAGGCGCGGCGCAAAGAAGTCCGCATCGCGATCTCCAACGGTTTTGGCTTTGGCGGCCACAACGCGGTGGTGGTCCTTAAGAAGTTCGAGGAGTGACCCAGTTTGACTGACGAAAACACAATCGGGACTGTCGTGGGCAGGAGCCTCCAGGAGGAGATGCAGACCTCCTACATGGAGTACGCGATGTCCGTCATCATCAGCCGTGCCCTGCCCGAGGTGCGCGATGGGCTGAAACCGGTCCAGCGCCGCATTCTCTACGCGATGCACCGCGCGGGCGCGACCGCCGGCAGCAGGCATCGCAAGAGCGCGGCCTTTGTAGGCGATGTCCTGAAGCTGTATCACCCTCACGGCGACACGGCGGTTTACGACGCGCTGGTCCGCATGGCTCAACCGTTCTCGTTGCGCTACCCGTTGATTGACGGGCAGGGCAACTTCGGCAGCGTCGATGGTGATCCCCCGGCGGCAATGCGTTACACCGAATCGCGGCTGTCCGCGATCACCGGCGAGCTGATGGCCGATATCGAGAAACAGACCGTAGACATGGTTCCGAACTACGACAACACCGAGGAGCAACCCGACGTTCTGCCCTCGCGGATACCGAATCTGTTGCTCAATGGTGCCACCGGAATCGCAGTGGGCATGACGACCAACATCCCGCCGCACAACCTCCGCGAAATCACGAGCGGCGTGAAGCACCTCATCGAAAACCCTGAGGCGACCGGCGAAGACCTTCAGTCTTTTATCAAGGGCCCGGACTTTCCAACCGGCGGCAAGATCATGGGTACGGCCGGCATCAAGGCGGCGTATGCAACCGGGCACGGGCGAATCATCGTGCAGGCCCGCCACACATTTGAGCAGGCGCCCAACGGGCGCGAGCGGATCATCATCGACGAGCTTCCATACGCGGTCAACAAGGCGACCCTGGTGGCGAAGATAGCCGAGCTGGTGTCAGATCGAAAGCTCGAAGGCATCGCCGATCTGCGCGATGAGTCGGATCGTCAAGGCATGCGCATCGTCATAGAGCTCAAGCGCGACGCCCGTACTTTCACTGTTCTCAACAACCTGTACAAGCACACAACTCTGCAGACGACCTTCGGCGTGATCATGCTCGCCATAGTCGGAGGGCGCCCGGTCGTTTTGAGCCTCAAGCAGGCGCTGCAGCTCTTTATCGACCACCGCCGTGACGTCATCCTCCGACGGACGCGCTTCGATCTCGATCGTGCGCAGGAACGGGCGCACATTCTCGAGGGGCTGAAGATCTGCCTCGACCACCTCGACGACGTGATCAAGACGATCCGAGCTGCCGCAGACACTGACACCGCGTCCACGGAGCTGCAGTCGAAATTCGGCCTCAGCGAGCGCCAGGCCAAAGCAGTCCTCGCACTCACGCTCGGACGGTTGACCAAGCTCGAGCGCGGCAAGATCGACACGGAGTACGAGGAAGTCATCAAGACCATCGCGTACCTGGAGAGCATTCTGGCGAGCGATCAAAAAGTGCGGTTGCTCATCAAGGACGACATGGACGACATTGCAAAGAAATACGGGGATGACCGTCGCACCGAGATCACCGACCAGGAGGCAACGGACCTCTCGGCCGAGGACCTCGTCCCGAAAGAGGACGTCGTCGTGACGCTCACCCATCGGGGGTATGTCAAGCGCCAGCCATTGCGGGTGTTCCGCGCGCAGAAGCGTGGCGGTGTCGGACTGAAGGGGGCCAAGCCGACCGCGGGAACCGACGCGCCGAGCGGCACTCGTGAGGAGGACTACGCGCTTCACCTGCTCATAACGCATACACACGCGTCGATGCTCTTCTTCACGCAGAGCGGACGGGTGTTTCAGCTCCGCGTTCATGAAATCCCTGAACGCGAGCGCCAGGCGAAGGGCGTGTCCGTAAACAACCTCATCGACATCGGACCCAACGAGCGGATCACAGCCGTGTTCATCAGGCCCGAATCGGAGACCGAGGCACGCTACATGTTGATGGTGACGAAGAACGGTTACATCAAAAAGACTGCGCTGGCGGAGTACGCCAACGTGCGGCGCAACGGCCTGATTGCGATCAACCTCCAGGAGGGCGACGAGCTGGACTGGGTTGCGCCAACGACGGGCTCGGAGGAGATCCTCATCGCCACCGCCCTGGGCAAGGCCATCCGTTTCAGCGAGACGGAGGTCCGCGCGATGGGCCGAGACACCCAAGGAGTCATCGGCATCAAGCTCGGCAAGGGTGACTTCGTGGTCGGCATGGCGACGGCCGTACCGGACGGAGACCTGCTCGTCATCACCGAGCGGGGCTACGGCAAGCGGACGCCGTTGAGCGAGTATCCGATGCACCACCGAGCTGGACAGGGTGTCTTCACGCTCAAAGTCACAGAGCGGGTTGGCAAGCTCGTCGCGATGCGTGTGGTCAGCGACCCCGAAGAGGAGGTGCTGGTGATCAGCGCCAGTGGGATGGTTCTGCGCACGCAGGTGGGCGCGATCTCTCGGATCGGGCGCCAGACCCAGGGAGTGATCGTTATGCGGCTCGCGGCCGACGACCAGGTGGTCGCAGTAGCACCTGTCGCGGCAATCGAGGAAGGCGACACCAAGGAGTGACAGAGACGCTCGGCTGGGTCGGCATCGGACTGTTGGTCGTGGCCGGCCTGGCGATCGTCGTCGAGATGGTGGTGGTCGCCATGTGGGGCATTGCCCTCGCCAAGCGCACGGTGACCCTCTCTGAGCGCTTCAAGACCGAGCGCGGGCTGCTCCAGTCGGACCTGGAGAAGCTTCGGCTCGCGTTGGAGGAGACCAAGCGGCTGTGGCGGCCGTATCGCACGATCCTGCGCTGGCTCGGGCATCCCCTCACAATCGCCCTCTTGGCCTCCTACCGACGAAGGCGGCTGCTGCGATGACAGAAACGCAGCACGTTGACTCGACGCCGGCTGCCGAGGCGGTCCACCAAGCCGTAGAGGACGCGGTCGCGCGCGAGCGCGCGCGCATGGCTCGCGAGCTCCACGACAGCGTGGCCACGGATTTGGCCGGTGCCATCTCCCTGTTCAAGGTCTACTTCGAAGCACAGCCTGGCTCAGCCAAGAAGGGACCCGAAGCCGGAACCCTGCTCAGCGTGCTCGAGATCCTCGAGCGGATGTTGAAGCAGGTGCGGGAGACGCTTGCCGACCTGAGGCCACGGCCCATTGGGCGCGAAGGGCTGGTGGGCGACATTCGCCACCAAGCGGAGGAATTCGCGCGCCTCTACGCGATCCGCGTCGAGATCTCCACGAACGGCGATGAGGACATGCTCACCGCGCAGCAACGCGAAGTCGTCTACCAGGTGGTGCGCGAGGCATTGACAAACGTCCGCCGGCACTCCGGCTCTTCGATCTGTCGCGTCAGGATGGCATTCGCGGCACGACCCTTCTTGGTCGAGGTCGCCGACGAGGGCCGTGGCTTGGCGTCGGGGCGCCCTGGCGGTTACGGACTGGTCGGGATGCGAGAAAGGTCAGCGGGCATCGGCGGCCGCCTGGAGGTCGTCAGCGAGGAAGGCCGAGGCACGACCGTCTTCCTGTTCGGACCGAACTAGAGCGGCGCTACCAGGTCACAAGCGCAGCTCCCGACGTCGCATGGGCCGTGCGACCAGCGACAGCGACATCTCGTCGGTGGTGACAACCTGGAGCTTCCGAGTGACACCGTCAACAAGGGCTCGGGTCCGGTGGTCGTCAAACCGGATCGCCCGCGCGATCTCCTGCTCGGACAATCCGTAGCTCAAGAGTTGCGCGACCTCGCTCTCGATCGCGTTGAGCCGGGCCAGTGGGCCTCGCAGCGCTGCGACCATCGGCGCCAGGGTGATCCCGAGACTGCCCGCGTAGTGGACGTCCTCCTCTGTGTACCAGTGATCGCGCCGGCAGCCGAGGATGAGAAGACCGATGGGGCGTTGATTGATCTCGCCAACAGGTGCATAGAGGATCGCCGGCCAGTCGAGCTCCCAGTCGTAGCCATTTGAAGGGTTTGGGTTTTCAATCACTGAGTTCACGACCACCGGCCGCTTTTCGAAGAGGGCGCGGCGGGACAAGGGCATCAGTGGCCGGCTCTGCATGAAGCGGCGCGATATCTCGGAGGCCGCGATCGGATGCAGCGAGCCCGACCGCAGGTAACCGAGAACCCAGCGGTCGTGGCAGAAGATTTCGAGAGCCAGCCCCAGCCGCCGCCTGGCTTCTTGGAGGTCTGGGAGCTGGCCCATGAGCCGAGGTTAGGCAGCGCAGGGGATGGAAGCCTCAGCGCCGGCTCAACGTTTCCTCAACAAACGCTGAACCTGCTAGGTTGCCTGCGGGGATGGCGGCGTGATGGCGAAGCTGCTTGTCGTGGACGACGAGCCACGCACCGCTGAGCTCACTGCGGAGTTGCTGCGGCGCGCGGGCTACGACGTGGAGGTTGCGGTCAGCGGGACCGAAGCTCTGGCTCGAGTCCGCCAGAGCTCGCCAGACCTGATGCTGCTCGATTACGAGATGCCTGACATGGAGGCGCCCGAGGTGCTCGATCAGCTGCGGTCGGGGAGCGATCGCATCGAATTCCCAGTGATCATCCTCACCGGGGCTCGCCACGCCACCGGCGATCAGGTGGTCGGAATCGAACGCGGGGCGACCGATTACATCGCCAAGGGCACTGACCGCCAGGTCCTGCTGGCACGGATCCGCGGGGCGCTCAGAGACCGAGGGACTGCGGACCATGTCGTGGTGCGAGGCCGCCTACGGGTCGATGCTGCGCGCGGGCAGGCCTGGCTCGGCGAGCGGGCGCTGAAGCTCGAGCGAAGGCCGCTGCTGATGCTGCAGGTGCTTGCGGGCCGCACTGGAGAGGTGGTCACTCGAGCGGAGCTACTCGAGCGGGTCTGGGGCAGCACCTACGCCGGCTTCGAGCACAGCGTCGAGCAGGCGGTCCACGAAGTCCGTCGCGCTTTGCAAGAGCCGGGTTGGATCGAGACTGTACGTGGAATCGGCTACAGGTTCGTCGTCCAGTCCTGAGCTTGCGGCGGCGCTGCACCGGCTGCGCTCGACGCTCGCACGCCTCAAGGCGGAGCTGGAGCTCGCGGAGGTGGACGGCACCACGCCTCCGGTCGACCGCTTGCTCGCCGATCTCGACGAGGCTTTTGCGCTGCTGAGCTCAGCCGAAGACGCGAGTCAGGCTGCTGTTCGGGTGCTTGTGGTCGATGACGATGGCCGCTTGGCTGAGATCACTGCGCGCGGCTTACGCCGGCTGGGTTTTGAAGCTGACTCGAGCATGGTGATGCGCCCGCTGCGGCCTCAGGAGATCCTCGTATTCGATCTCGGCCTGCTTGCCGGCCTGGATGCCTCGGCAAAGCGAGCGGTGCAGGCGGCGAGGCCGATCGTCGTTACTGGAGCGACCGATCCTACTTCGCGAGCCCTCGCATCGGGTCTCGAAGCGAGCGCCTATCTGGTCAAGCCGATCGAGCTGGACGAGCTGGCCGCCGCAATCAAGCGCCGGTTGACGGAAGCGTGACAGTGAAACGTCTGCGTACGGTCAGTGGACCTAGCTGATCAGCAGGTGCGCAGGGTTGCCTTTGAGGCCGATGGCGAATGAGACGGTGTCCACCGCCGTGACAGGACCGCTCACTGCGTACTCGACCCTCCACCACCAGGTGTTGGGGTCGGCCGGGTTGATGATGCTCGCATAGTTGTTTGGTACCGGGATCTCCATTCGTACCCACCGACCGTTATAGAACTGTGTGCCACCAGAAGTGGCATTGAAGAAGACAGTGTTGGGTTGCCCGGTGCCGATAAGAGTGCCGGGATTCGATCGTTGGGTGCCAAGGTTGCGGACCACTACTGGCGACGTCGTTGTGACCCGGGTGTTGTTGTAGTAGTCGAGATAGATGTCCACATTGCCGGCTCCGCTGATGTCACCTGGGTCGTAGATGTCAAAGGTGATGGTCTGTCCGGCGTAGTCGGGAGCGATCTGGAACATATCCATCCGAAAACTGCCTGGGCCGGCTAGCGCGATGGGGGTGTAGACGACCATGTCGTTCATGGTTCCAAGCGTGCAGCTCGGCGAGCAGGCAAAGGCGCCGGACGAGTCCTGCACTCGAACGGAATAACCCTTGTGCGCGACCGAGTTGGCCGGAGGATTACTGCCGTTGTACCCGAGTGTATCCACCCGCAGGCGGTAGAGCCCTTGTGGGAGCGCTCCGCCGTACGACAGCATCCGCTGCACCAGCGCGCCCTCGGCGCCACCCGGTGCGTAGTTGGCGATGTCGATCCAGTCATGGTAGATCTGCATATTGGTGGCTTTACCCGTGAGTGGGTCGTAGGTCTGTGTGATGGTTGCGCCGGTGTTGACGTTCTTGTACACGGGGCTCGGCGACGCGTTCCAGCGGGTGGCGTCGATTGGGAAGACGATGACCTGGGATAGCTTTGTGTCGCTTCCCCTGATGAAGTAGCTATTGACCCTGAACAGTGTGTACTCCATTGCGGAGAATTCAGTTTTGTCGGTGAAGGTGCAGGGGCTCGACGCGCAGGTGGCGGTGATGCTGTCCTCTTCATGCATATAGAAGGAACCCGTCGGACCGCCAGTCGAGCAAGGCCCAACGGGCCGGCCGGCGAAAGGCGGTGCGAATGGCGCGAGACCGGTGCGCCCGTTCTCGCAGTGGTTGCGCTTCAGCTTGCTTGCGGTTCCGTCGCTGGAGTTATCAAGGTCCGGGGCGAACGCTGCGTTGTAGACCTGGATCTGGCCGCCGCCCGGACCGACATTGACGAGGTAGTTGAAGCCCCCGCGCGCAGGCAATGTGGGATCAGCGGTGTCGGAACCGGTGCCGATTGGAGGCGGGCCGCTGATCCGGTGTACATCGTCTGACGGGCCGATGCTGCCGCCCATCGGATTGGGGGTGAAGGCATCACCCTGAGCCCGGTCGGTAGCCCAGCCTTCAACACGCGGGAAGTAGTAGTTGCTTCCGCCAGAGCCCAACTGGGAGGCCGTGGAACCCAGCTGTGTACCGTTCTGGCCGAGGGTAATCGGTGGTAGGTAGGTTGCGATAGCGGTGCGACTGACCCGGTACGGCGCGAGGCCGAAGATCGACATGAAGAAAACCGGCACCGTGCGCGAAACCGTCACCTGTAGTTTGTTGGTTGCTCCAGGGACTGCTGCGGGCGTGACCACCACGGCACCGTTGGGGTCGCCGTTGCGGAATCCGTTCTTGGTGGCTTCGTCGATGGCGCGGTCTGTGGCGTCGTTGCGGGATCCGGCTGGGCTGGCGGTGGTGCCGTCGAACTGGTACGGCATGAAGATCACGCCCGACAGAGCTGCTGCCGCCGCCGCCCGCTCAGCGGAGGTGTTGAAGTAGTAGCCAAGGCCTGCGTCGATAGCCAGGCCAACGCCCGCGAAAATGACCACGACCATAAGTGCGATCAGCACGACTGCCTGACCGAGCTGGCTTTGCAGAAACGTAGCCCTGTTCGTCATGTCAGCAACACCGGCGAGGCCTTCATGACGGCGTACTCGTTGAGCGTGATCGTGAACCCGGCCGAGCCTGTAGGCGGGCTGTAAATCCAGATCAGCTTGACGCCGATGGAAGTCTCATTGGGCGGGATCTGGGAGCGCTCGCTGATCGGAAAACCGATGCCGCCGATTTGGGCGCCTGTGGTGCCGCTGTAGCGGTTGTAGTGGGCGGAAGCGACGGGTGGATCGCCAAGCTGGCCGTCGGGCATGATCGAAAAATCAACCCGATAGATATAGATGTCCTGTAGTACCGAGTAGTTCATCGACCGCGCCACGGCAAGGACGTTCTTCACGATGTCCTGGTCGATCGTTGCCGTCGTTGCCGGGAGCGGATTGGTGTCGGTTCCGCCTTCTTCGGCAGCCAGTCGGGCGCCTTGCCGCACGGCGTAGCCGGCAACGACCTTGTCTGAAATCAGCACGGCCACGTTGAACGCGCCAAGGAGCAGCCCAAGGAGGACAGGAGTCGCGATTGCTACTTCGATCAGCGCTTGGCCGCCCTGGGACGGTTTGCGGTGGGCTGATCTGACCATCAGTAGGACTGAGGCTCCAATCGGATGTAGAAGCTTTGATCGGAGAGAAAAGGCCCCAGGGAGAGCAGGGTGCCCGACTTCCAGTCGTATCGGAAAATGACTGTGATGCCGATGAAGTCCATCGTCCCGTTGGTCACGTTGCGCGAGCTGGCGGGCCAGGGGATGGAACCGATGGGGGTGCCGTCAAGCTGGTATCGGTTGACCTTGGAGAGGTCCTTCAACAGGCTGCCGTCGGGCTGCTCGTTCAGCCTGTAGATTTCCACGCTGGTAACCCTGGCCAGCGACGTGGTACCCATCGCCGACTTTCGAACCTGAAGCACGATCCGTTGGTCGGCGTCGACCGCGTTTCCAGCCTCAGACGCCTCGCGGGCCGCCTCACCGGCTGCGAATCGCGCGGAGCCGACTACGAAGAGGAGAAGTGACCCTTCTAGGATCGCGAACAGCAGGAACAGCAGGACCGGCAAAACCAGCGCGAATTCGACGATCGCCTGGCCGCGTGGTTTGTGTCGATGAGCGTCCTGGGCAACGTGGGCAAGCACGATGCGGACAACGGCGATTCTGGGGGCATATTGCGTCTAGCTTTCGCTTCAAGTTCGAAATCGGCACATACTTCAGGGCTCTCGGTTTCTTCAGCCACTTGTCGGGGGGATGATGTCGTTAACAGGGGCCAGGATGCTGAGTGGGGGTGCCTACATTGCCGGTCTTCAGTTGATGGCAATACGGGTCTGTATCAACCCGCCAGGTTTGCGACGATGATGAAAGCCTGCAGGCCGGGCGCTCACGCGCCAAATGGCGGAAGGGTGACGGTGAAGACGGCGCCGCGTCTATTGCCTTCGTACAGCAGCTCCCCCTGATGTTCGCGGACGATGCCGTACGACATAAAAAGGCCAAGGCCGGTGCCACCTTCCTTGGTGGTGAAATGGGGTTCGAAGAGGTGGTGTCGGTGGTCATCTGCGATACCAGGGCCGTCATCTGACACGCTGAAGTAAGGCCTGCCGCTTCGGCGCCCGCTTGTCGCTGTGACGTGGCCCCCTGAAGGTGCCGCATCAATTGCGTTGTTCATCAGGTTGGTGATGACCTCACGCATCAGGAGGGGATCGGCGCGAACCTTCACATCATCCGGCGACTCTCTTACGGCCAGCTGAACCTCCTTCACACGGGCGCGAGGTCGTGCCATACCCATGGCGCGGGTCACGAGCTCATTGAGATCGACAGGTTCGGAGGCGTAGCTGACCCTTGGCGTGGCGCCTTGAGAGAGGCTCCGGAGAACGGTGACGGCGTCATTAGCGGCTGCGGTTGCGGTCTCGAGACTCTCGCGGTCGACTGGATCCAGTCGGTGCGGTTCGATCTCCTTCAGGTATCCAACCGCGGTGGCGACATGGTTACGAAGGTTGTGAACGACACCCTCGACTGCACGGCTGTGAAAGAGGTGGCGATCAGCGTCGGAGAGTTCCGACTCCA
>DATLPO010000127.1:0-3444 GCA_035535675.1 Candidatus Limnocylindria bacterium
ATCCTCAACACGTGCGTCGTGCGCCAGGCCTCGGAGGATCGGGTCTACGCGAAGCTTCACGAGCTGAGGGAATGGAAGACGCCGGAGCGCACTGTCGCCGTCACCGGCTGCATCGTCGCCAAAGAAGGAAATGAGCTCAAGCGCCGCTTTCCGCATGTCGACCCTGTCGTCGTCCCGATCGGCGAGTACGACGACTTCGTCGCCGGCCTCGACGCGCGATACGACTACTCGCAGGGCGAGGCGCTGCCACGGGCGGGGCGCACCGGCGTCAGCCACTACGTGCGGGTGATCCAGGGCTGTGATCACAACTGCACGTTTTGCATCGTGCCGAAGGTGCGAGGGCGAGAAGTCCACATCGCGCTGGCCAGCGTCGTCCAGGAATGCCGCGAGGCAGTCGACGCTGGCGCGAAAGAGGTGGTGCTGCTCGGCCAGAACGTTGACGATTACCGCGACCCAGACGGGCACGGCGGGCTCGCCGCTCTTGTCGCCGCGGTCGAGCGCATTCCCGGACTGAGGCGCTTGCGCTTCATGACCTCTCATCCCCAGGACCTGGAACCAGAACTGCTCGAGGTGATGGCCGCGAGCGATGTGATCTGCCGGGAGCTGCAGCTGCCGGTTCAGTCGGGCGATGACGGCATCCTCAAGCGGATGGCACGCGGCTATCAGACCCGGCACTATCGCGCGATCGTCGAGCACGCCCGAAGCCTGATGCCCGACATCGGCCTGGTGACTGATGTGATCGTCGGCTTTCCTGGCGAGTCGGAAGATGCATTCCTGAACACCCGCCGGCTGCTCGAGGAAATCGAGTTCGACGTCGTGCACCTTGCGATGTACTCGCCGAGGCCGGGCACCTTCGCAGCCGACCGCCTGGATGACGACGTGCCGGCTGCGGAGAAGCTGCGACGGCTGAACGACCTCCTTGCCCTACAGCGAGACATCGCGCGCCGCAAGACAGCTCGTTGGGTCGGCCGCGAGGTCCAGGTCCTGATCGAGGGCAAGGACGAGCTGGGTCGGACCTACGGCCGGATCCGCCAGGGCAAGCGCGCCATAGTGCTGAAAGCCGGCGGAATCGCGCCTGGCCAGCTTGTCGATGTGCGCGTCATGCAAGCCACTGCGGGCCAGCTCACAGGCTTGCCCGCGGCGTGAGTTCTGTGACCGGGGAAACGCGGGGCGCATTCCCGAATGCCCCGACCCCGGTGATGCGTCAGTACAGGGAGGCTAAAGAGCAGTACCCCGACGGAATCCTCCTCTTCCGGATGGGGGACTTCTACGAGATTTTTTTCGAGGATGCCGAGATCGCCGCTCCGGTGATGGGCGTCACCCTCACGTCAAGGCCCCTCGGCAAGTCAGGCCGCGCTCCGATGTGCGGAGTGCCTCACCACGCATGGCAGGTGTACGTGGGCAAGCTGTTGCGCGCCGGTCACAAGGTGGTCGTCTGCGAGCAGACAGAGCCGGCAGGCAAGAAGGGGATCGTCAAACGGGATGTGACGCGCGTGCTCACGCCCGGCACAGTCGTCGAAGATGCTTACCTCGACCCGTCGCGGCCCAACTATCTCGCCGCCGCATGGACGCATGGCGCCGACGCCGGGCTTGCCGCGTGCGATGTGTCGACAGGCGAGCTCTTGCTTTGCCAGCTGCCTCGTGAACGTCTGGCCGCCGAGCTCGAACGACTCGCGCCTGCCGAGCTCCTGACCCCTCCAGACGTTGAGGAATACAAGTTCGACCCGGTCCGCGGCCAGCAGCGGCTCCGCGACACGCTGGGAATTGCGTTTCCTGAATCGGTAGGCGCCGCCGACGCCCCCCTCGCTGTGGGCGCCGCAGGAGTCGTCCTCGACTACCTCAAGCAAAACCAGAACCACGTGGGGCCGGGCTCCCTCACCGTGCGGACCTACTCACCCGACGCGACGATGCCGCTTGACGCGGCCACCGTCCGAAACCTCGAGCTGCCGGCACTGACCAACTTGATCGACCACACGCGCACTCCGATCGGCGCCCGCCGGCTCCGCGCCTGGCTGGGCGCTCCAATGCGCGACGCCGAGTCGATCGAGCTGCGCCTGGGGGCTGTCGACGAGCTCACCACCTCGCCAACGCTTCGCGATCGCCTGGGTGTGGCGCTGAAGGAGGTGGGCGACCTCGAGCGCCTGGTGTCGCGGGCGGGGCAGGGGAGGGCGAGCGCGCGCGAGCTGGTCGCGCTGCGCAGATCGCTCGAGGCAATTCCCACCGTGCAGGACGCGCTCGGGGGGTGCGAGGCCCTTGCGGTTCGAGAGCTGGCCGCAGATATCACCGCGGCGCCGGAGCTGGCCGGCGTGCTGGCGCAGGCGCTGGTCGAGGACCCGCCCCCGCTCGCTCGAGCGGGCGGAGCGATTCGCCGTGGTTACGACAGCCACCTTGACGGCATAGTCGAGGCTTCGAGCAGCGCGCGGGACTGGATCGCTGCCCTCGAAGCGTCAGAGCGTCGCCGAACCGGCATCCGCTCGCTGAAGGTCGGGTTTAACAAGGTGTTCGGCTACTACATCGAGGTCAGCAACGCGAACTCCACGCCATTGCCATCGGATTACATCCGCAAGCAAACACTGACGGGCGCCGAGCGCTACCTGACGCCCGAGCTCAAGGAGAAGGAGGCTGTCGTGCTGACGGCCCAGGAGCGGATGGCCGCGCGCGAGCTCGAGATCCTTCACGACCTCGGCACCAAGGTAGCTACGTTGGCGACGGCTTTACGCGCCACCGCGCAGGCGATCGGCAGCGCCGACGCGATGATGAGCCTCGCTGTCGCCGCGGCGGAGCTGGGTTGGAGGCGCCCTGAGGTCAATGCGGGACTTCGGCTGAGCATCACGGGCGGCCGCCATCCACTGGTCGAGCACAGCTTGCCGGCCGGCGTGTTCGTGGCCAATGACCTGGAGCTAGACCCAGACACAGAACAGATCACCATCCTTACCGGCCCCAACATGGCTGGGAAGTCGACCTATCTCCGGCAGGCCGCTGTAATCGTCCTGCTCGCTCAGTGCGGGAGCTTTGTCCCAGCAGAGCGCGCGATAGTCGGGCTTGCGGACCGCATTTTCACGCGAGTCGGCGCGCACGACGACATCACCGCGGGCATGTCGACCTTCATGGTCGAGATGACTGAGACCGCATACATCCTCAACCACGCCACGCGCGCGTCGCTGGTGATCCTTGACGAGGTGGGGAGGGGGACCTCGACTTACGACGGGGTCTCGATCGCCCAGTCAGTCGTCGAGCATCTTCACGACTCACCGCGACTCGGCTGCCGCACTCTGTTCGCGACCCACTACCACGAGCTGACCGCGCTTGCCGAACGCCTGCCTCGCGTGCGCAACCAGCGTGTCGAGGTGCTGGAGGAGGGCGAGGCGGTTCGATTCCTGCACCGGGTGGTCCCCGGCGGCGCAGATCGTTCGTATGGAATCCATGTCGCGGCCCTGGCAGGCC
>DATLPO010000128.1:0-2162 GCA_035535675.1 Candidatus Limnocylindria bacterium
CGCCTTTCCGTTCCAGGCGGGCAGGAACGGTGAAGTCAGCATCGTGATCAACGTCCC
The DNA here is from genome assembly GCA_035535675.1 of Candidatus Limnocylindria bacterium. GTDB lineage: Bacteria > Chloroflexota > Dormibacteria > Dormibacterales > Dormibacteraceae > Palsa-872. The sequence goes on from DATLPO010000128.1 coordinate 58, forward strand.
TCTCGACGCGGGCATAGGCGACCACACGGTGAACCTCTGTTGGGGCGGATCGTGCCCCGTGCAGAGGATCCTTCACGTGGTCGCCCCGGGGACCCTCCCCAGCCCAACGCCATCGTCGAACCCGTCGCCGACGGCAACCGGTAACCCAACCGCGAAACCGACACCAGGTAAGAGCCCGAGCCCTGCCCCAAAGCCGACGGCGAGCACAGCGCCCGCGTCTCCGCACCCACCCAGTCCAACCCCGAAGAAGACACCCACTCCGAAACCAACCCCGAGACCAACCCCGACACCCACACCCTCCCCAACTCCAGTTCCTACACCGAATCCTTACGTCACCATCTCGCCGAGCTGTGGTAAGGCCAATAGCTCAGTGACGGTTTCGGGGTTCTACTTCACACCTGGTCAGGCGGAGACCATCTCGTTCGTTCAGGGGATCACTACTACCAACTTGACCAGCGTGGTAGTCGCCTCAAATGGCAAGTTCGTCAAAGTCGTCACAATTCCCTTACTTGCCCTGCCCGGAAACGCGACCATCCGGGTGACTGGCAGCAACGGGACCTTTAACAAGGCATTTACGGTTCCACCCTTGCTGGGAAGCTGCTAGAAAACTTCCGCTGCGACGAGATCGTCCAGCGTTTCCCGGCGTCGCATCACGCGCGCGTTGCCGTCGCTCACCATCAGCACCTCTGGGCGCGGCATGCCGTTGTAGTTGCTCGCCATCGCCAGGCAGTAAGCTCCTGCGGCCGGCACGCAGATGATGTCCCCCGGTTTTAGCTCAGGCATATCGATATCGGCGATCAGGATGTCGGTCGACTCGCAGTATTTGCCGGCGATCGTGACCTTGCCGTGGGGAGCGCGATCCGGAGCCGAGGCCAGGATCGCTTCATACCGCGCGCCGTAGAGCTTCGGGCGGATGTTGTCCCCCATGCCGCCGTCGACTGCGACGTATCGGCGAACGCCAGGGATGTCCTTGATCGAGCCGACCGTGTACAGCGCGACGCCCGCCGGTCCCGCGATCGACCTGCCAGGCTCGACCACCAGCTCAGGCACCTTCAGACCCCGCGATGCGCAGCCGGATTCGAGGGCGTGGCGCACTGTCTCAACGAAGTGGCGCGGCGTCGGCGGATCGTCTTGGTTCGTATATGCGATGCCGAGGCCGCCGCCTGCGCCAAGTTTGCGCGGCTCGAACTTGAGCTCACCGCGGAGCTCGACGAGGAGGTCGAGCATGATCGCCATCGCTTTCTCGTATGCGCCGAGCGCGAAGATCTGCGAGCCGATGTGCGAGTGCAGTCCGACCAGCTCAAGACGCGGGTGGCGAATCGCTTCTTCAACAGCTCTGCGCGCGGCCCCCGACTCGATCGAGAAGCCGAACTTCGAGTCCAGCTGGCCTGTCGATATGTGATCGTGTGTGTCGGGCTTGACGCCGGGCGAGATGCGCAGCATGACCGGGGTCCGCTTGCCCTCAGGAACGATTGCCTTGAGAAGATCGAACTCGTGTGCGCCGTCGATGACGATGACAGCGCCGGAGTTGTATGCGGCCTGGAGATCCTCACGGCTCTTGTTGTTGCCAAGGAAGTGAACGCGATCCTGCGGAAAACCTGATCTCAGCGCGAGGTCGAGCTCGCCCGCCGAAACCACGTCAAGGCCCAGCCCCTCGTCGGCGATGACCCGCAGGAATTGAGGCGAGGCGAAGGCCTTGGCCGAGTAAAGGACCTGGCCGCCAGCGCCCATCGCAGCGACGTACTCAGAGCAGCGCTGCCGAATGGTTGCCTCGTCGTACACATAGAGTGGCGTTCCGTGTTCGCGAGCCAGCTCGACGAGGTCGCACCCGCCGACCTCGATGTGGCCCGCGGCGTTGACCCGGTACGTGACCGGGTAGAGCAAGCTAGGGCGCTAGTTCGGGCCGGAGCCGCACGAGCCGCACGAGCCTCCGCAGCACCCACCGGCGCTCTCACCGCTCCCGAAGTCGAGGGAAGAGGACGACTCGCCGGTGCCCGCGAAGGCGAAGCTCGAGACCATGACCCGCGTCTTGGTCGACTCGCACGCAGGGCACACCTGCGCCTCGTCCCGTTCTGCGAACCTGGTCAGAACGTCGAACTTCTCAG
>DATLPO010000129.1:0-3198 GCA_035535675.1 Candidatus Limnocylindria bacterium
CCGAACGACATCACTTTGAGACCGTGCGCCTCGACAGGTTGGAGGCGGCCGTTGAGCTGCTCGGGCACGTCCCTTGAGCCGATCATGGCCGGGATCGAGGGCCCATAGATGTCGGCGTCGAGGAGGCCGACCTCCGCTCCGGCCTTCCGGAGCGCTGCCGCCAGGTTCACCGCCACTGTCGATTTGCCGACACCGCCCTTGCCCGAGGCGACGGCAATTGTCTGCTTCACGCCGGGTAGGATCTCCGAGGGCTTGGGCCGCATGAAGGCGGGCCTGACGTTCGCGGTCATGCGCACATCGACGGCGGTGACACCCGGAATGTCGCCGACGAGATCCTGCGCTTGCGACTTGAAGCGATCGCGTACGGGGCAGGCGGGGGTGGTCAGCTCGAAGGTGAAGCTCACTTTGCCTTGAGGGCTGACCTCGAGCTCCTTGATCATGCCGAGGCTCACCACGTCACGGCCGAGGTCGGGGTCCTGAATGTGAGCGAGGACGCCCAGCACCTGATCGGCGGACGGGACTCCCATCGCCAAGGCATGTTACCGGTAGCGGAGAACGTACCCGCCGAAGCGCGGAGGCTCGATCGACACACGTGCCGCGGGGCCCACCCTCCTCCCGTGGCCGCCCACCCCCTCGACCATCGCACCTTTGGCGAACATACCCAGGCGCTCCGGCGTCGCCAATCCTGCCTGTTAACTTCGACGTGAATGAATCGAGCTGCACTGATCGCGCATCAAGGGGCGTGCCGCGCCTGTCGGGCATGCGTCGACGACGCCATCATCCCCGAGGCCAACCCAACGTTCGAGGGCCAGTGGGGCGCGCCCTTCATGTTGGTCGGCCAGGCGCCTGGTCCGACCGAGCGGATCTCGCGCCGCCCTTTCTCCGGTCGCGCGGGGAAGGAGCTCGACCGCTGGATGTTGCGCGCCGGTTTCGCGACTCCAGAAGAATTCCGGCGGCTCACCTACATCGCCGCCCTGATGCGCTGCTTTCCTGGGCGCAACGCAGCAGGCACCGGGGACCTCCGCCCGCCATCCGCCGCCATCGCCAACTGCGCCCACTGGCTCGAGGCAGAGCTGGCGATCCTCAAACCGAAGGTTCTCATTCCTGTCGGCCAGATGGCGATCAATCGCTTCCTCGGTCCCGGTGCGCTGGAGAGTCGCGTCGGCGAGCGGTTCGGGGACAACCCTGTGATCGTGCCCCTGCCCCATCCGTCTGGCCAGAGTCGCTGGCTGAACGATCCCGCGAATCGCGAGCGACTCGCGGCAGGGCTCGCTCTCATCGCCGACCTGCGCTCGCAACTCGCCCCAAAATCGTGAACATCGCCGCGCGCAACGGCTAGCCTGAGCGACACCTACAGATAAAGGAGTAAAGAAGCGTGAAGTACGTACTCGTCTATTACGGCGGGGGCATGCCTGAGAGTGCTGCCGCACAGGCCCGGGTCTTGAAACAGTGGGAAACCTGGTACGGCAAGCTGGGGCCCGCCGTCATCGATGGCGGCAACCCGATGTCGGGCGCAGTCAACAAGATTAGGGCCGACGGCAGCTGGTCGAAGGGGCCGATTGGAAAGCGCGTGACCGGCTACAGCATCATCGAGGCGTCGTCTGTCGACAAAGCGACGAAGATGGCCAAGGGCTGTCCAATCCTGAGAAGCGGCGGCGAGATCGCGGTCTACGAAACCTTCAACGCGATGTAGCCTGGCTGGTTTGCCACGTGCCTTATTTCTTTGCTGAGCGAGAGGGGCCTCGCGCAGTCATCGCGGGCGCCGATGCTGACCATCTCGCTCGCTCGCTGAGGGCGCGTGTGGGGGAGGAGATCGAGGTCGTCGACCCCGCCGGACTGATGCTCACAGTCCGCCTGGATCGCGTGTCACCGGCCCGCGTTGAAGGCGTTGTCGTAGCCGAGCGTGAGCACAACCCGGAGCCGGCGGCGCGAATCGTGATCGCCATCGCCCATCTGCCGGCGCCCGCGCTGGAGCTCGTCCTCTCCCGGTGCACCGAGGCCGGAGCATTTGGCTTTCACATCGTCCAGGCGGATCGGAGCGTGGCTCGGGGATCAAAGCCCGAGCGCTGGCGCACCATCTGCAGAGAGGCCGCAATGCTCGCCGGCAGGCTGGCCGTCCCCGAGGTCGGCGGGCCGTCCTCGCTTGAGGAGGTAGTCGCTCGATATGAGAACCCGGTGATGCTGAGCCGCACTGCTCCGATTCGGCTTTCCGAGCTGGCCGAGCCCCCAAACCTCACCCTTCTGATCGGACCGGAAGGGGGCTGGTCGGAAAACGAGCAGACCCTCGTCCCACTGAAGGCGACCCTCGGCCCACGCAACCTTCGCGCCGACACCGCCGCCCTTGTCGCTTTGGCGACCGCCCTGGCCATCCGCTAGAAGCTCCGCTTCCCATGTCGCTTCGAAATGAGATAACATTGGGCATGAGATGGTGGAGCAGACGGTTTCTCGCGAGCTCGTCGAGTCGAGCTGCCCGGTTTCGGTCGACCTGGCGGTATTCACTCTTGCCGGACGAGAGCTCAGCGTTCTCCTTCGCCGGCGCGACAACCCGCCCTATCCGGGCTTCTGGGCTCTGCCTGGCGAGCTTCGGTGCCCCGGCACCTCGCTTGACTCCCAGGCCCGCTCGCTCCAGACCGGAATCACTGGGATCGAAGGCGGGTGGATCGAGCAGCTGAAGACCTTTCACCGGCCCCAGCAGCTGGATGCCGGAGGCCATGTGGTGGTGCCTGGCCGCGACCCTCGTGGCGACGTGCTTTGCGTCGCTTACATCGCCATCGTGCCGGTGGCGCTCGCAGAGGCGTGCGCCGGCGAAAAGCAAGGCTCAGAGCAGGACTGGCACCCGGTGCGCCGACTGCCGGTCGAGATGGCGTTCGACCACCGCGAGGTGGTCGACTACGCGGTGCGGCGTCTGCGAAGCAAAGTCGGGTATTCGTCGGTGGGCTTCCAGCTCCTGCCTTCCGAGTTCACCATCTCCGAGCTTCAGCACGTATACGAAGCGGTCCTTGGTCTTTCGATCAACCGAGGCAACTTCTGGCGCAGGGTCGTCGACCGCGGCGTGATCGAGCCGACGGGCAAGGAGCGCAGCGTCCGCGGCAAGAAGGCATACCTATTCCGCTTTACCCAGCAGGCTTTCGGCCTGCGCGAGGAGCCCGATGGTTTCATCGAAGCCTGACCGCACCGCGCAGCGGACAGACCTGGACC
>DATLPO010000130.1:0-5780 GCA_035535675.1 Candidatus Limnocylindria bacterium
AACCTGAGGGTGCCGGCGGGCTTCAGTTTTGCAGCAATGCGCCTCGCAACGTCGCTGCGATCCACTTGCGCCAGCGGTCGGGAGTCCAGCCGCGGTTCATGACGATCAGCCAATAGAGATCCGGGCTTAGCAGGACGAACAGGATGTCAGTCGCCTCGTCGAGTTTGACCTTGAGACGCCCCTTTCGAGCCACTGCCTGCGTCATTATTCGATAGCCGTCGAGCCTAAGCGCCTCGCTGCGCGCCCACATCTGCGCTACCTCTGGGTCGCCGGAACGGAAGACGCCTGTCAGCGGAGCCACCCGAGCGAAGATCGGGGCCGTGTTGTCGACAACCATCCCGATCGCCCTCGCGGCGCTGGGTTCCGCGACCATCGCGTGAAACCAGGGCCGCTCGTGGGGAGGCAATGGCTGTTCGTCCCCGAGTACGGCTAGCTGGAGCGCCTCTCGGAGCAGCTCGACCTTGGTGTGGAAGGTGAAATAGATGGTCTGAACGGCGACGCCTGCCTCTTCAGCGATGGCGGTCAGGGGCACACTCCAACCTCGCTCGGCGAAGAGCTTGTAGGCGGCCTCGATAATGCGACGCCTCGTGGCCCGTGCTCGCTCCTTGCGCGCGTCGGGGGCTGCCACAACCGAACGATACCCGACCCAGGCTCTAGTTGCGTCAACTAGAGTGACATGCTAGAGTCTCGCTCTAGATCAACCGATTCTGGGAGGTGAGGCTGGTGGCAGTCATCGAAAACCGAGTTCATATCCGACGCCCTCGTCAGGCAGTCTTCGACTATCTGGTCGATCTGAGCAACGAGCTGAAATGGAATCCCGACGTCGAGTCGATGGAGAAGATCAGCGAGGGACCGGTCCGATTGGGCACGCAATACCGGGCGAAATGGAAGATGAGCGGGGTGATCATCTGCGAGTGCACTCGATTCGATCCGCCCAACGGTTGGTCTTACCGCAATGGAGGCCCGGTTGCAGTCGATCTGGACATCTCCTTGTCCGACCGAGACGGTGGGACCGACTTGGTGAGCCGGTTTGACGCGCGACCGAAAGGTTGGTTCAGATTGGCGTTCCCGATCTTCCTGCTGATCCTGCGGAAGACGGAGCGCGACAACATGGCCAACGCCAAGCGTGCCATGGAGACGACTTGAAGTAAGCCGCGTGGCTTGGGTCGGTCCAGGGCCCGCCACCCGACCACGATCAGCACCGTGCTCGCGGCCGCCAGGGGCCACGCGTAGGGGAGGGCGACGCCCCACCCGGATGAGTCCCGATTCGTCTCATCGCTGGCAGCCGTTTCCAACCAATCTGACCTTGGCTCACTGCTTCGGCGTGGTTGTCCTCTTGTGCCGACCAACCCAGGCCACAGCGCCGGCGTTGCCGGAGCGATTCGTGTCGGCGATGTGGCGCAAGGTTGCGCGTGGGTCGTCGCGGAGCGATGAAGAGAGCAGCTGCGGTTCCGTAGAACAACAGCAGCGCTGCGATGTCCAGGTCACTCTGTGTCCAGTAGACACCCAACGCCTTCCAGCGCCCAGAAGGTGCCAAACGAGGTCAGCTACAGAGCGAAGCTGTTCCGCCCCGCGTTCGCATACCGACCTCGAGGAGCCTGATGTCGAGACCCTTGAGTGGGCTGAGCTCGGTTTCGCATGGACGCCACCCGCAGGACGCGGCGGGTTAGCCGGCGCGGGCCTACCGCGGGGCCGCGCCACGATCAGTGGAAGGCGACGGACCCCAGCATGGTCGTGAATGTCGCCTTGTCGGCCGGGTCCGTGGCTGCCTGGATCGTCGGGTCGCGAAACACGAACCGATACCCGTAGCCGTTGGCGACCGTGAACGCCGCGTTGATGAGGATGCCGCAGTTCCAGGCCACGAGTGCGCCTGGCTGGCCGCCGATCGTGACCGACTCGACCGAGTACGGCGTTTGCGGGCACGTGTCGCTGTGGATCCGGAAGTTCGTTGCGATGCCGTCGGCGACCCAGGCCGCGAGCGAGCTCGTCGTGCGTGCCGCCGAGCCGAACGCCGTGCCCTCGCCGACGGGCCCGAACACGTCGACTGCGGGGTCGTCGCTCGTCGGCGCACCCGTTCCGTCCCACGTCACGCGCGCCGGGGTCGCGACCCAGCCGATCGGCAGCGTGATCGAGTACGGGTAGCGCGTGGACGCGAAGACCACCGGCGTCGGCGATGAGGCCGCGGCGCCGGAGGCGGTGGCGGTGGACGCGGGCACCGGGGTGCCTGTCGACGCCGCGGGCGCCTGGGTGCATGCGACAAGGACGACGACGAGCGTCACGAGCCACAGCGCGGACAGGCGTTTCCGGCGTGGACGTGTGAAGTCAGGCGACATTTCAGGCTCTCCTGGATGGTCGACCCGCAACCTGGCGGGTTGGGGGTTGGATCGGCCGGCCGCTCGTGCATCGACGATACGGCACGAGGCACCAGAGCGGAGCGGAGCAGACGCCACCGGCGGTGGTCCCTGATCTCCGATCCTGGGCAGCCAGCGTCGTGATGCCGATGACCTGGCCATCGAGATCGACCAGGGCGCCACCCGAATTGCCCGGGTTGATCGAGGCGCTGGTCTGAATGAGTGGTGGAAGAGCCACCCCGTTTGGCTCGCAGACCTGTCGACCGACCGCAGAGACCATCCCTTCGGTTAGCGAGCCCTGCAGTCCAAGGGGACTGCCGATCGCCATCGTCGGGCCAGATAACGACGGATGATTCAATTAGCCCTCGATCGTGCCCGTGAGTTGACGCCTACCTCCAGCTGACCACCTCATGCCGACAGCGAACGATCGATGAGGAATCGCGTCAGCAGCAGTTGCCGCGGTCGCTGGCCTGGCGGTTAGCGTCGAATCAGCTCTCGAACGCAATTGCTTGCCGTGCCCGTCATGCTTTGGCCTTGATGCTGCCCGGCGCGAAAGCTCAAGCTTTGCAAAAGGGGCAGTCACCCGTCCATTTCATTGGGACCGGATGGATCAGTCTTTCTTCCGCTTTGCCCACCCCGTCCACAGGGTGCCCAGGAACGGAGACCTCGTAGCTCTTACGTTCAGCCGTGGTTATTCGTCCTTCCCAAAGTCGGTGGGGCGGGTCTGCATCATGGATCAGGACACGTTGGCCGACCTTGTAATGGGGAAGGGGTGCCTCTGGTCGCTCCCCTGTGTCGGTGAGTTCCAATCGTTCGATCTCCGCGCGGACCTTGTCCAAAGTGGCGCCCAGGTCTTGCAAGACATGCGCAGCGATACCATCGCCCTCGAGCATCAGACCGAGCAGGACATGCTCAGTGCCAACAGAGCCATGGCCCATCCGTCGGGCCTCCTCGAAGGAGATCTCGATTACCTTCTTGACGCGCGAAGTGGGAATGATCTGCTGGATGGTGGTGCGCTCATTGCGACCGAGCACCGACTGGATGACCTCGCGAACGGACTCAATATCAACTCCCAAGTTGGCCAGTACCTGGGCGGCCAATCCTTCCTGTTCGCGGAGGAGACCAAGCAGGAGGTGTTCGGTGCCGATATAACTGTGATGGGAACGCTCGGCCTCTTCCTGGGCGAGCGTGAGCACCTTCTTGGCGCGCTCGCTGAACCTCTCGAATGGGTAGACCGTAATCCTCCAGCACAAGGGTAGTTCGTTTTCCCGACGCCATTTTCCGCGCGAAGGAAGCAATCAGGAGTCCCCGCCCATGTAGTAGTTCATGTAGTGATTTGAGCGATCTCGGTGGCTGAAACCGACTGTAGATCGCATGTTGAGTTTCCGAAGTGAACTCAAGACCCTTAAAACCGATCTCGGTGGACGAATGCGCCTACATTTCGGGAACGTGAGGGCCTCGGGTTCAAATCCCCGGCCCCCGACCAGATTTCAAATACGAATCCGACACCGATCTTTGCGTTGAACTGCCCTGGGTTTGATGGAGGCTGAGGGGTGTCCTGGCTTAGGTAGAGCCGGACAATTGGAAATCATGCTGGTGTCGTTGGATTACGACGTCGACCTTCGAACTCGACGGGTGTGAGCATACCGAGCGACGAATGGCGACGCTGGTCGTCGATCCGGGGAGTCGGCCGCAGAGTGAACTAACCGTCTACGGTTGGTCCCCGCAGGAAATCATCGCCTGATTTACAGGCAAGAACTCAACACGGGGAGGTGACCGATGAGGGCGATTGTGGTGACGGATCAGGCTGCAGGAACGGCCGGGATGAAGTTAGTGGAGCGGCCCGAGCCACAGGGGGCGTCGCTCGCCAGCCTCTCGGGCGCGAACTACGGCGATGTCGTTGTTCAGGTTCATGCGTCGGGATTCACCGGGAATGAGCTGTCGTGGCCCTCGACCTGGATCGACCGCCTAGGCCGTGACCGCACGCCTTCGATCCCCGGCCACGAGCTGGCCGGAGTGGTCACCGCCCTCAGCTATGGAACGACGGGGCTGTCGGTGGGGCAGCGGGTGTTCGGCCTCACGGACTGGACTCGCGACGGCACGCTGGCGGAGTATGTAGCCGTCGAGGCACGCAACCTCGCACCGCTGCCGGGCGATGTTGACTTCACGGTGGGCGCGGCCCTTGTGATGTCGGGCCTGACCGCGTGGCAAGGGCTGTTCGAGCACGGCCGCCTTCGTGCGGGGCAGAGCGTCCTTGTGCACGGTGCCGCCGGCGTAGTCGGTTCGATGGCGACCCAGCTCGCACGTGAGGCCGGCGCGTACGTCATCGGCACCGGGCGCGCTACCGGCCGTCAGACGGCTCTCGACTTCGGCGCGCAGGAGTTCGTCGACCTCGATCGCGACGCCCTGGAAGATGTCGGCGGGGTCGATCTGGTTTTCGATGTCCTAGGCGGCGACATCGCGAAGCGGTCTGCGGGCATGATTCGCGCCGGAGGAACGCTGGTGACCATTACCGGCCCGACCGAGGCGCGGCCTACTGACGGCTTGACTATCGACTTCGTCGTTGTACCCGATCGCGCCCAGTTGATTGAGCTCGTCCAGCGGGTCCGGGATGGTCGGCTGCGGACTAACATCGGCAACGTGGCTGCCTTTGACGATGCGGTTGCCGCCTTCAACCCGACCGAGCGGATCAAGGGAAAGACGATCATTCGCGTTCATCCGTGAAGACTCGGGGACTGCCTAACGCCCACGCCGTATTTTTTTCCATAACTTCGCGAATAGTGCTTGAGCCTCGATGATGCCTGCGAGGTGATGGCTCGACCCGCCCTCCAACGTTTCTGCATCTCTGGCTCCCTAGAGCATGAGCCGTCGTGGACACGGAGGGACGCGTTCACGGCGCAGAGCGACTAAGCGCCGTAGATGCGTCGATTATGCCGGACGTGCCCTCTGGGTTTACGCACTTTCTAGCTCTTCTGTGCGGTCTGGACACGGGGGAAGTAGCGGATCAGGAAGAGCAGGTACACCAGCCAAAGTGCGAACCACGCAGACCCGACGACAAGAAGCCCGACCGCGAAGAGGATCAAGCTCGGATCTAGGAACAGTAGGGTGCATCCGAGCAGCCAGAAGCGATCGGCTCGACGGGAGTACCGAGCTCGCTCGGCATCTTCGATCCGGTGGCCAAGCGATGAGCCGTAGTAATAGAAGGCCGCGAACACGAACGAGAACGTCGCAAAGCCCATCACGACCAAGGTGGCTTGAAAAAGCAGGGCGTTGACCTGGCCAGTCGAGACCCTCGGATACAGAAAGACCAGCATGAACGTGAAGATCGCGATGCTCGTCGCGGAGAGCGAATACGAGCGATTGACGTTAGATGCGGCGAGATCGTCTCCCATGGAAATACCTCCTCAGTTCGTCACCACGTACAGTACC
>DATLPO010000131.1:0-12739 GCA_035535675.1 Candidatus Limnocylindria bacterium
CGCTGCTTGCCGCTCACGTAGTCGACGAGGACGTATTCGCCGAGCCGGTCCGGTGACACGAAGAAAGCTCTGCCCTTGTTGATGCGGGTCATCTGGTTGATGAACTCGGTCAGGTACGGGCCGCGCTCGAGCATGAAAGTGTTGATGACAACGCGATCGCGCGTGCACCGCCTCACCTCTCGCAGCGTCTGCTGGATTGTCTTGAACGTCGGTGGATACGCGAAGTAAGCCCGCCCGTTGTCCTCGAGATGAGCTGTCGGCTCTCCGTCCGTGATCATGATGATCTGCCGGTTCCCCCGATGCTTGGCCAGGAGCGAGCGGGCGAGCTGGAAACCGTGCTGCATGTTGGTTCCATACACGTAGTCGTTGAGCGCGAGCTGGGGCAGCGTCTGCGGCTTGAGCTCAACCGCGTAGTTGGAGAAGCCCACCACGTAGAGCGAGTCGCGCGGGTACTGGCTGCGAATCAGCGAGTCGAGCGCGATGGCCACCTTCTTCGCCGCGAGGAAGCATCCGCGCAGGAACATCGAGCGGCTCATATCGATCATCAGGACCGTCGATGCCTGGGTCACGTGCTCTGTGCGGTGCACCACGAAGTCTTTGGCGCCCATCTTCACTGGGACCTTCGGCCCTTCGCGCACCAGCGAGTTGAACAACGTCTCCTTGAGGTCCAGGAGGAACGGGTCGCCGTACTCGTAATCCTTGAGCTCGTCGGACGCGTCGTTGCCGAGTCCGCCGCGTGAGAGCTGATGCTGGCCCATGCGCGTCTTCTTGAGCTGGTCGAAGATGTCGCGAAGTGCCGACTGGCCGATCCGCCGCATCCCGCGTGGAGTCAGCTCCATCCGCCGGCCCTTCTTCTCCACATAACCCGCCTTCTCGAGCACGTCGGTCAGCTTGCGCAGCTGGTCGATCGCTTGCCTTGCCTCATCGCCCAGCAGCTGTTGAGCCAGCGACCTGTCGACGTCGTCGGGCCGGAAGCTCCCGCGCTCCAGCTGCGACTCAAGCCTGTCCATCTGTTGAAGGCGCTCCATCAGGCCCATCGCCTCCCCCATCGAAAGGGGGTCCTCGCCGAAGAACGGGTATCGCTCGCTCAGCTCGGAAGGCGGCATCATCGCCTGCATGAAGCCCGACAACCGCGCCAGCTCGAGGCGCAGCGAATCGTCCTGGAGTAGCGCGTCCATCATCTGCCGCAGCTCTTCGCGCGCCTCCGGGCTCATGCTCTGAAGCAGTGACTGCATCTGCGCCATCTGGCGCTGCAGGTGCTCGAGCAGTTCGTCAAGGCTGTTGATGCCCGGCGGAAACATGTCGCCGTAGCGCTCCATGAAACCGTTGAAGTCGGGCGTCTTCCCTTCCATGCGTTGCTCGAGCATCTTGTTGAGCTCGCGCACCATGTCCCTCACACGAGAAAGGTCCTGGCCCTTCATCTGTTCGATCGAGCCCTTCATGCCCTGGAACATCTGGTCGACCATCTGCTTCTGCAGCCCCTGCATCAGCTCGTCGAACTTTTGGCGCGCCTCGTCGTCGACGAACTCATAGTCCCGTAGTGCCTTTACCCGACCTCCAAGGTCGTCAGGCAGCCGGTCGAGCTGCTCGTTGCGTTGGCGCGCTATCCGCTCCATCAGCTTCTTCGCCTCAGGGGTCGCGGACTCCTCGAGGCGGCGCTCGATGCCCTTCTTCTCCGTGTCGATGATGTCCTGCACTTTTTCGCGCAGCTGGTCGACCGTCGAGTCGAGGTTGTAACGGCCGAGCTCTCGCTCACGCGCCTCCCGTAGCTGCTTGAGCAGCTGCTCGAGACCCGGCATGTTGGGCGATCCCCACCGAAGCAGCCGCTGGAGGGCTGCATTGAGATCGCCGTAGTTCATCAGGTCATCCGAGAGCGCATCGAGCACGTCCCCTGCGTCAGGGTCGTCCAGCCGCTGGGAACCGTCCCACCGCGAGTACCGGAACTTCACGGGATCACGCTAGCAGGCCTCCAACCTCCAAGCGATTTTTCGATGGCCCTGGCAGCGCTCAGGGCAACGTCGTCGCACCAGTTGCGAGCCACCAGCTGTACGCCAATCGGCAAGCCCTCCGGGGAGGTGCCGGCCCGGACCACGGCGCACGGGTTGCCGCCAAGGCTGTATGGGATCGTGTAGCTGAACTGGTTCTCGAGCCTTGACTTGGCCCCGTACTCAGGCGCGGGGCCGGCGGCGACCGGGCTAAGGATGAGGTCGTATTCCGCCATGAAGCCGAGGAGGCTGCTCCGGAACCCGTCCCAGCGGAGGAACAGTCGCTCGGTGGCGATGCGCTTGCGCCCCCAATAGCCGAGCGTCACCTCCCTCGCCTCGTCGAGACCCGGCGGCCGCGCCTGCGTGACCTTGCAGCCGGCTTTCTGGAGAGCGGTCGACGCAGCCCTGACAGCGGCGGTGGTCGCCCTGGTCGGCTTGGTGATGCCATCGTCGGCGTACCAGGCAACCTTCAACCCTTTGAGGGCGCCCAGGCGTTTGGCTAGTGGCATGGGGATCACGCCTGAGTCAACGCCGTCAGGTCCGGCAAGGATTGGCAGCAACAGCCACAGATCGTCCACAAAGCGCGCCATAGGTCCCACCTGGCTGCGTGGGTCGGTGAGCCCGCCCACAAGCTCATAGCCGCCGGTGCTCGGAACGCGTCCAGCGGTGGGTTTGAGGGCGGCTATGCCACAGAAATGGGCCGGCAGCCGGATGCTGCCGCCGGAGTCGCTGCCGATCCCGATCGGCGAACCGCCGGCGGCGATGATCGCGGCCTCTCCGCTGCTGCTGCCGCCCGGCGATCGCTGGAGGTTGTACGGATTTCGTGTGCCGCCGTGCATCGAGTTCGCGCTGTCGTCACCGATGCCACCCGGCGGGCAATTCGTCTTGCCGATCATGATGGCGCCGGCCGCCCGCATTCGAGCCACGACTGTGGCGTCCTGCGTCGGAACGTTCGTTTTGAGCTTCCTCAAGCCTGCTGTCGTGACAACGCCCGCCGTGTCGAAGATGTCTTTGACGGTGAACGGGACGCCATGAAGGGGTCCGAGTTTGGCGCTGCGTGAGATATGGCGATCGGCTGCGCGAGCCTGAATCAGCGCTTTGTGGCCCTCGGTTCGCACGACTGCATTCAGGTGGGGGTTCATCGCGCCGATCTGCTCGATGTGCGCGCTCACTATCTCTTCTGACGAGATGCGCCCTGTCCTGATGGCCTTGGCCATCCATGCGGCGGAGGCCCCGATTACGTTCCTCCTGCGACGCCTCCTCTTGGCCATGTCAGACCTCGTCGCCAGGTTTGATGTCAAGCACCTCGACACCAGATCCGACCAGCTCCTGCAGGGCTGAGGGGCGGCCGACCAGCGGGGGGAAGGTGCCGAAGTGCATCGGTACAACGGTTTTCACACCAAGCAGCGAGACAGCCTTCGCGGCCCGTTTCGGTCCCATTGTGAAAAGGTCGCCGATAGGAAGAAAAGCAGCATCGAGCTTGTTGAGCTCGGCGATCAGCGCCATGTCGCCAAACACGTCAGTGTCGCCGGCGAAGTAGATGGTGAAGCCGTTCTCAAACTCGATGACCAGCCCGCACGCGTTGCCCCCGTACAGGATCTGGCCGCCGTCGCTGATGCCGCAGGAGTGCTCGGCGTGGACCAGCGTGACCTTGATTCCATCCACCTCGACGGTGCCGCCGATGTTGGCGCCGGTAATCGTCCCTGCGTCAATTCCTTTCGACTCGAGCCACTGGCCGATCTCGAAGTTGGTGACGATCTTCGGCTTGTGCGCTTTGGCGATCTCCAGTGCGTCGTAGACATGGTCGAAATGGCCGTGGGTGATGAGCATCAGGTCGCACTTCTCGACCTTCTTTAGCGTCTCAGGCGCCACAGGGTTGTTCATCACCCAGGGGTCGATGATGATCTCCTTCCATTTGGCGCTCCGGACCTTCCACGTCCCGTGGCCGAGCCAGGTGAAGCTGACCTCAGCGTTCAGCGCCATGCGCGATCCCTCCTAGTCTCTTGAACGCGAGGCCATTTCGACCTCATGACGGAAAAGGCGATTTTCCCATAGCGCCAGCGCGAATACCCCAATTGCAGCCACCGTCCACAGGTTGGGAAAGAAAAGATCGCAGGGCTGGCGGTAGAACCCCAGGAGGCAGACACCAAGGATTCCGAGGGTGATCCATCGTCGGCGCTCGACCCCACGTACCGCCAGCAGGAGGATCAGCGGAAGCAGGGGCAGCCACTGGTAAGGCCACACCTCGTTGGGGATGAGAGCGCCGAGGGCGAATCCGGCGGCCATCCCATAAGCGGGGTTCCAGCCGCTTCGCCAGGCCGCCCATGCGGCGCCGGCGGCGAACAATAGGGCACTCAAATATGAAAGGAGCATCGCAACAGTACCCAGATGCAGCGGCGATTGGACCATCGTTACACCGGTTCCGGTCGGCTGATAAAACGGCTCGCCGCCGATCGTCCGCATGAATAGCGTGCGCACCGAGTCGTAGGCGCAGTCCGGGTTGTTGGACCCCAGCGACGGCACAAGGACGTGCTGGAAGTAGAAGACGGCGCCGCCGAAACCGAGCGGAACGAATGCGACGGCGGTGACCAGCACCAGGACGGCGCCGAGCGTGACTGCAAAGCGGATGCGATGCTCGGGTCGCACACCGATCACCATCGCCGCCGGGTAGTACTTGAGCGCGGCGGCCAGTCCGGCCGCCCCTCCGGCCAGCGCCGGCCGTCGCAACTCCAGCCAGACCGAGGCCATCGCGCCAAGGAGGATCACGCCGCCCCGCTGCCCGGCGCTCACGTCGGCGAATAGAGGTGGGAAGTAGGCGGCGACGAGCCAGAACACAGGCTGCGCAATACGATCCTTGGTCGCGATCGCTCGGTAAAGGAAGAGCAGGCCGCCCAGCAGAGCGAGGCCGTCGATGGCCGTCCACACGTCCACGCCGACGTTCTTCGGCAGAAGGGCGACGGGGAGCGCGAGCAGAGCGACCGGAGGTGGGCTCACGAATGCGGCGAGGACGCCTGGCGGAGCGATGACATGGGTCTGCGCAAGGTAAGCGGCCGCCGCGTCGTACATGTGGGACGGATCGGTGATAAAGGCGCGAGCACCCTCCCACATCCCCTCGGCATCGGGGCGCCGCGGCACTATCGCTGACAGCACGACAATGCGAAGCCAGAACACGCCGGCGAGCGCCCAATAGAAAGCAGGTCGCGAAAAGAGTGCCGCAGCCGCCTGCCTGAGTCGACTGATCAGGCGGCCCCCCAGGTGGTCGTCGACACGCGCCTACGATATGCGGTATGGCCGCCCGTAGACCAAAAAGCCTTACACCAGTGCGACGCACAACGCCGGCGATGGAAGGTGTCGAAGCGCCCGAACGCGTGGCGACCACAGTTTCCGAGCAGAAGATCAACCAATACCGCAAGCGCCGCTACCAGGCGCTGCACGCTGACACCGCGGCCGAGAACAAGCGCCGCGCAACCGGCAAGGCGACAGCGCGCGAGCGCATCGAGATGCTCCTCGACGAGGGGTCATTCGTCGAGCTCGACGTTTTCGCCACGCATCGCGCTCACGGCTTTGGGATGGAGGACCGGAGGATCGCCGGAGACGGTGTGGTCGCCGGCTTCGGCGAGATCGATCGCCGCCCCGTCGCTGTTTACGCGTACGACGCCACTGTCTTCGGCGGATCGCTGGGCGAGGTCACAGCCGAGAAGATCGTCAAGGTCCAGGAGCTCGCACTGCGCAACCGCGTCCCGATCATCGGCATCAACGACTCAGGCGGCGCCCGCATCCAGGAAGGCGTGGTCGCGCTCGCCGGTTACGCCGACATCTTTTTTCGCAACGTGCGATCGTCAGGTGTCATCCCGCAGATCAGCGTCATCGCCGGCCCTTGCACAGGCGGGGCGGTCTACTCGCCGGCAATCACCGACTTCATCTTCATCGTCGCCGGCCAGGGCTACATGTTCATCACCGGACCAGAGGTGATCCGCGTCGTCACCGGCGAGAACGTCTCGTTCGACGAGCTGGGTGGCGGCGAGGTGCACAACGCAACATCGGGCGTCGCGCACTTCCTGCCGCGAACCGAGGAGGCATGCGCCGCAGGAGTTCGTAAGCTCCTCTCCTACCTTCCGTCCAGCAACAACGAGCGTCCTCCCTATCTGCCGACCACCGATGACCCCGAGCGAGCGGATCCCGAGCTGCAAACCATCGTGCCGGAAGCCCCCAACAAGCCTTACGACATGCGCCACGTGGTGTCGCGAGTGCTCGACGACCGCGAGTTCTTCGAGATCCAGGCGTTCTTCGCACCCAACATGATCGTCGGGCTAGGCCGCCTTGGAGGCCACGTCGTGGGGATCGTCGGCAACCAGCCGAAGGTGCTGGCCGGCGCCATCGACATCAATGCCTCGGTCAAAGCAGCCAGGTTCATCCGCTTCTGCGATGCGTTCGGCATCCCGATCGTCTCTTTCGTCGACGTGCCGGGCTATCTACCGGGCCGCGACCAGGAGCACGGCGGGATCATCCGCCACGGTGCCAAGCTCCTGTACGCGTATGCCGAGGCGACGGTGCCGAAGCTGACGGTGATCACCCGCAAGGACTATGGCGGGGCCTACTGCGTGATGTCGCCCAAGCAGATGGGCGCCGACCTCAACCTGGCGTGGCCGACGGCGGAGATCGCCGTCATGGGTCCGGAGGCCGCCGTGAACATCATCTACAGGCGAGACCTGACGGCCGCTCCTGACCCAGCTGCTCGGCGCAAAGAACTTGTCGCGGAGTACACGGCGCGATTCGCCAACCCGTACGTGGCCGCTGAGCGCGGCTACATCGACGACGTGATCGAGCCGAGCCAGACGCGGCGCGAGCTGGTCCGCGGCCTGCAGCTCTGCCTGCGCAAGACTGTGGAACGCCCACCTCGCAAGCACGGAAACATCCCGCTCTAAGCCACCGCCAGGACGACGTTTCCAGTCTCGATCGGGGATTGTCTACTGGGCCGGTCTCGGTGGGACTGTGGACAGTGCCGAACGGCGCACGCGCTCCGATTTGCGGCAGAACTCGTCGACTGTGGCTATCAACTCCGCTGCCGACCAAGTCAAAGGCGAGACTGAGAGCGGGGCACCGGTGTTCGGATCGAGCTGCTCGGACAACAGGCCACCCTGCACCTGGTGGGCGACCACCCAGTTGATGATCTCGCGCGCCTGCTTCAAGTCGTGTGCTGTGTTCGCAGTGGCGATGAACCATTGGGCCAACCACAGCGTGCAGATGAACCAGGGGTTGCCAGGCACCTTCTTCGTGTCGGGATCGACCTTGAAGTAGTAGTCGTCCCGATATCGTGCGATGCCCCCGGCCGCCGCCTTGTTGGCAAGCTCTTCCTTGATCGCATTCATCGTTTCCACGATGCGAGGCTCGTCAGGTGGGTACATGCCAAAGCGCCACAGGCCGTACGTCGCGCTGTCGTTGACCAGGTCGACTGTCATCGTGCCGTCGTCTTCGACTGCGATCCGGCGGGCGAACCGGCCTAGCTCAGGGCTGTACAGGTGGGTGTCCGTCGCCTCACGCAGCCGGTCGGCTGCATCCCGGTAACGAACGGAGGCCGCGACGTCACCGAAAAGCTCTGCGAAGCTGCGCGCGGCGTCGAGGCCGCCCCAAACCGCGCCGACGGTGAAAGCGTGCACGCCCCACCGCTCCTCCCAGAGGTCCCACGAAGGCTTGATGAGGCCATTGCGCTCGTCCACGTACGTGACCATCCAGTCGGCTGCGGGGACCACCAGCGTCGAGTAAAGGCTGACGATGAAGTCAAGGTTGCGGTGGATTCGGTAGTGCTGCCACAGCGCCCATATGACGAGGCCTGTCTCGTCTTCCTGGATCGGAAGCGTGATCACGCCCCGGCTGTCAACCCACGGAAGCCACGAGCTTCCAGGCAGGCCGTACGGCGTGTACTTGTGGAGGAAGAAGCCCTCCTCGACGAGGCACTGCTGGCAGTAGGTGAAAAAATTGCGGGTCACGTCCTCGTGCCCTGCACGATCGAGCGCGTTCGCGACCAGCGCTCCATCCCGCGGCCACGCGTACGCGTACGTGTCGCGCGCGAATTTGGTGATGTCGAAGTCGGTTGCGGCGATGATCGCGCCGTGGTTGTCGACGTGGGTGCGCGCCGTCAATATGCAGCGACGATAGAGCTGGGTCACCTCTGAGCCAAGCTCTTCGTCGATGTGACGGTGGTCTTTCTCGGACCACACCTGCCAGTACGTGAGGGTGCGTCCGAGGTACGTGTCAGGGCCCTTGCCGATGATCAGGTCCTGTCCATAGACCGTGACCTCGCTCAACCTGGTGCCCATGCAGACCCAATGGGTCAGCGTCCAGGGCCCACCGGGCGCCACGGGCACGAGATTGAAGCCGACAGTGCAGTCGATTGAGCCCTGCTCGATAGGGTTCCTACCGAGCTCCCCGTCCTGCGCGTCGATCCAGGTACCGGCCAGGCTGCCGCCCTTCTTGCCATTGGCCCATGTATCGATTCCAAAGCCCGGGCCGGGGTCTCCGCCGACAAGGAAGTAGCGATTCGCCTTGTAGGCGATGACCGCACGATGGCGGGGGTCGTAAGCAACGGTGTTGCCGATGTCCGAGCCCTCGATGTACCAGTCGTAGTGGAAGAAGACGCGACCGGTGGTGAAACCCGTCTCGCTGGAGACCTCCAGGGTGCGGATGAACCAGTTGCGGGCGAGGTCGACGAAATCCTCGAACTTGACAGTGATCCCAAGGCGTTGATTTTTCAGCGTCACAGCGGTGACCAGCGAGTCCTCCGCGTAGCCGAGCTGGCGCTCCCAGCCGGCATCCTCGAGCCACGCGAACTTGCCATCGATGAAAAAGCCGGTGCGGCAGACATTGCCCATCGTCTGGTTGGCGTCGCCGACGCGCGGGAAATAGATGTCCCGAACCGAGTAGTTGGCGTCGAAGCCCACGAGCACGTTGCCATTTCCGACGACGAGGCTTCTTGGCACGCTTTGGCCGCAATGCTAATTGCTGGCACCTTTACATGCAGCATTCCGATTGCGGGCCGGCGCGCCTACAATCCCTCCGAACGCTGCACTAAACAACGGAGCACTACGTCTTGGAAACGAATCACAACCAGTTCACCCCGCCGATACGCATAGTCGCCAGCCGCAGGCGGCGGAGAACCGTCGCGGCGCGGCTCCGGTCAGGGGTCCTCGAGCTCCTCGTGCCTGATTGGATGCCCGGCGCCGAGCGCGAGAGGTGGGCCGAAGAGATGCGCCGGCGCCTCGAACGCCGCATGGAGCGGGCCCGGCCGTCAGACGAACGACTGGCCGAGCGCGCGCGATTGCTGAACGAGCGCCTATTCGGAGGGCGGCTGCGATGGACCTCGATCGGGTTCGCGCAGATGTCCCATCTGTGGGGCAGCTGCACTTTCACGATGGGGGCGATCCGGATCGCCACACGCGCCGCCTCCCTGCCCGAGTGGGTGATCGACTACCTCGTCGTCCACGAGCTCGCGCACCTGGAGCACAGCGACCACGGGCCCGCGTTCCACGAGCTGGAGAATCGATATCCGCTTACAGAGCGAGCTCGCGGCTACCTGATGGCGATCGACCAGGCGGCGGCGCTTAAGGCGTAAGCACAATCTTCGTCGCTTCGCGGGCGTCGAAGATCCGGTAGGCCTCCTCGGCCTGATCCAGCTTCATGCGGTGGCTGATGATCGCGTCGGGCTTGAGGCGTCCCGCGGCGATGAGGTCGAGCAGCGGCCGCATGTAGGCCTGAACGTTGCACCATCCGGCGCGGAACGTCAGCGATCTCAACCACATCGTCATGTAAGGAAAGTCTCCAAGCACCGCACTCGGGACTCCGACCATGGAGATGGTCCCGCCGCCCCTGACACTCTGAATGGCGGTGTCGACGGCTGAAAGGAGGCCGACGCATTCGATGCTCGCATCCGCCCCGATGCCGTCCGTATGACCGTGGATCGCCTCCACCGGGTGGACCTGCGAAGCATTGATCGGGATGCCACCGAGTCCCTGGGCGATCTCCAACCGGGAGTCGACCATGTCGACGACGAATATGCGGGCCGGGCCGAACAGCTGGGCGCACATTGTCGCCATCAGGCCCACTGGGCCGGCGCCAACTATGGCGACGACATCGCCTGGCTTGATCTCCGCTCGCTCCGCCCCGAAAAAGCCTGTGGACAGGATGTCGCCGACGAAGATTGCCTGCTCGTCGGTGAGGCCGGCTGGTATCGGTTCCATCGAGTGGTCGGCGTTCGGCACGACGACGTACTCAGCCTGGCCCCCGCCAAGATCGCCGAAATATTCGCCGTGACCGAAGGTGGCCTTGTCGACGCACTGGTTGAACCAACCCTTCCTGCACAGGGCGCAGTGGCCGCACGACGTGAAGAAGCTGGCCACCACCCGATCGCCGGGCTTGAAGCGCTTGACCTCAGCGCCGACGTCTTCGATCACGCCGACGAACTCGTGCCCAAGCACAGCCCCCTGATTCATAGGGGTGTGACCGTGAAGGATGTGGAGGTCCGAACCGCAGACGGCCCCCAGTGTCACCTTGACCAGAGCTTCGGAAGAGCCCTTGATGCTCGGCTTTGGAACATCGATGACCTTGACGTCGCCCTCGCCCTGATACGTCAGCGCCTTCATGCCCGGATTCTACGTGTCGTGGGCAACGTGCCCGCCCAACCTAAGCTACGGTCGTGCGGCTGAGGGATGCTGTTGTCGTCGTGACCGGCGCCTCGAGCGGTATCGGGCAGGCGACCGCTCTGGCATTCGCTGCGAAAGGAGCGCGGCTCGCACTTGGCGCGCGGCGCCTTGACCGCCTCAACGCAATTGCCAAGAGGTGCCTCGAGCGCGGCTCACCAGATGTGAGCGTCAGGCGTCTCGACGTTGGGCAGAGGGAAGACGCGAGGGCTTTTGTGGCCGCCGCGCTCCGGGACCATGACCGGATCGACGTGCTCGTCAACAATGCTGGGGTCGGCTGGATGGGGCGGCTCCATGAGATGCCCGAAGAGAAGGTCGAGGAGCTGGTCGCCACCAACCTGAGAGGGGTCATCGCGACGATCCAGGCGGCGCTGCCTTCAATGCTGGAGAGGCGGCAGGGCGTGATCATCAATGTCTCGTCGGTAGTCGGATTTCGAGCCGCACCGTACTCCGCTGTCTACTCGGCAACCAAGCACGCAGTCGTCGGACTGTCGCACGCCCTGCGCGGTGAGCTCTCCGGAACCGGAGTGAAGGTGTGCGTCGTCTACCCCGGGGTTACGAAAACGGAGTTCTTCAACTCGACGGAGGCGCCGGTCGGTCCGATGTACTCGGCTTCGTGGGTGGCCAACCTCATCGTGAGGACCGCTCGCTTCCCGCGCCGCGACGCGATAGTAATGCCGCTGCGCTTCGCACACCTCGCGGAGCCTGTGTTCGGCGGCTTGATGGACCACAGCCTCGGCGAGGCGCGACGCCTCAGATCCCCGCACCTGAGCGGCACAGGCCCACCGCCTCCGAAATAAAAGTCCCTCTCGCCGAGGGAACCTACTTCTGCCAGGCCGCCAGCAGCTCCTCCAACCGATGCGCGTTCTTGACCGAGTAGTTGGAGTAGTTGTTGTTCATGATCGCGTGCACCTCCTTGGCCGAGCGCTCCATCTCCTTGATGCGGGGCACCCACTCGAGGAGCTCCTCCTCTCTGTAGTCGTGCCGGAAGCGAAGGTTCGGCGGCGCCCCTTTCAACTCCCACGTCTCGTGATTGCGACCGTGAAAGCGGACCACAGCCAGCTTGCTCGAGGTCACCTCGAACACCGGAGGCATGCTCGTCTTGTGGCCCTGAGGAACGTCGACGGCCACATACGGGATGTCCCGCGTGCGTAGGAACGCAAGGGTTCCGTCGCGGTGTCGCGCGTCCAGCCACTCAGGCTTACGCAGCTCAACAGCAACCTGGAAGCCGAACATGCGCTCCTGGCACTGCTCGATGTATGCGAGCGAGCGAGACGAAGGCAGGAACCACGGCGGAAACTGAAAGAAGACGGCTCCCAAGCGGCCCGCGGCTCGGAGCGGCTCGAGAGCGGTCCGGAATCGCTCCCAGGACTCATCGACAAGCTCGTCAGGCATGTGCTCGAGGTAGATGTTCTTCTCGCGCAGCTTCTCTGGGAGAGCCTCGCGGATGTCCTTGGGCAGCGCCATCGGCTTGGTCGGGTGGTTGGTGAACAGCGAGAACGACTTGACGTCGAATAGGAACCCGGGCTCGGTTCGCGCTACCCACAGCTCGGAGTTCTCAGGCTTGGGCATCCCGTAGTAGGTGGAGTCGACCTCGACCAGCGGGAACTCCGACGCGTAGAAGTGCAGGCGCTCCTCCGAAGACGTCGCGTTCATCGGATAGAAGAGCTTGGAGTCGATGAGCGACTTGTCTATCCACCCCGCTATCCCGCAGCGCACCGTCACGGCCGGATCGTGGCACAACTGTGTTCCGCGGGCGCTATGATCCGTCGCGCCCGTGGGCCGCTACATCCGCTACTGGTACACGTACCGAACCGTCGTGGCGGTGCTAATGGCGCTGGTCCTCAGTGGATCCATGTTCTGGCTTTACACGCAACAGCAGGCGTGTGACCAGGACCCTTTCGACCCCTCGTGCCACGTCAACATCTCGGTCCATCCCGAGGACCGCCTTGTCGCCCTGTCGACGCCGGACCCGAGCATCATTATCGTCGGCCTCGATAACAAGAGCGTCCAAGACCTTCAGCGGTACCCAATCCCGCGCAACTACTACGCCAGCGCGTT
>DATLPO010000132.1:0-3125 GCA_035535675.1 Candidatus Limnocylindria bacterium
GCCCAACGTCACTGCAAGAGATTCAGCTTATGGTCCTAACACCTGATTTTGACAGCCGGCCAATCATCAGCTTCCAGCACGTCTGGAAGACCTATCCGACGGGCACCGAGGCCCTTCGCGATATCAACCTTGTCGTTCCCGAAGGCGACTTCCTGTTCCTGGTCGGTCCTTCTGGCGCCGGCAAGTCGACGCTGGTTCGCCTGCTGATCAGGGAAGAAAAGCCAACCAAGGGCAAGATCTTCGTCGAAGGCACCGAGCTCGGCCGCATGAAGCGGCGCCAGCTTCCGCACTACCGCCGCAAGGTGGGCCTTGTGTTCCAGGATTTCAAGCTCCTGCCCAACCTCACGGTGTACGAGAACGTTGCCTTCGCGTTGAGGGTGCTCGGCGAGCCCGACCAACTCGTCCAATCGCGCGTCGCCGAGGCACTCGACACGGTCGGTCTCTCGGGCAAGGAGCTGACCTACCCGGCCAACCTGTCAGGAGGCGAGCAGCAGCGCGTTGCCATCGCTCGAGCTCTCGTGCATGCCCCGCGTTTCATCATCGCCGACGAGCCCACCGGCAATCTCGACCCCGCGACTGCGTGGGAGATCATGCAGCTCTTCCTTCGAATCAACGCCCGAGGCGCCACCGTCGTCATGGCGACTCACAACCGCGAAATCGTCGATCTGCTGCGCCGCCGCGTGGTCGCGATTGACGGCGGACAGATCGCTAGAGACGACCGTTCAGGCAGATACCATGATGAAGTTACGAAACCTCAAATTCGCGCTCAGTAGCGCCTGGCAGAGCTTCTGGCGGAACCTGGCGGTCAGCCTGGCCGCGGTTCTGTCAATCACGCTCATCCTCATCCTCGCCGGCGTGAACTTGCTCGTCGGCCACGCCTTTTCCCAGGTGGTCGATGGTTTCAGGCTGAAGGTCAGTGAGATTTCGATCAACGTCGCTGACGGCACGCCGCTGCCGACCATCTATACCTTTCGAGACCAGCTGAGCGCCGACCCCCGCGTCGCAAGCGTCACCTTCATCACGAAAGAGCAGGCCCTGGAGGACTTCAAGAACGATCCGAACAATGTTGTCTTCGCCACGCAGATCGACGGCAATCCGCTCGACGCCAAGCTACAGGTCCGAGTCATCAACCTCAAAGACGTCGCCGCCATCGACCTGATGGGTCGAAGGTGGTCTGGCGTCGATCCCACAGATCCCACCAACTATCAAGGTGATTTCGTCAACCGCATGCTCGAGCTTTCGTCGTGGCTCGGCCTTGCCGGGATCGGGTTGATGGTGATCCTCATCGTCGTCTCCGTCGTGATCGTCATGAACACAATTCGCACTGCCGTCTATCACCGTCGCAAGGAGATAGAGGTGATGAAGCTGGTTGGCGCCACCGAATGGTTCGTGAGAGGACCGTTCGTCATCGAGGGTGTGATGACCGGGCTTATTGCTGCGGCCATCGCGCTGTCGTTGCTGGTCATCGCGTACCAGCCGGCGGTGGAGCGCTTTCACTCGGACATCGTTTTCATTCCGCTCACCTACGATCCCAACTTCATCTCGAGCCTCGCGCGAGACCTGCTGCTTGGCGGGGCACTGCTTGGGGCTCTGGGCAGCTATATCGGCGTTCGGCGCTTCGTGAGAATCTGATTTGAGATCGCGCTTCGCCGCCGCCATCGTGGTCGCGTCCCTTCTCGTGATACCCAACGCAGTGCAAACGGCGACTGCAATCTACTGCTACAAGGGCGATCCTCCAGCCGTCTACCAGGCCTGCCTTGCCTACAACAAAGGGATCGGCGCCCAGGTGGCCAACCAGAAGGCGCTGCAGGCCATCCACACCCAGATCAAGAACGTCCAGGCGCAGATGGACGCCCTGTTCCTGCTGATCAAGCGGCTCAACGACCAGATCGCGGCTCAACAGGCGCTGATGTCGAGAACACAGGCCGGCATCAACGAGCTCGACCGCCAGGTCCGGCTGGCGAGCGCGGATCTGACGTTCCTCGCTGCCCACCTGAGTGAGCGCGACCAGCTTCTTAACCAGCGCTTGCGGTACGTCGACAACCATGGGGCGATCAACTATGTGCAGCTCGTGCTGACGGCGAGCAGCTTCAACGACCTCGTGAACCGCATGATCGGGGCCCAACAGGTCGTGGACTCGGACAAGCGGCTCCTTGATCAGCTCAGCCAGGAACGATCAACGGTGACCCAGGCCGCCACTGCTCTCGGCGTCCAGCGCAGCCAGCTCTCGGCGCTCCTCAAGCAGCAGAAGGCGACGGTCGCCGACATGAAGAAAAACCAGGACACGCTCAAGGCGGCGGTGGCTTACCAGGCGGAGCTGGAAGCGCAGCTGGCCGACCAGTATGCCGAGCTGCAGGCCCAGCGAAACGCGATCGATCGCCAGGTGGCGCTACTGGCCAAGAAGTACCGTGCCGCAGCCGAGAAGGCGGGCGGTGGGACAGGCCAGTTCGAGTGGCCTGAGCCCACGTGCGGCCATGGCTGCATAAGTCAGGGATTCGGCTGCAACAGCTACTGGTTCGAGCAATACGAGCCGAGCTGCCCCTACCCGCACCGGATCCACACCGGGCTCGACATCGCAGGACCGTGGGGGACGCCCATCATCGCCGCCGACACCGGGGTCATCTATTTCTACCCCGGCTACTACGGCTACGGGAACTACGTCATCATCATCCACGGTCACGGTTACTCGACCCTGTACGGCCACCTGTCATCGTTCGCCAGAGGCTTGCACAGCGGTCAGATCGTCGCTCGCGGAACGCTCATCGCCCTCGAAGGTTCGACAGGCAACTCAACAGGACCTCACCTGCACTTCGAGATCCGCGTCAACAACCAGTGGAAGAACCCCTGCATCTGGTTGGGCTGCTGAGGCCGGCGATAAGCCGCACCGTTAACCTCCCGTCCGCCCGCGGGGAGGACATTCGGGCACAGATGGTCGGATCTGGGCCTGGGATCCGCGGCATTCGGGCGCAAATGGTCCTATCGCCCGCCAGGGCTCACGCGCATAGCGCGGGTGGGGGCCGGGTTTTCGCTAGTCTGCTGACATGAGACTTCGCGCTGCCCGATTGGGTGGCGCTCTCCTGGTCGTCGCACTCCTCGGTTTCGTGTCGGGCGTATATGTCGACCAG
>DATLPO010000133.1:0-19306 GCA_035535675.1 Candidatus Limnocylindria bacterium
TCAGGAGGCCGCGAGACGTCGCGTCTGGCGTATTCAGGCTGAGTTCAATCTGCAACGCTGTCAAACCGACTTTTCAGCCTCGGCCCCCCAGTTCGCAGGGTTGACGGGCTCCGCAGGGGTCTGGTAGGGTGACGCGGTTCTTGGGGGATCCGCCGGGGGGCGGGTTCACAACTTTTAGGGGTAGGTATTTGAGGGTCCATCGTTATCTGACTCATGCTGTCGTGCTCGCAATAGCGGTCGCGATATCAGGGTACGCATCGATGGACCGCCACTTCCAGTCGTCCTTTACAGCTCGCTTGGGCGCCGTCAACGCCGAAGCTGTCGTCTCAGGCGAGGGCGGCACCGTGGGTGACGTTTCGCTGGGCCGCTACAGCACGATCATCAAGCCGGTGTCAATCCCACTCTCGGCCCCGATCAGCCACACGCCGAAGACATACAGGGTCCAGGAGGGCGAGAACCTGAAGGCAATCGCTGCCAAGTTCCACGTCACTGTGAGCCAGATCCGCTGGTCGAACACCAACTTGATCTCGAGCGATGTCGTCGCGACCGGCGACCAGATCGTGATCCCGCCGGTTCCCGGAATCGTCATCACCGCCAAGGCGAGCGACACGCTTGAGAGCCTCGCCACGAAGTACCAGTCCGACGCTCAGACCATCCTCGACTTCAACCGGCTGCGCACCACGCATCTGACCGCAGGCACCGTCCTCGTCATTCCGGGCGGCGTCGGTGGGGCTTTCCCACCACCGCCAACCCTGTGGCAGAACCTAATGCAGGCTGGAGCTGGCGGCTCGTTCAACTCGACGATCCTTGGCTGCTGCCTCGGTCCGTACCCCGCCACCGGTTTTCCTCCCGGTTGGTGCACGTACTACGTCGCCACCAAGCGGAACGTGACGTGGCGCGGCGACGCAGGCTTCTGGTACCAGAACGCGTCCGCCGCCGGATACCCGGTCGGCCCGAAACCAAAGGTGGGCGCGATCATGGTCACCTGGGAGAGCTACCTGGGCCACGTGGCATACGTCGAGTCGGTGAATGCTGACGGGTCCTGGACGGTGTCGGAGATGAACTTCGTTGCCTTCGGCGTGATCAGCACCCGCACCATCAAGCCGGGCCAGCTGGGCGGTCGCCTCGTCGGGTTTATCTACTAGAAAGAACTAGCCGGCGACGGGAGCCTGCGCGGGCCGCTTTGCCCACTCGTCTTCCATAGCCTGTGTATCGGGCTTGACCGAACGCAGCCCGGTGGCAGCGATGATCGCCGCCAAGATCAGCAGGGTCGGCGAGGTGATCAGCAGGGCTGTTTGGAGGCTCCCCAGCCAGTCTGAGAGAAAGCCCACGTCGAAGGTCGAGTGGGAGTCACCGAAAACGTGGGAGACGAACAGCAGCATCGTCACGCTGCTTGCGCGCAGGGCAGGTGAGACCACGTTTTGTGACACTGCTGTGAAAGGACCAGAGTGCAGATACAGGGCGATCACCGTGATGAGGAAGGCCGGAATGAAGATCGGGAACGGCCCTATGTTCAGCGGAGCCACGAGCGAGATGACGATGAAGACTGCGCCGATCAAGAAGCCGGCGATGCCAACCTGCAGGTAGGCAGCCGGTCTTGTCCGGGCGAGTCGGTCAGCGATCCAGCCGCCGGCCAGCGTGCCGATCAAGCCGCCCAGGACCAGGACAACGCCGGCCAGCAAGCCGGCCTGGCTGACCGATAGGTCGAACCTGCGATGAAGCAGCGTTGGGAGCCAGAAGGCGTTGGAGGCGAGGACGAAGTACAGAACCGTCTGCGCGAGGATGGCGGCGCGCAGGGTTGGTATCTGCATGAGGCCCAGGAACGTGCGCAGGCCCGCGTCGTGTGTCTGCTTTAGGGCAGGCCCTCGCTCCTCAGCGCTGCCACGAAGTGGCTCTCGCAACCTGAAGGCAAGAAACGCGCACAGGATGCCCGGCACGGCGGCAAAAAAGAACGCATTGCGCCAGCCGAACTTCTCGGCGATGTAACCGCCACCAGCAAAGCCGACAGCTATCCCGAGCGTGCTTCCCGCGCCCCAGATCGACATCACCCGGCCGCGCTGCTGCTTGGGAAAGTAGTCCGACAAAAGCGAGGTGCCCGCCGGGTAGTAGCTTGCCTCGCCGATACCGAGGATCGCCCGACTGAGGAAGAGCTGGAAGAAATTCCTTGCGAAGCCTGTGAAGAGCGTGGCGAGGCTCCAGATCGTGACCCCGACTGCGACCACTGTTCGGCGTACGCCTCGATCGGCCCAGTACCCGAAAGGCAGGGCGGCGACTGCGTAGACCAGCAGGAACGCAGAACCGAGGAGCCCGATCAGCGCATCGGTGAGGTTGAACTCCTTCTGGATCAGCGGGGATGCGGAAGCAGCGACCCACCGGTCCATGTAGTTGAGGAAGTTGATCCCCACCATGACCGCGAGGACGTATCGCGCATAACCGCGGACCACTGCCGAATTATGCCGTCGGGCGCTCGACCGGAGCGGGTACGATAACCTCCACTTCGCCGTCTCGGTGGAGGCATGAGTGCTGGGTCGGCATGGGCATTGGCGAGCTCAAGTGGCTGTAAACCACCCGCGAAAGCTTTGGGGGTTCGACTCCCTCCCGGCCCACCATTCCCGCCGGATTCCCATCGAGATCTGGGATTCCACGTCGTCGCCGACTTCACCAAGGTGCATATCTTCGTTGAGCGCTCCGGAGACGATTGGCTCGGAGAGGTTTAGCGAGGCACTGTCGGTTGCCAAGGTCCATCGACCTGGATTGCCTCACCTTCGCCGGGCCAGGGTGGCATCGTCGCACCGATCGCTGCCAGAGGCTCGTGGCCGAAAGATCTGAATTGGAACCGAGTCCCGAGGGGAATGCTCAGGCACAGGCCGGGCGAGACCTCGACGATCTGTGCCTCACCTTCCTGCTCCCGCCACATCTCACCTCGCCCTGCGAGGAAGTACCAGATCTCCTCAACCGTCCTGTGCATGGTGGCTTTGGAGGTCTCACCAGGAGACAGTTGGAAATGCGCCATTCCTCCCGCGCTCAGGACCAACAGCAATCGAACATCGGACCCGTCCGGAGCAACCTCGGTTCGCTCTACCGGAAGCTTGAGAGAAGCAAAGGAATGCACAGCTCACCCCTTATTGGAATGCTGGAGCCAGCGGGTTGGCGGTTCACGCCAGCGCAGGGCCCTCGGGCATCTGCCGCGCATCAAGCCACGTCCGGAGGTGATCCTCAGCCAGCCGGCGGGCTCCCATGAGCGGCCCCTCGTGATGCTCAAGGCTGGCGCTGGTCAGCTCACCGACGCGCTTTTCGACTGTGGCCACCGCCTCCTCGGCAGTCACCAGAGCCTCTGTGACGTAGCCGATAGTGGCGCCGGAGTTGCAGACGAAGTCTGCGAGTGCCGCGATCTTGCGCTCGCGAAGCACTCGGAGCCCGCCAACCGTGTACGGCACGTTGGCAGCCGGCGCCACCACGCGAGCCTTCAGCGCAGCAGCCCGCTGTTCGTCTACTACGCCGATGCGCGCGCCAGGAACCAGGACGTCGGCCTCGACGAGGAAGAGGTCGCCGGGTGGTTTGACGTCGGAGCCCACATGCTCTACAAGCCGGTCTCCGTGCTGGGCGCGAAGCTCGAGCAGCTGTGCGACGTCGAAGCCGATCGCGTTCTGGACGCAGCCATGGATGGTTGAGAAGGCGACGAGCCGAGCGCCTCTTCTAGTCATCTCGAGGGCGGTTGCGCCGCCCACCTTGCCAAAGCCTTCGACAGCCACTGTGCGACCGTCGAGGCCACCGAGAGTTGTTTCCGCGGCCACCGCCACCCCAAGGCCGGTGATGTAAGCGTCGAGTGGCATGCCGCGGTACTCGCTGTGCATCAGGCCTTCGAGCTCGCCGCCTGGCAGGGACAGGAAGTCGTCAGGCATGGTGCCGAGGTCGGTGGAGGTCAGGAAGGTGCGCTTCTCGACCAACGGGCGGATCTCGTCGCAGTATCGACGGATCGCATCGTTCCTCTCGGCCGGGGCCGCCCGGATGGTGGCCTTGGCGCCACCTATTTCGACCCCCAACACAGCGAACTTGTAGGTCATGGCGCGGGCCAGCAGCTGGGTCTCACGTTCAGTGACATCCGGGGCCAGTCGTGTGCCGCCGGCACTGGTCTCGCAATCAAAGTCGAACGCAACATAGGCGTCGACAGTCTTTAAGCGCAGAGTCTTCATCGCAGCTAAATGTAAGACAGTCTTTGGCGTGAGCCGCCGGAAGTGCCAACATGCGTGGTGTGGACAAAGGTTCGGCCGTCACCGGCCGGCAAAACGACATCGACACCCTGATCGCCCTGAACAAGGATTACGTCGATTCGGTGCAGCGCGGCGATGTCAGGCGGTTTGACGACATCCTGGCTGATGATTTCCTGTGCTCCAACCCTGATGGGTCGATCGTCGACAAGGGACAGTTCCTTGAGCAAACCGCTCGGCCGGTAACGATCACCGATCTGTCCGCGGAGGATGTCCGGATTCGCGTGCTGGGCGACTTTGCCATCATCCATGCCCGTACTGGCTACAGGACGGCGAATGGTGAGGTGCGAAACGGCCGCTACACGGACGTGTGGGCGCGCCGGGGCGGAACCTGGCTGGCTGTGTCCGCGCACGTGACTCGGTAGCGGATCGCTTTCGGGCACAGCCCCGGGTGCTGACGATCGGGGGACACGATCAAGCCGCCTGGACGGCAGGCGGAGTCCTCGTTCCATCCCGTTGCGGCGAGGCGTGTTTGGTGTGCATGGGCAGCGAGAACATGAACTCGGAACCCACACCTGCCTTGCTCTCGAACCAGATCCGGCCGCCGTGCATCTCGACTATCTGACGCGCCATCGGAAGCCCTAGCCCCGTGCCAATGACCTTCGTTGTCGGGTTGTTTGCGCTCCACTGATAGCGGCTGAACAGCTGGTCGTCGAAACCCGCGGGCATGCCGACGCCGTTGTCCTTGACGCTGATCAAGACCTGGCCAGGCTCCGTTCGGCCGGAGACCGTTATTACTCCGCCGTCGGGGGAATACCTGATCGCGTTGTCGAGGAGAATCCGGAGCAGCTCAGCGAGCTTCACCGCATCGCCCGCGACCCAAGGCAGGTCATCGCCGACGCGGATCGCGATCGGATTGCTCAGCCTGGAAACGTTCGCGCGCGCGACAGCCTCGCTGAGTGCAGCGCCCAGGTCGATGGGCACAAGCTGAAGATCGACCTTGTCAGCCTCGATCCGATCCAGGTCGAGCATCCTGTCGAGCATCTCATCGAGGCGCCGCGCATCGTTGTAGATGTCGGTTGCAAAGCCCTTGACAGTCGGCACATCGAGCGTTTCTTCGTCTCGCATCATCTCGCTGAAGCCCTGGATCCCGACGAGAGCGGTTCGGAATTCATGCTTGACCATGGTCAGGAACTCGCTCTTCAGTCGGTTCAGCCGCTCCAGGACGTTGATGTTGGCGACCGCCGCGACCTCTGCCTCGTGTCGCGCCGTGGTGTCGTTGAACATTGCGATGAAGTAATCAGGCTCACCATTTGCATTGCGCACCGCAGTCGCGCTCCACTGCAACCACATGCTCGTCCCGTCGCCGCGCAGAGCCTCGGTCTCGGAGTCGGTCGCTGTGGCGGAGCCGTCAGCCAGAGACTGAAAATCTGCGGCGGTACGATTTCGAGCGTCAGACGGCAAGAAGGACGTCAGCAATCCACCGACCACCTCGCGTCCGGGCCTGCGGAGCAACGCGGCGAATCGTGGGTTCGCCTGGATGATCTTCATGTCCAAAGCGATTCGCGCAACACCAAGAGGCGCGTACATGACGATGTCGTTCAGGGTCGCTGCGTCGCGGCGGCTCTTGATCAGGAGGCCCAGGGACTCGTTGTGCGCATAGACCTGGCTGACCATGAGGAGTATCGCCAGGCCGCCCGCCACAACCGTCAAGAACGGATCCATCGGGTCGCCTAGCAAGGCTCCGAGGATGGCGCTGATACCCGCTGCCAAAACCGCCACCCAGGGCAATGCGAGCTGCCACACGTCGATAGGGCTTTCGTCGGCGATCCTACGGGGCGCTGAGGCCGGCCACAGCGCCGCGAGCCCGATCATCAAGTAACCGAGGACCCATCCGGCGTCAAGGACGCTGCCAGCCGCTCCGTAAAGGCCCTGCGCTGTGAGGTAGGCAAAGGCGCTGTCAGCGACCGCGTTGGCCCCCAACCCGCCCAGCAGAAGGAGGAGCCGGCCGTGCGCTTCATCGGTGGCACGGCGGATTGCAAGCACAAGGATGGTGGCGATCAACATGTCGCCGATCGGATATGCCATCCCGATTGCTTTTTCCGGAAATGAAGCTGTCAGGTCTTCGTATACGACGTCAAGGCCGGCGATCCAACCGACGAACAGCAGGGCTGTAAATATGATCGCCCCGTCTAGCCACAGACGAAGCCGTGTTGACGTGCCTCGAGCTGGCGAATAAAAAGCCAGGATGCCAAGAGCGGCCAGAGGAATCGCCCCGAGGAAACCTGCGTCAGCCGCGGACGGAAACGGGACATCGATCCCCAAACCCACTTCGTAGACCGACCAAACGACCTCGCCCGCACCCCACGTCGCTGCCGACGCCGCGAGAAGCGTCCAGCCAACGCGCTGCCTGCCGCTGTTCCGCATTGCGGCCCAGACACAGCAGATGGCGGCAGCGAGGGCGGCGACAGCTTCGCCAATGTCGTCGACGGCAATCGTTGCGCGCTCGCCTCCGATCAGAAACACCATCCAGGCGACAAAGCACACAACGATTGCCACGGTGGCCGCCGCCGCCCAGAGAAAGACATTTCGTCCGCGGGCCCCGTCCAGAGGAACTGCCCGACCCAAGCTCAAATCCTTGTCCCCGAGCAGCGTGGCAGCCAGGGTCACGGGAGTCGCCGTCCCGTTGGGTGGGGAGCCGCCCCTCAATTGATATGGGGGTCGATCTCGCCGGCGCTAGTTGCGTTCCAGGGTGCGATAGCATCGCGCCGCGTTCCAGGACTCCACCACCAACCGAGTTCCGGCTTCGTTCAGGTGAGTGATGACCGCCTCCTGGATGTCGATGACGAACCGGTGGGCGCCGCTCCCAGACTCGACCTCGGTGGCGATACCGGCGATCTTTGCCTCGCCTTTCCAGCCGGCGGGGCTGCTCGCGGGTGGATCGACCGTCGGGCCGTGAATCGCCACGCGCGGGTCGCGGCGAAGGTCCAGCGCCTTGACTGCCCCGGCCATCGACCCGATCTGCAGCTGCCCGTCGGAAAATTCAATCTCGGTGCCGCTGATCCGGGGTGAGCCGTCCCGGCGAACGGTGGCCATCGTGAGGTGCTTGCGGGTCACCATCAGCTCTCGCACCCGTGAAGCGAACTCGGGTGCGGCTGCCTCGAACTCCGCCCAGCTTGCCATGGCGAGGAAGATAACTGCATCAGCAAGGACCTACCGCCGCCAAGCGCGCTCTTGTTCGACCTCGATGGCACGCTGGTGGACACCGTCGAAACGAGGATTGTGGCCTGGCTTCGCACCTTTGAGGAAGAAGGCATCCCGGCGGATCGTGCGCAGATCGCGAAACTGATCGGATCGGACGGGCGGCGCCTCGCCCGCACCGTCGCGGAGGCGGGCGGTAGGCCGATCAGGGCTGACCAGGCGGAAGCGATCGACCATCGCGCGGGCGAGGTTTACAGCGAGCTGAACGCCGATCCAAAGCCGCTCCCCGGCGCCACCAGGCTGCTTCACGCCCTGGATGAGCGAGGGCTGACGTGGGCGATCGCGACGTCCAGCCGTCCCGGGCAGGTGGGCGCCTCGATAAACGCTTTGAACCTGCCGCGCCGTCCCACCATCATCGATGGCAGCCACGTTGCCAATGCAAAGCCTGCTCCAGACCTGCTCCTCGCGGCCGCCAGGGAGCTCGGCTTCGAGCCGTCGCGGTGCTGGTACGTCGGCGACGCGATCTGGGACATGCAAGCCGCCGGCGCGGCTGCAATGCCGGCGATCGGGGTGGTCAGCGGGTCCGCCACCGCCGAGGAGCTTGAAGAGGCGGGAGCATGGCTGACGGTTGTCAACCTCAACCGGCTCATCCAGCTGTTGCCGTGAAGCCAGTTAGGCTCGTTGCGACCGACATAGACGGAACCCTCATCCGATATGGCGGCCAGGCTTCGGCGCGGACGCTGGCCGCCCTTCGGGCAGCTGAAGAAGCGGGCGTGACTGTGGTGCTCGTGACAGGCCGTCCTCCTAGGACCACCCGGCTGGCTGCCGAGTTGCTCGGAATCAGTGGCCCGACGATTTGCGCAAACGGTGCGCTTGTCGTCGAGATGCCTGCGTTCCACGTACTTCGCGATGTGCGAATCGACGGGGCTCTGGCGACCGCATTCGTCGACGATCTGAGCGCGGCGATCCCCGGGATCGTCTTCGCCTGGGAACGGGGTCTTGAGTGGGGACGCGATGTTGGGTGGCCCTTCATCGCTCTTGGACCGGTGGACAGGACGCTGCCGGGTGCCGTCACCGGCCCCGTTGACCCTCAAGTCGCCCAGGGCGTCTCGAAATTGGTCTGTTACGTGGACGGAGCCGATCCTGACGATGTCGTTCAGCGAGTCCGCCAGGTTCTCGATGAGCGTGCCGAAGTCAGCACCGCGACCTCTCCACCGCTGGCCGAGATCACCGCCAAGGGATGCGACAAACGACACACGCTCGAGTGGCTGTGCCGGAGCTTTGACATCGAACGCGACGAGGTGCTGGCCATCGGCGACGGGCCGAATGACCTACCGATGCTCCTGTGGGCCGGCCGTGGAGTGGCGATGGGTAATGCTCATGCCACCGTCCTGGAAGCCGTTCCAGAGCGGACTCATACCCATGAGGAGGATGGCTTCGCGGCAGTCATCGAAGCCGTCCTGGTCCGCTCCCATCTCGACTTGTAACCTCACCCAGTACTCCTGAGAAAGGCGGTCGGTCTGTTTTCGGGGGGTTTTTTCATGCAAGCCAGAAGCAGTGCTCGGCGGCGTTTTTTCGGAACCGCGATCGCAGGCTCAACGGCGGTGGTTCTGTTGCTCGGGGCGGGAGTGGCCGCTGATGCGAAGCTGGCACGCGGGTCCTTTCGCCAGACCAACCTGGTGTCCGATATTCCCGGGTTGGCGCTTTCCACGGACCCCAATCTCAAGAATCCTTGGGGATTGTCGTCCAGCGCCTCGAGCCCTATCTGGGTCTCCGACAACAACGCCGGAGTTTCGACCCTGTACCGCGGCGATGGCTCAACAGTCCCGCTCGTGGTGACGATCCCGGCGCCTGGATCGCCGACGGGCGGTACCCCTACGGGGACAGTGTTCAACACCACTGCCTCGGATTTCCAGGTCACCAAGGGCACCGCGAGAGCCAAGGCCCTTTTCCTGTTCGCGACTGAGGATGGAACCATCCTTGGTTGGAACCCGGGGGTCGGTGGAACCAGCGCCACGATCGCCGTTGACAACTCGGCCACACCCGATGCTGAGAACGGAGCGGTCTACAAGGGCCTCACGCTAGGCACTTCAGGCACCAACAACTATCTGTACGCGGCCAACTTCCGATCAGGCCACGTCGATGTGTTCGATAAGGACTTCCACCAGGTGACTCTCGCCGGATCGTTCACCGATCCGAACCTGCCAGTCGGGTTTGCACCGTTCGGAATCGAGAACCTGGGCGGTCAAATCTTCGTGACCTACGCGAAGCAGGATGCTGACAGAGAGGACGATGTCAAGGGACCTGGCAATGGGGTAGTCGACATCTTCGGCACGGACGGCACGCTGGTGCGAAGGTTCGCCACCGGTGGAACGCTTAACTCGCCGTGGGGACTTGCCATGTCGCCTTCGACATTCGGCAACTTCCATGGCGACGTTCTCGTTGGAAACTTCGGCGACGGGAAAATCAGCGCTTTCACGCCTGCCGGTGTCCTACGCGGACAGCTGAAGAGTGAGACCAGCGCTGCGATTCAGATCGAAGGCTTGTGGGGCCTCCGCTTCGGCAACGGAGGATCGGGAGGCGATCCGGGCACATTGTTCTTTGCGGCAGGGATCAATGACGAGGCTGACGGGCTCTTTGGGAAGATCCAGAACGTCGAGTAGGTAACGCTTGCCGAGGGCGGCCTCGGGCCGCCCTCGGCCTCTTTCAAGGGCAAATGGCGAAGCGGTGGCCCAACGCTGAGGTCTGATTCGATGCGTGCGATAGTTGCACGCGTGCTGCGCAATCGGGGCCTGTTCGTGCTGGCCGTAGCTTCCTTCGTCGCGCTGTGGCCGGTTGTTGCGTACGCCCACAGCGAACGCCCCACGCAGGCCCCCGACGGCACTGGAAGCGTTCCCCTCTATCGCACGTCGGGACCCCATCTCGTGGTTTGCAAAAACGACCAGGTCGACTTTGCGGTCCGGATCTCAACTTTTCCCGCAGAGCTCCGAGACCTCAACCTCCAGCTGCACGCCGAATGCCTGGAAAGTGGTTTCCGCGACCTTCAGGCGGCAGTCGATCACGTCACAGTCCCAGGGACGACGATTTATGTGCTGCCCGGCATTTATCGAGAAGAGCCCAGCCTCGTGCCCGAGACGGACACCTGCAACCACCTGCAGGCACCAAGAGCCAAGCTCGGCTACCAGATCCTGAGCTACGAGCAACAGAAGGCCTGTCCGCACCAGCAGAACCTCGTCGGCATCTTCGGCGTCA
Organism: Candidatus Limnocylindria bacterium; assembly: GCA_035535675.1. Taxonomy (GTDB): domain Bacteria; phylum Chloroflexota; class Dormibacteria; order Dormibacterales; family Dormibacteraceae; genus Palsa-872. The sequence continues at coordinate 10,662 of DATLPO010000133.1, forward strand.
AGGACCTCCAGATCGAGGGCACTGGAGCAACCGCGGACGATGTCATCTTCGACGCTCAATTCCAGAAGCTCAATGTCATCCGAGGCGATCGAACGAACGGTCTCTACCTGCGCAATTTCACGGCGCAGCGATCCACTTTCAACGCCGTCTACATCCTCGAGGCGGACGGGTTTGTCATCGACAGAGTGGTCGGACGCTGGAACACCGAGTATGGGTTCCTGTCCTTTGCAGCCGACCACGGCCTCTACACGCATTGCGAGGCTTATGGAAACGGCGACTCCGGCGTCTACCCGGGGGGGACGTCGGACATCAATGCCACCCGCCAGTTCGACGTCTCGCGATATGCCATCGAGGTGACTGCCTGCCACAGCCACGACAACCTGTTGGGTTATTCAGGGACCGGGGGTGACTCGGTGTGGATCCACGACAACGAGTTCGATCACAACACCGGGGGCGCCTCGATGGACAGCCTCTTCCCCAACCACCCAGGACTTCCACAGAACCATGCGCTGTTCGAGCACAACCTCATCCACAGCAACAATTCCAACTACTACGGCTATGTTCGAGACGGCACCTGCGCCCGTGCCTATCAGTTGATCGGAATTGAGAAAGGTGTGGTCTGTCCGGCGGTCCAGGTCCCTGTCGGCACGGGCATCCTGGTGATTGGCGGCAACTACAACGTGTTCCGCGACAACTGGGTCTACGACAACTGGAAGATCGGCATCGTTCAGACCTGGGTGCCCGGGGTCGCGCGGAATGACAACAGGTGGTCCGCCCAGGGGGAGACCTCGCATTTCAACCGGTACCTGGCCAATCACATGGGCTACACCGCCGGCGGCGACCGACTCCCGAATGGAATCGACTACTTCTGGGATGGCGAGGGCCAGGGCAATTGCTGGGAGACGGCGCCCACCGACGTGGTCCAGCCGATAACCATCCCGCATTGCCCCGCCGGCAGCCCCCACCGGCTCTTGGATGACCCCAACACTCTGCTCCTCTTCGTCAACTGCTCTACCTACGACCTTGAAACGCAGGCCTTGCCTGTTGGATGCAACTGGTTTGACACTCCTGATCGCCCAGGCACGTTCGCAGCCACGATCACAATCCAGAGCGCCTTTCCGGCGGTCCAGCTGATAGCCGTGCTGATTCTGTTCGCATGGCTACGGAGCAGAGGCCGGCCTGGGCCATTCGCCGTCGCGGCCGCAGCGGCGGCTGGTTTGGGCTCCGTTCTCCTTCTCCTTGCCTCAGCCGAACATTTCAGCTATCTCGCTCCTGCGGCGGTCGCGCTGCTCGGGGTTGGCTGGCTCGGGGCGGTTCGGCTGGTCCCAACGCGGGGCCTGGCCGTTCTAACTCTGGTGCTCGGCATCGCCGCCGTCCTCGAGGCGGTGGACAGCGGCATCATCCTGCTGCCATCTCCGATCGGGTTCGTCTGGGTCCGCGTGATTCTCGAGGTCGCCTGGATCCTGTGGGCTGCAGCAGCCCTGCTCAGAGGGAGCAAAACGCGACGGCAGCCGGCGCCCGGCTGGGAGTAAGCCTCAACAAGGCGAACTGATCGCGCGCTACTGCTTGCCGCGGTCAAGCACGGCGACCAGGTCCCGCGCGGAGATCAGGCCGACCGGGGTTCCCTTCGCGTCCACGACGGGCAGGTGCCTGATGCCGAGCGCCATCATCTTGACCGCCACCACGGAAACGTCCTCGTCGGCGGTCACCGTCGCCGGGTCTGCCGACATGAATACGTCAGCGCGAACCTGCTCGGGATCGACGCCCTCGGCGATCGCGCGCACCAGATCCCGCTCAGTGATGATTCCGAGCAGTCGCTTTTCGGTCATGACCGCGACAGAGTCGCAGTCATCGAGACGCATGCGCCTCGCCACATCAGCCAGGCTGGAGTCCGGACCGACCGACTGGAGCCGCCCTGGCGGCACGTCTTTGACCTTCACCCTCAGTTCACCTCGTATCGGGTAGGGACCATCCGCTGCGTGGACCTGGGCGGCCGGTTGTAGCTCCGCTTCTGTCGGGGGGGAAGCTTGATGCCTTCATGAGGCACCGTCTTGTAAGGGATGAGCTTGAGGAAGTGGCTGATCAGGTTGAGATGAGCCGCCCGCTTGTTGTCGGTCTCGACGACGTACCAGGGCGCTTCCTTGATATCGCAGTAAGAAAACATCTGGTCTTTCGCCTCGGAGTAGTCGACCCATCTCGCTCTCGCTTGAAGGTCCATCGGACTCAGCTTCCAGCGTTTGCTGGGGTCATTGATCCTGGCCAGGAAGCGCCGCTCCTGCTCGGCGTCGCTGACCGAGAGCCAATACTTGATCAGGATGATCCCTGAGTTGACGAGCATCCGCTCGAACTGCGGACACGTACGCATGAACTCGTCGTACTCCTCGTCGGTGCAGAAACCCATCACGCGCTCCACGCCCGCGCGGTTGTACCAGCTTCTGTCGAACAGGACCATCTCGCCGGCCGAAGGCAGGTGGTTGACATAACGTTGGAAGTACCACTGCGTGCGCTCCTTTTCCGTCGGAGCCGGCAGCGCCACGACCCGGCAGTAGCGCGGGTTCAGCAGCGCAGTGATGCGCTTGATGATGCCCCCCTTACCGGCAGTGTCGCGACCCTCGAAGATCGCGACCACGCGTAGGTTCCGGTGGCGAATCCATTCCTCGAGCTGCACCAGCTCGACCTGAAGGCGCCTGAGCTCCTTGTCGTACTCCTTGCGCTCGAGGTTGGCCGTTCGCGGCTGCCGCTCCGGGCCTTTCGCCTGCGCGTGCTTCTTGGCGCTCATTTCCGGGCTTCCGTAGGCTACTCCGGAGGAGGAGATGTATGACAGCAAATAATCCGGTGGCGGAGCTGGACCAGCCCTACAGCAGCGAAGGGGCGGCCGCGACGCCCTGGAGCAAGGCGAGGGCGGCGCTGGAGAAGGCGGAGGTTTACTGGCTGTCGACAGTGCGTCCTGACGGCCGCCCGCATGTGACACCGATGGTGGGCGTGTGGCTCGAAGATGCCCTCTGCTTCACCACCGGGCCTGACGAACAGAAAGCCAAGAACCTGGCGAGTAACGCCTCTTGCGTCATCACGACGGGCTGTAACGATTTATCGCGGGGGCTCGATCTGGTGCTTGAAGGGAAGGCGGTGCGTTTGAAAGACGAGGCTAGTCTCCAGCGTGTGGCCGACCGCTTCAACTCGAAGTACAAGGCGCCTTTTAACTTCACAGTGAGCGACTTCGCCTTTCATGGGGAAGGGGGCAAGGCCCTTGTATTCGAAGTGGCTCCGACGAAGGCCTTCGGTTACGGCCGAGGGGCCACATACAGCGCCACCCGCTGGCGTTTCTAGGGGGGATGGGCATGAGCGACGCCGGATTGTCCAAGGCTCGGCTTGGCCGCATGCATGACGTCATGGCCGGCTACGCGGAGCGAGGCGACATACCGGGTCTCGTAACACTTGTCAGCCGGCGCGGCGAGGTGCACGTCGATGCAATCGGCCGGAAGTCGCTCGATGGCGACGACCCGGTCACGCACGGCACGATCTTTCGTATCGCCTCGCTGAGCAAGCCCGTCACTGCAGCGGCGGCCATGATCCTTGTCGAGGAATGCAAGCTGCGTCTCGACGACGCGGTTGACGAGTTCATGCCGGAGCTGTCCAACCGCAAGGTGATCAAGAGTCTCGATGGACCGATTGACGATACAGTGCCGGCCAACCGTCCGATCTCCGTACGCGATCTGCTCACGTTCCGGATGGGAATCGGTCTGGTGTTCGCGGCACCTGACACTTATCCCATCCAGAAAGCGATGACTGAGCTGCTTGACGAGGGGCCGCCCAATCCAGATCACAAGCCGACTCCCGACGAATGGATCCGTCGCCTAGGAACGCTGCCATTGGTGCATCAGCCGGGCGAGAGCTGGATGTACAACACCGGGTCCGATGTATTGGGGGTCCTGATCGCGCGCGTTGCGGGCCAACCGCTGGAGACTTTCTTGCGCGATCGGATATTTGAGCCGCTCGGCATGAAGGACACCGCGTTCAGCGTGCCCGCCGACAAGATCGACCGTCTCGCGACCGGCTACTCGATCGACCTTAAAGAGGGTGGACTTCAAGTCAGCGACCCGGCCGTTGGCGGACAGTGGAGCCGGCCGCCGGCCTTTCCGTCAGGCGGAGGGGGCCTGGTCTCCACGATCGACGACTACTTTGCTTTTGCCCAGATGCTCAGGAACCACGGCAAGCACGGCACCACCCGCATCCTGTCGAGGCCTTCGGTCGAGACGATGACGATCGACCAGCTGACGCCCGAGCAGAAGGCTGCGTCCGCTTGGCTCGACGGCTGGTTTGAAACCCGCGGTTGGGGCTTCGGCATGTCGGTGGTCACTAGGCGTGACGAAATCGCGAGATCGGTCGGCACCTACGGCTGGGATGGGGGCTCCGGCACCACCTGGTATTCGGATCCTCAGGAGGACATGGTCACCATCCTCATGACCCAGGTGGCCTGGACGTCACCGAACCCTCCCAACGTCACAAAGGATTTCCTGACCTCGGCCTACCAGGCGATCAACGATTGACTAGACCTCCCGTGGTAGGAGACGAAGCCCCCTAAGCGGTCCTTCGCATAGCAGCGATCTGCCAGAACACGCCGGGCCGGTTCACCGAAGGCTGGAGGCCGTGCATCTCAGTGGTCGCGATGATCTGGGCCATCGGATGCAGGAAGATGCGGAACTCACGTCGCGTGATGGCCATGCCGAAGTTGGCCATCCACACCACGACACGCGTCCACCATCGCTCCTTTGGAAAGCTCAAGACAAGGAGTCCTTTGGCGTGGCCGGCAGCTGCGCTCATGAGCCGTGGGAGGTCGGGATAGCAACAGATGACGCGATTCATGACGACGATGTCCGCCCTCGCCACGTCGTCGCCAGCATCGACGAAGTCCATAACGCTCCGCTCCACGCGATCCTCGAATCCGGCCTCACGCAGCAGCTCGGCTGCGGTGTCCTCGTAAGTCGGGGTGAGCTCGATGCTCACAGCGCGAGCCAATCCTGCTTTCAGCAGCTCGAGCTGGATGGCGCCGATCCCGCCGCCGACCTCGAGCAGGGTCAGTCCTTCCACACCCTGTTCCTTGAGCAGCTCCACTATGCGGCGAGAAGTTGTGTCGAGACCGCTCTTCCGGTAGCTGCGAGCCTGGGCGCGAGCGCTCCGCTCGTTGAAGATCTGTCGGTATCCCTTAGGTGTGCAGCAGCCGCTCACCACTCAAAGTATGTGGCGGTCGGGCCGCGGCTGCGACGCAGCCTGCCAGGCGCAACGTCCGGGCTATTGGCAGGGGAGCGCGTTACGCGATGATGTTGCGGTTTGAAAGCTCTGGTCTGGCACGGCCCGAACAGCATGACTGTCGACGAGGTCCCCGAGCCCCGGCCCGAGGCAGGCGAGGCTGTGGTCCACAGCGAGGCTGCCGGGATCTGCGGTTCGGAGATCGAAGGCTACCTGGGGAGGATGTCGAATCGCGTGCCGCCCCTGGTGATGGGTCACGAGTTCGCGGGCACCGTCACGGAGGTGGGGGACGGCGCCGATCGGGCTTGGGTCGGCAAGCGCGTAGCGATCAACCCCATAGTCGGCTGCGGCAGGTGCAAGTACTGTGTGCGAGGCGATCGAAACCTGTGCCCGGAGCGGTTGCTTGTCGGGGTCGGCGTACCGGGTGGCTTCGCAGCCACCGTCTCTGTCCCGGAGCGATGCCTGGTCGAGATGCCTGCAGACATGGATGCCCGGCTCGGCGCTCTCGTCGAGCCGCTCGCTAACGGCGTCCACGCGATCCGGCGGGGTGCCCCCGACGGGGCGATGACAGCGGTGATCATTGGCGCCGGCACGATCGGGCTGGCGTGTATGCAGGCGGCTCTTGTGCATGGCCTAGGGTCGGTCACCGTGATCGAGCCCCACCCCACACGGCGAATCCAGGCCATCCGCCTCGGCGCCCACGCGGCTCACCCTTCAACAGCGGAGATTGAGCCTGGGATCGACCTGGTCGTGGACGCGGTCGGGGCGGAGGCCACTCGACTCGCTGCGATCGAGCTCTTGAGCCCTGCCGGCACCGCGGTCTTCATTGGCCTGCATGACGATGCGACGCCCTTGCCATGGCGTCGAGTGATCCGCGGCAACCACACAATTCGTGGAGTGTTCGCTTACGCAGACAGTGACTTTCAGCAGGCGCTCGAGTGGCTCTCCAGCGGCCGCGCCGGCATTGGTGACCTGAAGCCGGTGCTGCCGCTCGAGGATGGGCCGGAGGCCTTTGCCACCCTCGCCAAAGGGCCGACTGACGACATCAAGGTCTTTCTGGGTGCCTGAGTCGCTTTCGGGGAAGGTGGCAATAGTCACCGGTGGGGGAAGCGGGATCGGGTCGGCCATTGTCGAGAGCCTGACTGCAGCAGGCGTCACCTGTCACGCCATCGGCCGTCGAGGTCCGATCAAGGTCGATGTGACCGACCAACCCGCCGTACGGCGATTCGTCGACTCGCTTGAGCGCCTCGACATCCTGGTTTGCGCCGCGGGCGACAACGTGCAGCGGAGGCGCCTCGAGGAGCTCACGCCCGAGGTCTGGAACCACCTCATCGCCGTCAACCTCAGCGGCGCCTTTTACTTCATCAATGCCGGCTTGAAGAAGCTGCGCGAGGCGCGCGGCGACGTCGTGCTGATCAGCAGCGTCTCCAGTCAGTGGCCGGATCTGAGTGGCCCCGCATACCAGGCGAGCAAAGCCGGGCTCGACGCCCTGGCCGCGGGCGCCGGCTTTGAGGAGCACCTCAACGGGGTGCGCTTTTCAGTCATCAAGCCTGGTGTGGTCGACACACCGCTGCTGCTCAAGCGGCCTGAGCCGCCGCCGCCCGACGTTTCCGCTGCCATGCTCCGTCCCGAGGATGTGGCTGAGGCCTGCCTCATGCTTCTCAAGCTGCCGCGACGCGCGCACATCCCTGAGCTGACAATCCTGCCGACTCGCCTCCAGGCGCTTGGCAAGACGTCAGTCCGCAACCCGACGCCTGCGCCCGAGTAGACACGATGGCCGCCGGGGGTTACGTGGTCGCCCTCGACGTTGGGACCTCCAGCGTCAGAGCCATCCTCCACGACCTGCGAGCCCGACCTGTGCCTGGCGTGGAGGTTCACCTCCCGCATACGCCACGGCTGCGGCAGGACGGCACGGCGGAGGCGGACGCCGACGCCCTCGCCAATCTCGCCGAGCGCGCGCTGACAGAGGTCCTGCGGCTGGCCGGCTCAAAAAGAGCGGCGAGGATCGAAGGCGCCGGCGTTTCGTCGTTCTGGCACGGACTGGTGGCAGCCGACGACTCGGCGCGCGCACTCACCCCGGTCTATTTGTGGTCGGACAGCCGCAGCAGTGAGGCGACAGAAAAGCTTCGTGGCCGCCTCGATGCTGAGCTGGTGAGGCTGAGCACCGGCTGCCCAATCCATCCCAGCTACTGGCCCTCGAAGCTCGAGTGGTTGAGGACTGTGCGGCCTGACCTCTGGAAACGCCAGGTGCGGTGGCTCAGCTTCGCCGACCTCCTCTACTGGCGATGGTTCGGCAGGCTCGGCACAAGCCTTTCGATGGCGTCCGGAACCGGTCTTTTCCGGCTTGCCGACCGCCAATGGGACGACGATCTGTCAAAACAGCTGCGCCTCAAGCCCGCGAGCCTCCCGCCGATCGGCAACGTGGAGCAAGGCCTCACCGATGAGTTCCGCCGCCGCTGGCCTCCGCTCGCTGACGTGCCCTGGCAGCTCCCTGTAGGAGATGGGGCGCTCGCGAACCTCGGAAGCGGGTGCATCACCCCCACCCGTCGCGCTCTGACAATTGGCACGTCTGGCGCCTTGCGGGTCTTGCACCGGGAACCACGGGGACCGCTTCCCGCCGGCCTTTGGTGCTACAGGCTCGATGCCGACCGGCTTGTGACAGGGGGCGCTTTGAGCAACGGTGGCAACCTCCATGCGTGGCTGGCCGCGACACTTCGCTTGAGTGACGGCCTGGAAGGCAAGCTTCGGCGCCTGGCGCCGGCGGCACACGGCCTCACCTTCCTCCCTCACCTGGCGGGCGAGCGAAGCCTGGGTTACGCGCCGCACGCTTTTGGGGCGATCGCCGGCCTCACGTCGGCCACTGCTCCCGAAGCCATCGCCCAGGCAGGGCTCGAAGCGGTCGCGATCGAGTGCGCAGCGATCAATCGCCGCCTTGACGAGGTGGTTCCACGGGCTTCGCGCCTGGTCGCCAGCGGGGCTGCGCTCTTGAGCTCGCGGGCGTGGTTGCAGATGATGGCGGATGCTATCGGCAGGCCCATCGCGGCCGGGAGGTCCAGGGAGGCGTCAAGCCGAGGCGCTGCCATTTTTGCCATCGAGGGCCTTGGCCTCGGCGACCCAACCAGGATGGACCCGGGTGTCGGCAGGGTCTTCAAGCCGCGCCCGGCGGCGTCGAGGGCGTACCGTAAAGCCGAAGCCCGCCAGGAAGCCCTTTACAAGGCGCTCATCGGGGACCGGATCCTGGATACGGCGGCTGCCTCACCGCGAAGCGCCGCGGAGCGCTAGTCCGGGTCTTCGGATCGGCGAAGTCGCTGGCTGAGCACAGTCAGCAGCCGGTAGGCAACTTCGGGGTGTTCCTCGAGGAATGCCTTGAAACCCCACTCGGGAATCGTCGCCAGCGA
>DATLPO010000134.1:0-3384 GCA_035535675.1 Candidatus Limnocylindria bacterium
GCGGAGGTTGCAACGACGCAGATGGACCGCATGGGCGCCAAAGATACGGTGGGGATCCCCGGGCAGGCCTCTAGGGGCATTGGATTAAGTCTGGCCTTCGCGTGCGCGGCGGATGATCTCCAGCACCTCCGCCACTGCGCGCTCAAGGTCGTCGTTGACTACGACGTGGTCGTAGTCGCGAGCGTAGGACATCTCCTTCGCCGCTATGCGCAGCCGCTCGGCCATGTCCTTTTCGGACTCGCCGCCCCTCAGCGCTTGGCGGCGCGCCAGCTCCTCATCGTTTGGCGGGGCGATGAAGATGAAGAGGCCGTCGCTCACGCCCTCGCGCACCTGCTGGGCGCCCCGGACCTCGATCTTCAGCAGGATGTCGTGGCCTGCCGCCCTGGCTTCCTCCACGGGACCGGCCGGCGTGCCGTAAAGGTGTTCGTTATAAGAGGCGTGCTCGAGGAAGTGGCCTTTCCCGACCAGCTCCTTGAACTCCTCCCGGCTCACAAACCTGTAATGAACGCCATCCACCTCGCCCGGACGCGGAGCGCGTGTGGTGCAGGAAACCGAGTACGTCAGCAGTGGGTCGAGCTTGAGCAGGCGCTTGATGATCGTGTCCTTGCCCACGCCTGAGGGCCCGGAGATCACGACGAGAAGACCGCGACGCTTCGTCATCTGAGTGAGGCCCAGAATGCCTCGAAATCGGCGGGTGGCGACACCTCGAAGCTCATCTCGGCCTTCGTTCTCGGGTGGAGCAGTCGAAGGCGCCAGGCATGAAGCATCGGGCGCTGCGGCTCGTCGGCCTTGCGGCCGCCGTACTCGACGTCGCCCGCGATCGGATGTCCGAGCGCTGCCAGGTGAACGCGGATCTGATGGGTGCGCCCTGTGTCGAGGTCACAGCGCAGGAGAGTATGCCCGCGCCGCCTCTCTACCACCTCGTAGCGGGTGCGGGCAAACCTTCCCTCTTTGACCACGGCCATCCGCTTACGCTCCCTGGGATCCCTCCCGATCGGCCCTTCCAGCTCGCCTGCATCCTCCCTCACCTTGCCTCGCACGATCGCCATGTATGTCCGGCTGAGCGAGCGGTCCTTGAGCTGTGACGAAAGCGCTCGGTGGCTCACGTCATTCCGCGCGACGACGATCAGCCCTGACGTTCCCTTGTCGAGCCGATGGACGATCCCTGGCCGAGTCGAGCCACCAACCGCCGACCAGCTGCCGCCGCGGCCCAGGAGCGCGTTGACAAGAGTCCCCGTGTAATGGCCCGGCGCCGGATGGACGACCATGCCGGCCGGCTTGTTGATGACAGCGAGGTCTTCGTCCTCGTACACCACCTCGAGCGCAATCGCTTCGGCGGCAGCCTCGGCAACATAGGCCTCCGGGATCTCGAACTCGACCACGTCACCCGCTGCCACTCGATCTGCGGGATCGGCGGGTCTACCGTTGACCAGAACGAGATGTCCCTTGATCAGGCGTGCGGCAGCCGAGCGGCTGAGCTCGGCCCCCTGCTCCGCGAGGAAGCGGTCGAGCCGTGTCGCCGCGGCCGGCGCGATCAGGCGGTGTCGGGCTTGCGTAGCACGTACCCGGCGAGCAGGGCGACCACACCGATGCTGATGGCCGAATCCGCCACGTTGAACACCGGCCAGAAATGAACGTTGATGAAATCGGTGACCGTCCCATACGTGATCCGTTCGAAACCGTTGCCCAGCGTCCCGCCCATGATCAGCCCGAGGACGGCGTCAGCTGGCAGGTTGCCGGGATTGCGCGCCACGTAAACCGCGAGGCCGATCGCGACCACCACCGATGCGACAAGAAAGATCCAGGTGAGCGCGGGAGCGATACCGAACGCCGCGCCCGAGTTGCGCACGTTGGTGATTGCGACAAGCTGGCCGATCACCGGGACCTCGGTGCCATACGGGACGTTGGCATTAACGAGGCTTTTCGTCAGGCGGTCCAACGCAAACACCACGAGTGCGATGGCAGCGAACAGAACGCGGCCTGTGTTCAGGCGCGTTTGAGACCTATCCAGATCTGTTCTCCTTCCAGCATCTGCTGCTCGCCCTCGAAGCCATCAGCACGCCCCTTCTCGAGCGTGACCGACAGCGTCTCATTCTTTATGTAATCCGCGTGCTTCTCGATCGCGCGCACGAGCATGCCATCTGCTTCATAGCGAGTGTGGATGCGATCCTCGACATTCAAGCCCAGCTGCTTGCGCCGGTCCTGGATCAGCCGCACCACCTCGCGGGTGAGGCCCTCGAGTCGCAGCTCCTCGGTGATTGTGGTGTCGAGCTTCACATCTGGCGCCCCGAAGATCAATTGCTTCACGTTGAGCTCCTCTCGGACGATCGCGGCGATCTCCTCGGGAAGCGGATCGCCGGGTAGGGAGATCGAGGCCAGCGGCTGCCGGACCTTGATGCGCGCGGCGTCCCGTGCTGCGAGCCCAAGCTCGACCGCCTGCCGGGCCAGCGCCATGTTCTTCTCGACGTCCGGGTCGTGCGCGGTCGACGGCTCGGGAAAGTCTGCATGGTGGACAGAGGCGCCTTCGGCAAGGTTCCTGTACATCGCGTCCGCCATGAAGGGGACGAATGGAGCCATAAGCTTGCACATGGTGGTCAGGGCTTCGAACAAGGTCTGGTAGGCGGCCAGCTTGTCCCTGTCCGACTTTGACTTCCAGAACCTCCTGCGCGAGCGCCGGATGTACCAGTTCGAGAGGTCGTCGACGAATCGCTGAATGCGCCGGGCCGGCTCGACGGCGTCGTATTTATCGAGCCCGTCGGTAACCGACGAGTTAAGCCCGCTCAGCCTCGACAGAAGCCAGCGATCGAGGACGTGGCGTTCGTTGAGGGGCACCTGCTGCTGGGCGGGGTCGAAGTTGTCGAGCCGTGCATAGGTGACGAAGAACGAGTAGCAGTTCCACAGCGGGATGAAGAACTGCTGGACGGTCTCCCTCAGGGTGTCAGTGCTCGTACGGTAGTTCTCGCCGACCTGCGTCGATGTGAAGAAGTACCAGCGCACGGCGTCCGAGCCGAAGTTGTCAAAGAGGTAGTTGGGGTCGAGCACGTTGCCGCGCGATTTCGACGCCTTCTTGCCTTTCGGGTCGACCACGAGTCCGAGACAGATGACATTGCGATACGCGTTTTGCTTGAAAAGCAGGGTCGAGATTGCGAGCAGCGAATAGAACCACCCGCGGGTCTGATCCATCGCCTCGGTGATGAAGTCGGCTGGGAAGGACTCCTCGAACTCCAGGTTCCCGTGGCGGGGATGGCCGCGCTGAGCGAATGGCATCGAGCCGGAGTCGAACCAGGTGTCGAGCACCTCCGGCACCCGCTTCATGAGCCCGCCGCACTTCTCGCACGCGAGCGTGACGGTGTCGATGAACGGCCTGTGCAGGTCCACGTCCTC